>PMUK01000095.1 GCA_003166915.1 Candidatus Cybelea palsarum
ACGAAACTCGGTCCGACCTCCGTGCGGACGGGAATCTTCTATCTGTTCTGCCCTTGAAGCGGTAGAGCACGGACTCGGTATAGGTCGAACCCGACGGTGTCAGCCTGAAGACCGTGCCGCAGCCCGGGATGCCGAACGCCCCTTTGCAGTCGCCGGTGGCGAGACCGCCATTTAAGGTCGTACCGTAAAGGTCTCCGCTGCTGTCGGCAACGAGGCTGGTCGGAACCAAGCCGTCTGGTGGGCCTGACTTAAACGCGTGAACGACCTTTTCCGTGTACGTCGATCCCGACGGTGTCAGCTCGAAGACAACGCCGCACCCGTTACCGGCTTTGCAGAACGTGGCACCGCCGCCACGAACCGTGGTACCTAGAATTGCGCCACCCTTGGTCATCACCAAATCGCCGGCGGCATACGAGCCGTCGTTGCTGCCGCCTTGGAACGCGTAGAGCACGCTCTCGGTCCAGCCGCTCTTCCCGGGCGCGAGTTTGAAGACTGTGCCGCAACCGTAAGTGCACCCAGACGATCCACCGCCGTAGTCGGTCTCGCCGTAGAGGGCGCCGCTCTTGTCCATGATGAGCGTGGATTGCGACTCCTCACCGTCGTTGCCGCCTTGGAAGCTATACAGCACCTTCTCTTTGCCGGTAGCAGTAATCTCGTAGACCGTACCGACGCCGCCGCTGGGGCCGTTACCGCCGCCCAAGGTGGTGCCGTAGTACTCGCCCTTCTTTCCGGCGAGCAACCCTGCATCGGGGTACTCGGCGTCGGGCAGGGCCCCGAAGTTATAGAGGACGTCGGTCAGCCGACGCACCTCCGTTACGGGAACGCGTGGCGCAAAGGCCATGTTCGAGCCGCCGCACGCGCTTAAAAGCGACACGCTAAAAAACGCTGCGACGAGAGTGCTCACTGAAATACGCATCGGCTCAACCTCCTAACCGTGAAGGTGCTGCCAGACGCAAAACGCGACAAGCGAAAGCCGCAAAGCATCCGGACGACCTCTGTCAGGCTAGGATGCGCCCTCCTGCTACTCTTGTCAACGGGGTTAGGGCGGGCAGTTTGCTTTTCCGGCTTTGGTGCCTATCCGCTTGGAAGGCCGTGGCGATACTGAGCCAGTGCTCTCATCATGACGTGTAGCTCTTCGTCTGTGTACGGCCGTGTTGGTGTCTCTGGATCAGCATTCTTTTACGGCCGCGATTGGGTGCTCCAGTGGCGCACTAGGTAGTCATTCCATCTGGTCGAGCTTAGCTTCTTCGATCTGGCCGTCGCGGTGGAAGTCCATGGCGAACTTCTGCGAGAGCTCGCATCATTGCGTCTAGTTCCTGACGTGTGTACGAGGTTGTTGGTGTCTCTGGAACAGCAGATCTCATGGCTTCGAACCGCTCAAGACGCTTATAGAGTTCATTCTCCAACTTGAGAAGCGTAAGATAGTCGGGTATGGTCGGATGCATCGCTCGTCTTCGTTGTGCCGGCGTAAGGTTCGGGTTGTTTGGATCCAGGAGCCAGTAATGTCGCCGCTTCGCTGAGTCAATCAGCTTGAGATAGGCCCGCGTAGCCTTCACCCGGTGATTGACGGTAATGGCCATGCTCTGTTCTGCCGCCATTCGATCATGCTCCGCGACACGTCGCTGCCAGTCATATTTCCTGGACCAACGCTTGAGGGTTGCGATCGATGTTTTAACATCGCGCTGCGCACAGTCCTCAGCTAGCCGCCGTAAAGAACGGCTAGAGGATTTGGTCCAGGTACGCCCTCAGAGCATCGCGGACCGGCCCAGGCATCGGTTTGGACATTGCGCCTCCCATGATAACACTTCGACACCACCTCTAGGTTTTCGTCAGCGGTGAAGCGGCCAAAGTTCTTCGTCGAGAATGCGCATCGCTTAGCCTCGCAGCGTCGCACTTCGCGCCAGATGGTTGGGCCGGGCTTGGCCAATCACCATCCAGATATGTTGCCTCTTATAGTTGTTTCCGATGAAAAAGTACATATTGTCTTTTTTGGTTGGCTCCTCGACATATTTGTGAACGAGCGCGGCATGCAGCAATGTGGGTGTCCTGTAGCGCTTGCTCCAGGATCTCCAAGAAGCACCGACTTCCCAATCCTCGAAGATAAAGTCATGGCGCGCCTCGTCGTCGGAGCAGTCAAAGACGTACCTCATTTGGACGGGCAACTTTTCGAGCACCGTTCTTGGTGTAAGAGGGCTACCAAGCAGATCAGTATTGCCTTCTCCTGGCAACATTTTCTGAATCTCATCCTCCGTCCATTGCGGGTTCCGAAGCTTTTCGATTTTCAAAGAGTAGTTGCGAGGTTTGATGAGCCCAAGACTTGCTCCAGAATCGCGCACTGCTTCAATGGACGGTTGAACCAAGTGCTTCACGAGAGCCCATCGGGAAGGCCAACCGCGCCCGGCCGGCATTTCTTCCATGGGTTCAATCGAGTCGTAGTCTACCTTGTAGCTCTCGGGTCGATGATCATGCGGAGCTTTTTGAACCCTTGCTTGGATCCATTGCCACTTCTTAAAACGTTTTGCTTCCGCCATCGTTCTGAACGGGACCGGAAACAGTCTGGTAAGCTTGCCATCCTCGTCCACAGCGGCGGTACAAACTGCCTCTTGAATCGCAGCACTAGGGCCCGGATAAGTCTTGGCTAGGACCAAGAATGTGCGCGTTTGCCACACCGAAAGCGCCCCCTTTTATAGGTGTAGGATGGGCGTCTCTAGCATGTGTGCGACGCGGTCGGCGATGACGGAGCGGTGACATTCCGCCGGATCACGCTCGAAGCACATGAGCGATACCCGCTTGCGATCAACGAGACGGGCTAGCGATTCGATGTGAGCCTCCGCAGATTTGAGATGGTCGCGGAATTGCTCAAAGAACTCATCATATTTTCCGTCTCTGGCCAGCTTCTCACGGAGGAACTTCGGCGTTCCAAGCCCTGGCATGCCGACATACCTGATTCCGGCGTCGCTCACAAGTGTGGCCAAGCGATTCTTGCGGAAATCAGGCTTGCGGCTCATCGGAACAGCGCGAACGTCGATTAGGAACGCTACGCCCGCAGAGACCAGCGCTTGCACCAGTTCGACACCGGTGCGCTGTTGGTACCCTATAGTGTGGATGCGGACCGGACGTGGCATTTTGTCCACGTTATCCACAGGTGGCGCTTGCCCCCCTCTTGACCTGATCTTTAGCTCCAAACCCGGAATTCCGAGCCCCTTAGGTACCCCGGGCGAAATAATGTCGCTAAAGAGTTCTTCGACCGGAGCTATGAGACGACTATGCGTGGCCCTTAGGCTGTTACTTTCGATGGTTTGTCGATAAGTGCTTGGTTAACTCCGCCATCTGAGACCGAGTGCATCGAGATCGTGGGTCCCACAACTGGAGTGCTCCAGTGACATAGATCGGTGACTTCAGCGGGCGGACATCCCGAAGCACCCAGCAGTACGGCCCTGAAACCCAGCGGCCACGACAGCGTTCCGTTGGCACAATATCGACAAGGTTCGCCGTTGCCATAATGGCTCCGCGGACTAAGCGACTCGGATCAATCCGGCGACCGAGGATGCGTTCTAAACGATGAACATCCGCAAGGGCGAGCTTAGAGGACGAGTGGATTGCGAGGGGTCCCCGATAGTGCGTTGTCCAGGTGCGATTCTCTATGCGCTTCCTGGCACGAATAATGGCCCAAGCCCACGGCGGTCGGAGCGTGAGTGCCCGCAGCCCGTGTCCTGTGCTCAATTTATGAGGCGGCGCAGTCAATATCGCCATTCCTCATGGCGCACGGGCAGCTGATTTAGTTGATCTCGGCAAAGCCGCCAGTTGGGCATGAACCGCTCCATCATGGCAAGGAAGCGATCGTTGTGGGTTGGCTCTAACAGATGGGTCATTTCATGAACGATGATGTATTCGAGACACTCCCTGGGCTTTTTGGCCAGCTCTGTGTTAAGGCGAATGGAGCGGGCAACCGGATTGGAGCTTCCCCACTTAGTCTTCATCTGTCGTACGTAAACTGCTTTGATTGTCACACCAATCAATGGGGTCCACTTGGCAATCAAGGGTGAGGATGCGCTTTTTACCTGTTGTCGGTACCACGTGGCGACCAGGTTGCGTTTTTCGCTTACGGTTGCGCCCGGCTTCGTCTGAAGCAGCAGTTGGCTATGCCTTACATCGACGGACGTCCCATTATCGCCCTCGATCACCCTTAGCAGATAGCGCTTGCCCCAGAGATAATGGCTCTCCCGCTCCACGTATTCCCGCGGTGCCTCGCGCACTTGCTCGCGGAGCTTTCGCTGTTGCCGCTTGATCCAGCCTATCTTCGAGATTGCAAAAACGCGAACTGTTTCGAGACTCATCCGAGTTGGCGCGGCGATGCGGACCCGTCCCGTAGGTGGATGCACGCTGAGATGGACGTTTTTGATGTCCTTAAACATCACATCCACGGAAATGTCGCCGAGATCTTGCTGCGCGACCATTAGTACTCGGCCTGTGCCTTGACAACGAGAAAGAGTCGCTCAACCTCATCGACATCGTGTAGGGCCCCATGAAGCGCTTGTTTGATAATCTGCTCGCGAGCCTGGACCCCACGCCATCCGTCAGGGCGCACTTTCCGGACAGCCTCGTCGATCCTCAGAGCCAGCACTTCATTCTGATTGAGATTGTTCCAGAGGGCACGCTTACCCCGCGTATCGAGTTTCGGGGGCGTCTCAGCCGATTGCCCCGTCTCCACTTTCTTCGCGAGCTCCTCAATGCGCCTTAGATACTCTTCGTACTCGATTGCCTTTGCCTTGCGCGCAATAATGATCTCCTCGAGCAGCGACGACATCGTCTCGTAGAAGGCTGGATCGTTCAGGTGCTCTTTTATGATCTTGCTGCGAACGTTGTTCTCGATCGTCTCGGCGATGGCGTCCTTATTGCCTTTCATTTCGCCCAGCTGCGACGCTATGGCATTGGCAATGCCAGTCTTTACGATTAGATCGAGGAGACTCATGTTCTCGAATGGCGAAATTGTCCTCGGCTCATCGGCCTCGATGTAGGTGTCGATCAGGTGCCGCATGTCGGCTTCATAAGGTTTGAGATCGAGCGTCTCGCCGCTGGCTCGGCGAATGATTTCACGAACGTTGAGGAAGTGGTTCAACTGCTGCCTTATGCGGGCGATATCAGCGGGTGTGTATCCAGCAGCCTCGAGCTCGTCCGCGATGTTGGCAAAGGCTCGCATCAGTACGGCGGTAGCCTTGTAGAGGGCAACCCGCTGAGGTTCACGTTCCTCGAGGTCGGATTGTATCTCGGAGTTGCCGCAGAAATAGTGGATATATTCGAGTTCGCCCTTGGGGGGCTCCACCGGCTCGCACAGGAGCGCTAGAGTTTCGATGGCATTATCGAGGCGTTCCTTGCCCTTGGCCAAGCGATCCTGGAGCAGAATTTCTGGGGGCGGGCCGCCGGCACTGTGATCCAACTCAGAGGTATAGACCGCCATTGCGCTCCCGACTTTCTTGAATAGATCCTTATAGTCTACGATGTAGCCGAACTGCTTGTCCTCGCCATCAAGCCGGTTAGTGCGACAGATAGCCTGAAACAGGCCGTGGTCTTGCATAGACTTGTCGATGTAGAGGTAGGTGCACGGTGGCGCATCAAAGCCGGTAAGCAGTTTGTCTACTACTACTAGGAGCTTCATGTTCGCTGGCTCCTTGGTAAATAGCGCCTTGGCACGCTCTTCGTACGATTCCGTCTTGGTCATGCAGGGCTTGGCTTCGACGCTCTTTAGAAGGTCGGCGTAGGTATTGTAGATGAACTGCTTGTCGGTCTCGGTGTTAGCGCCCGTTTCTTCGAGAGTCACATCCCTGGCCTGCGGATTGTAGGACGTGACCACCGCGCCTCGGTGGCCACCCAAGA
>PMUK01000139.1 GCA_003166915.1 Candidatus Cybelea palsarum
AGCGCCAACGGGAATCGAACCCGTCTTTCCGCCTTGAAAGGGCGATGTCCTAACCGATAGACGATGGCGCCGCAATGCCATCAACACCGTAACGGGCCCGGGGGACCTTGTCAACGCCGCGAGTGACGGGAAGGGCGCCCGAGGCCGACAGCGAGGTTTTCGCTTCGCTTACCGAATCGCGAGCGTGCTGCTACCGGGGCGGCGCCGCACCGGGACGGGTTCGACGTGCTTCGATGCCTGACTTACGAACCAGACGCAGAGCAGCGTCAGTAATGCTGCGTCATCCAGAGCGCCGAGGACCGGTATATCGCTAAAGAGGTCAACCGGCGAGATCACAAGCACCGCGATCGCTGCGGCGATCAGCTTGAGCGACAGCGGGACGCGCGCGTCGCGCACGAGCGGTATCGTCCGGAAGACGTCCCTCTTCGCCGCCAGAAATAAACGCATAAGCCTCATGATGCCGTAGTACCCGGGGCGCCCCCCACTGTTTCACGAACGGCGCGGAATGAGCGCGCGTACGACGGCGGTCCTCGCGGCTGCCTGCATTTCCGTTTGCGCGGCGGCGACGGCCGCCGGGGTCGTGCTTCCGAACGGTTGGGTAATCCAACCACCGCAAGCACTCGTGACACAAACCGATACGTTCCCGCAGGGCGCCTCCGCGTCGCCCGACCAGGCTACGCTTGCCGTCGTCGAATCGGGATACAATCCGCCGTCGCTGCGTCTTTATCGCGCAAGCGATCTTCGCATGCTCGCGGCGATTCCGCTGAAAGGTGCATTCGGGCGCCCGGTGTGGATCGACGGCGGCCACGTGCTGGTCGCCGGCGCGAATGCCGACGCGCTTTTCGATGTCGACGTGGTCGCAAAGAGCGCTCGCGCAGTTCCATTGGGCAAAGGCTCGTACCCGGTGGCCTTCGCGATGTCCGGCGAAAGGTTCGCCGCGGCAACCGATGGCGATACTTCGGTTCGCATCGGAACGTTAGACGGACTCTCGAGCGCAAAAGCAACCGGCGTCGGCGGATTTATCGGCGGGTTGGCTTTTTCTTCCGACGGTAAGACGCTCTTCGCTTCGAACTGCGCCGCGAGCTACGTCGAGGCGATCGATACGCAGACGCTTGACGAGCGCCGGATCGAAACGGGGCTTCATCCGACAGCGATTCTTCCCGTCGGCGACACGATTTACGTTGCCGAGACTGACAACGATACCGTCGGCGTCTACGACGCATCGAATGGAACGCGCATTGCGAGCATTTTCGTCGGCGACCGGACGGCGCACGGGTCAGAGGTCGTCGGAGTCTCGCCGAACGCACTCACGCGCGAGGGCGACGTGATCTACGCTTCGCTCGGCACCGCGAACGACATCGCCGTCATCCGCGATCGGAGCGTCGTCGCGCGCATCCCCGCCGGCTGGTATCCGACCGACGTCGTGGTGCTCGGGCAGCGGCTCTACATTATCGACGGCAAGGGCGAGGGCACGCGCCCGAATCCGCGTTACATTAACGGCTCCCACAGCGACGTCGACTATGTCGCGGCGATCCAGCACGGCTCGATTCGCGCGTACGACCTATCCCAACACGTCGCGGACTTGGGCAATCCACAAGGCGCCGCGGGCTGGACCAGCGCGCAGAGGAGCGCCGTCGTTCGCACCGGCGGCCCCATTGCGCACGTCTTCTTCATTCTCAAAGAAAATCGGTCGTACGATCAAGTGCTCGGCGACATGCCTCAGGGCAACGGCGATCCGAAGCTGACATCGTTCGGCGCGCGCGTGACGCCCAACGAGCATGCGCTCGCGACGCGCTTCGGCCTCTTCGACAACACTTACACGAGCGGCGAGGTCAGCGAACCCGGACACAACTGGGCAGACGCGGCCTTCGATACCGATTTCGTCGAACGCATGTGGCCGTCGACCTACGCCGGCCGCCGCGGCGACGACTCGCTCTCGCCGGCAATGGTTCCCTTCAGCGGCTACATCTGGCAGGACGCTCAAACCGCGCACGTCTCGTTTCGCGATTACGGCGAGATGGTCGACCCGCCCGTGCCGAGTTTGGCCGGACTCTACGACCCGCGTTACGTGGGTTGGAACCTCGACTACAGCGACCTCAATCGCGTCAAGGAATGGCGCCGCGAGTTCGTCGATTTCATTCACGACGGCAACATGCCGCACTTGGAGTACATCTGGCTGCCCAACGACCACACCTACGGACGGCGCCCCGGCAAACTTACGCCGGCGTCGATGGTGGCGCAGAACGATTACGCGCTGGGCGGGATCGTCGACACGATTTCGCATTCGCCGGTGTGGAGATCGTCGGCGATCTTCGTGATCGAAGATGACGCACAAGACGGTCCCGATCACGTAAGCGGCCAGCGCACGATCTTCTTCCTCGTCTCGCCGTACGCGCGCGGCGGGCTGCAGCACACGCACTACTCGACGATGAGCGTGCTGCGCACGATGGAGCTGATGCTCGGCCTGCCGCCGCTCTCGACCTACGACGGCATGGCGGTTTCGCTGCACGCCGCCGTCTCGCCGGTTGCGCGGTTGGCGCCGTACACCGCTATTGCGCCGAAGATCAGTCTCTACAACCGAAACCTTAAAACCGCCTACAATGCCCGGCTCACCGCGAAGCTCGACTTTAGCCGGCCCGACGTGAACCCGCCCTGGACCCAACGTTGACCGCCTCTTTGCCTTCTGTGGGTTAAACGCCCGATCGGCGGCCGCTCACCATCCGCGCGATGAACAGAAGGACCACGGCGCCAACTAATGCGACCACGATGCTGTAGATGTTGATCCCGGTTACGCCGGAATGGCCGAACAAGCCGAATATCCAACCACCCAGAAGCGCGCCGACGACCCCGATTACGAGATCCCCAATCACACCCCCGGGGCCCTCACCGGGAACGACGAATTTTGCCAGATACCCTGCGATCAATCCGACAACGAGCCAAATAAGAATGAGCATATTATCGACCTTTCCCTGTTTAGAAATCTTACGTCGAGGACCGGCTGCGGGCGCAAGAGGTTCAATCGTGTCTCAAACGGTTAGTTGATTTCTCCCCAATTCGCTGATTTTGAAACCCACGCGGTCGCCGACAGGTCGCCGATGTAATTCCGGGCGTAGCTATATTGGGGGGCTAACCAAGCGGACTCGGTGCCTTCTCCTACAACGAACTGCAACCCGGTGGATTGAAGGTGTACTCGCGTTCGCCGCCTAACGTCGGTGCGGCGTAATCGACGCCTCGCGTTACTAATTGAAGTTGTTGCGAACGTATCCCGGCTCCAATAAGGCAGGTTTTTTATGCAGTCTCGTCATCGCTTCGTTCGAACGTTTTCTACGCTCGGTGTCGCCGCACTCGTTGCCGGCTGTTCGGCATACGGGTCTTCAGGAAAGATAACGCCGCTCGATACCACCCCCGGGTCACAAACGCGTTCGGCGCAACGTGCGGTCATTTTCGACGCCGCGCCGGTTGAGTTCGCCTATGTCGCCAACTTTAGCTCCAACAACATTTCCGCATATGCCATCGACGCGACAAGCGGCGCGTTGAAGCCGGTCACGGGATCCCCATTTGCGGCGGGCAGCAACCCCTATTTCGGGGCAGTCGATCCTAATGGCAAGTTCGTCTACGTCACTAACGATGGCTCCAATAACGTTTGGGCCTATAGCATCGACTCGACCGGCGGTGCCCTGAAACCGGTGAAGGGATCACCGTTTGCCGCCGGCACCAAGCCGTATTTCGTAACAGTCGGCCCTTCGGCCAAGTTCGTCTACGTGGCCAACAATGGTTCTAACAATGTTTCGGCCTACACCATCAACGCTACCAGCGGCGCGCTGAAACCAGCGACTGGGTCGCCCTTTGCCACGGACAGCGAACCCTATGGCGTGGCCGTCGATCCTACCGGCAAGTTCGCCTACGTGCCTAACAGTGGTTCCAACGATGTTTCCGGCTATGCTATCAACGCGACGAGCGGCGCGCTGAAACCAGTGAAAGGCTCGCCATTTGCGGCGGGCACGAATACCGATGGTGTAGCGGTGGATCCTCTGGGCAAGTTTGCGTATGCGGCCAACGATGGCTCGAACAATGTTTCCGCCTACGCTATCTCGACCAACGGTGCGCTGCAACAAGCCAAGGGATCACCGTTTGCGGTGGGTACCGGTCCGTATCTCATTGCCACGTGCCGCCGGGTCGCTAGCACCTGCGTGCCGCCGCCATTGTAGGCGGCGTACGAAATGCGGGAGGATGATTCGGCGACATACGAGCAGCCACAAGACCATCGCGAGAAGCACGATTTCGAGCGAGGTCACGTGCAGGCCGCCGACGTCGAAGCTTCCGCGCGTCAGGCCCAAGGCAGCGGCCACGACGGCGAATGCCGCCGCCACTGAGAACATGTGCGCCGTTCGCTCAACGCCCCAGGCAAAATCGCCGGCGATAGCGCCGACCATCGCGCACGCACGCCGATCGCGAACATCCCGGCCAGCAACGCGTAGACGGCCGCAAAGCTCAGTAGCATTAGGCGCAGAAAGAAATGCGGTCCGCCACCCTGCACCGTGATATCTCGCGCACCGATCTGCAAAAAGTACAGCATCAGCACCAGTCCGCCCAACAGCGCGAAGTTCATAACGAGCGTCACGCGATTAAGGACCAGATAGGTCTTGAAGAGCCGGTGATGGTTCCACCACAGCGTCACGACCATAGAAAACGACGCGGCGAAAACCAAGACGTTGCCGCTCAAGTTCGCAAGAGTCGCTCCCGTGCTTGGAATCGACAGGCTCAAGCCGATCTCGGCGAGGCAAAAGCCGATGACGATGTCGGAAAACGCTTCGATGCGGTGAATCGTTTGCTCGTCAGCCGTCGTTGGTGGTGTCAATGCCGCCTCCGCTAGCGTTGTTGTCCTCCGGCAAGCAATAGCCTCCGGCTGCGAGGATGCCTTTAACAAAGGACCAACCGTGAGCGAACGGATCGTATTTTGCTGGAGCGGCGGGAAAGACTCGGCGCTTGCGCTGCACAGGATGCTGCAAGACGATCGGTATACGATCGTCTCCCTTCTTACCACCGTGAACGAACGATTCGCGCGAGTGTCGATGCATGGAGTTCGACTCGAGCTAGCGCAGGCGCAGGCGCGCGCTATAGGCCTGCCGCTGGATATAGTGTTTGTTAACGGCTGTTCGAATGACGAGTACGAGCGCAACATGTCGGCCCATCTGCTCGCGCATAAGGAGCACGGTGTATCGGGCGTTGCGTTTGGCGACATCTTTCTCGAGGATCTCCGGCGCTGGCGCGAGGAGAAGCTCGCACGTATCGGGATGCGCGGTCTCTTTCCACTTTGGAAGCTCGACACGCGTAAGGTTATTGGAGAGTTTATCGACCTAGGCTTTCGATCGATCGTGTGTTGTGTTAGCGACGCCTACCTGGATGAGACGGCGCTGGGCCGGATCGTCGACTGGGACCTTATCAATACGCTTCCGTCCGACGTTGACCCCTGTGGCGAGAACGGCGAATTCCATTCGTTCGCGTATGCCGGCCCGATCTTCAACGCTCGTATTAACGTGACCGTTGGGGAGCAAGTCTACCGCCGCGTCGAGCAAACGAATCCTGACGGTGCCGCGACCCCATCGCCCTGCCCGCTGTCCAACACGCGTACGGCCAAGGGGTTTTGGTTTTGCGATCTGTTGCGGGCGGAAGGTCAGGATGACGGTGGGAGGGCGCCGAAGGTGGAATGGCAATGAACAAATTTTCAACCGTCGCCGCCCTGGTGCTGGCCTTTGCCTGTTGTATCGGTGCTGCCAAGGAGCCGGCCCCACAAACATCGGCCTCCGGTACGTACCGCGTACTGTTCGACACGAGTAAAGGACCCGTCGTCATCGACGTGGACCGTCGTCTCGCGCCCCACGGCGCCCAGCACTTCTACCAGCTGGTCAAGGCGAAGTATTTCGACGGCGCTCGCTTTTACCGCGTCGTACCGGGCTTTGTGGTGCAGTGGGGCGCGGCGGCCAGCCCCACCGTTACCAAGAAGTGGGATACCACCATTCCCGACGATCCGCCCAAAGCGTCGAATACGCGCGGAATGGTATCGTATGCCGCAACGTCAGAGCCGAACAGCCGCTCGACGCACCTCTTCATCAACCTGGGAGACAACGCCCGGCTCGATGCGATGGGGTTTGCTCCGATCGGCCGGGTCTCGAGCGGAATGCAGAACGTCGACCACATCTACTCCGGTTACGGGGAACAGCCGGATCAAGATAAGATCGCGGCGCAGGGCAACGCCTACCTTAAGAAAGAGTTCCCGCGATTGGATTACATCAAGACTGCCCGCATCGTTAGTGAATCGCGGTAGCCTGCAGCGGCTGTTACATCCCACGCTAGGGTGACGGCTTTGGCGTAGGAATCATTCGCTGCGTGGTCCGGCGCAGCTTGTCGTTGCGGATCGTGTAGGTCGCAACGATGAGTTTTGAAGGGCAGCAATTGGGATCCTTGGCCGCGTAGTAGGGCAAGGTTGCGACGAGTTTTCCGCCTTTGACCTGCACACCCAGATGACCGGCGGAATCGATATGCCCCGCGTAAACGAACGGAACGCGGCCACGGCGAGCAAAGACGATCTGGGTAAACACGCCGCCGCTTCCGCCGCTATCGAGCGGAACGGCGAGCACGGCGTAGCCGCTCGTTAGGGTGCCTTGATGCGCGAGCTCAGATGTGACGTATCCGCCGATGGCTTGTCCTTCGGGCGCGCCCAGCACGTCAACCTACGGGTGAGTCTTCGGATCGAATGCCGACGATGGTGGCACGCTCCGATCGATCTTAAGCTGCGGCGTCGCCTTGACGAGAGCGACGATCTGCGAAGGCGTCAGCGGCGGGGATGCTAGCGCCAGGCTAGGAACGAGCGCGAATGCCAACGCCCAAACGGCTTTTCTTGCCATACGAAGGGTGTGTTACTATCTTCGGGCGACGGCCTTCCTTCTGCTCTAAGAGGGGCACGCGAGGGCGCGTAGCAATTGAGTCCATGGCCTTCTTCGATCGATCCAACACGATGGCGAAGCCTGGCTTCAATCGGTGGCTGGTTCCGCCCGCGGCGCTTTGCATTCATCTCTGCATCGGCGAAGCGTACGCCTTCAGCGTCTTTACCAAGCCGATGGCGCAAGCGATCGGCATCACCGCTCCAAGGTCCGGTGCCGATTGGACGGTCCCCGAACTCGGCTGGATCTTCAGCCTCTCCATCTTGGTCCTCGGCCTCTCCGCAGCTTTTGGCGGCAAGTGGGTGGAACGCGCGGGGCCCCGCAAGGCGATGTTCGTCGCGGCGCTCTGCTTTAGCAGCGGCTTGGTCCTCGCGGGTATCGGCGTCAACGCGCATCTGCTGTGGCTGGTCTATCTCGGCTACGGGGTGGTCGGAGGATGCGGACTCGGCATCGGCTACATCTCCCCGGTCTCAACGCTGATCAAATGGTTTCCCGACCGGCCGGGCTTGGCGACCGGCACCGCCATCATGGGCTTTGGCGGCGGCGCAATGATCGGTGCTCCGCTCTCCGTACTCCTCATGAAACACTTCGCGAACGCATCGGGCACCGGCGTCGCGCAAACGATGTTCGTGCTGGCCGTTCTCTACTTCATCTGGATGGTCGCCGGTTCGCTGATCGTGCGAATCCCGCAAGAAGGCTGGAAGCCGGCCGGCTACATCGCGCCGGTCGCTTCGCAGGCAATGATTACGAGCCGAAACGTCGTGCTGGAACGAGCCCTGCGCACGCCGCAGTTCTATCTCCTCTGGCTCGTGCTCTGCTTGAACGTCACCGCGGGAATCGGGGTGATCGGCCAAGCGTCGCTCATGATCCAGGACATCTTCGGAGTGACTGCCGTGGCGGCGGCGGGCTTCGTCGGCCTCATCAGCCTCTTCAACATGGGCGGCCGAATCTTTTGGGCGTCGCTCTCGGACTTCATCGGACGTAAGCGAACCTACGCGATCTTCTTCATCGCGGGCGCGGTACTATACGCCTTCGTTCCAACCTGGGGGCATCTGCATGTCGTCGCGCTGTTCGTCCTGTCGTTTCTGTTGATCATCAGCATGTACGGCGGCGGCTTCGCGACGATTCCGGCGTACCTGCGCGATCTCTACGGAACCGTCAACGTCGGCGCGATCCATGGCGCGTTGCGAACGGCATGGTCGGTTGCCGGAATCGCGGGGCCCGTCCTGATCAACTACATTCGCGAGTACGAGATCAATCACGGGGTCGCGAAGGCCGACGCGTACTCCGTTACCATGTATGTTATGGCCGCGCTTTTAGTCGTCGGGCTCCTGTGCGATCTCGCGGTTCGCCCTGTCGATGAGCGCTATTATCTCGAAGCGCAAACAGTAACCTGAGGTTTCTACGATGGATCAGCTTGAAAGACGCATGCGGCCCGAAGACAGCAACACGACGATGCTCGTTCTGGCCTGGCTCTGGGTCGGACTACCGCTGGCTTGGGGCATCGCCGTCACGATCGACAACGCCACGAAACTCTTCCAGTAGCGCTGCCGGCGCGAGGACTGCCCGGCCTCACTCGAACAGCAACGCCGTCTGGGTTGTCTGCGGAGCGCCACTGCCGCACGTGACCTTGCCGGTCAGCACGGCCGAACCCGAATAGGACGGGCGCCCGCGATTGATTCCGTAAAGAGCGAAGCCACCGGCCTGTGTGATTTTCACTGTAACGGCGAACTGATCGATCACCTTCTTGCCTGCGGCAATAGCCCATGCAAGCTTGCACGTTCCCTTGAACGTGATATCGGTAAACGACAGCGTATACTGCCACGTTGCGCCTGTCGGGATGTAACTGTCGGGCCCCGTCAATCCAACGTTATCTTTGGTCTGCGCACCGGAAACGCAGGAAAAACACGGCACGCCTTTTTGGGCCTCGCCGCCGGAGACAAAATTGATCAGGAAAGGCATCGACTTCGCGTTGGGGTGAATTGGAAGGCGACGAATCACCTCCTGGCCTGGGTTGATCAAGATGGGCGCGGAGTCAAGTGCTGCCAGCGCGGTTCGAGTCGACAGGGCGACGTCGTCGGATCCGACCGCCGCGGATGACGCCGAGGGAGCGGAAGGGCTACCGATTCCTTCCGAGCACGCCGAAAGCAACAAGGCAAGCAATGGTAACAACACCCAGCCTCGAGTGTATCCGAACATTGTGGTCTCCAATCAAGTGGTCAGTTAGTATGAAATGCTACTTCCAGCTTTGCTTGAGCTGGGCTAACGTTGGTCGCGGGGTAAGGACATCGACGCCACCGCTGCCTAGAGCGCCGTTGAATGTGTCGTTGCCCTGGTGAACGTCTCGTGATCGGTGTGGGTTGTTCGGACTCTTTCGACCAGGCAAGCGAAGCCTCATTCAAGCGGCTGCAAATACCGTCGCACGCGCAACAGAAGCCAACGCGGCTGTATCAAAAAGTCCCCGAGCAGGACAAAGCCGAAGGCAACATAGATAGGATTGCGGGTAGAGACAGGAGATCGTTATGAAGGCAACAGTCTATCACGGTGCGCACGACGTTCGAGTAGAAAACGTTCCCGACCCGACTCTCCACGATCCGCAGGATGCGATCGTTCGCATCACGCGTGCCGCGATCTGCGGGTCGGATCTCTGGTTCTATCGCGGCGTTACGGAACCGGAGATCGGAAATCGAATCGGCCACGAGTTCGTAGGCGTCATCGAAGAGATCGGCGGCGATGTGCGCCGCGTTCGGCGCGGCGACGCGGTGATCGCGCCGTTTGCCTGGAGCGATGGAACGTGCGAATTCTGCCGCGAAGGTTTGCAGACGTCGTGTACGCACGGCGGCTTTTTCGGAAGCGAAGGAAGCGGTGGTCAGGCGGAGTTCGTCCGCGTGCCCTTCGCCGACGGCACGCTGGTCAAGATGCCTGAGGCGATCGCTCGTAACGATGCCAAACACGACGCCAGCGTAACGCTCTGCGACGTTATGGCGACGGGGCATCACGGCGTCGTGCGTGCGGAAGTTGCGCCCGGTTCGACGGTAGTCATCGTCGGCGATGGGGCGGTCGGCTTGTGCGCCGTCCTCTCGGCGGCGAAGGTGCAGAATGCCGAGCGGATTATCGCGGTCGGGCACAATCCCAAACGCCTCGAGCTCGCCAAGCGCTTCGGCGCTACTCACACGTTCAACTCACATGACGAGAACGTGCGGGAGGAAATTCTCGAGCTCGTTCCCGGTGGAGCGCCGCACGTCGTTGAAGCAGTCGGCAATCAGGAGAGTTTGGACCTAGCCGTGGTCGTGGCACGCCCCGGCGGCACCGTCAGCTTCGTTGGCGTGCCGCATAACGTCAAGACGCCCCTGTTGGACGAAATCTTTCACAGCAACCTTTCTTTGGCAGGCGGCGTTGCGCCGGTCCGCGCCTATCTTCCGCAGCTCATCGCAAGCCTTGAGGCCGGAAATATCGATCCCTCTCCGGTCCTCGATCTGACCCTGCCGCTCGACCGCGTTGCGGATGGGTACGCAGCGATGGACGAGCGCCGCGCCATCAAAGTGCTACTCGCCGTTTCGGCGGCGTAAATCCGCCAGGAGAACAGAATCATGTCGGACCGACCTACCAACGCGCGTAAGAACTTCGGCCACATCGCTCCCGCACTCGCCGAAATCACGGACGACGTTCTTTTCGGCGATGTATGGGAACGCCCGGGCCTCTCGCCTCGCGATCGAAGCTTGATTACGGTCGCCAGCCTCGTCGCGCTCTATCGAATCAACGAGCTACCGTTCCACATCAAGAAGGCTCTTGAGAACGGCATCACGCGCGACGAGCTGATCGAAGCCATCACGCATCTCGCCTTTTACTCAGGATGGCCAACCGCGATGACGGCGCTGGCAATCGCGCAGCGCGCTTTCGACGAGGTAGGACGGGAATGAAGAAGCGCAGACTCGGAAACGAAAACCTGAAGGTCTCGGCCATCGGCCTTGGCTGCATGGGGATGAGCCAAAGCTATCCACCGTTCCCTGAAAAGCAGCAGATGATCGCGCTCATTCGGTCTGGGGCGCCGTGGTCTTAATTGCTCCGGGTGAAAAGCATTGGCACGGCGCCGCCCCGACGACCGCCATAACGCACAACGCAATTCAGGAGCAGCTCGACGGCAGGGCCGTCGATTGGCTTGAGAAGGTAACCGACGAATAATATCGGGCTTAACCGGCGGCAGGGCTTGACAATCCCGGACGCTTAACAGTATTGTTATATAACATTATGGTTAATGGTTCTGGAAGTCTCGATGTGGTGTTTTCGGCTCTGGGCGATCCGACCCGAAGGCAGATCGTCGAGCGCCTGGCTCGCGGCCCGCTGTCGGCCGGCGAGATCGCGTCGGGCTTTTCCATATCCCAGCCCGCGATCTCGAGGCACCTTCGCGTGCTCGAAGAGTCGGGCTTGCTGGAACGGCACGTCTTGGGCCGCGTGCACCGCTGCACGCTCTCCCCAACCGTCATGAAAGCAGCGTCGGGATGGCTCGACAAGCAGCGCAACTTCTGGACCGCAGCCCTCGATCGCCTCGATAATCTTCTTGCAGAATCTTCCAAACGAAAGAAGTGACAATGAGTAACACGCATACGCCGGTCGCGCCGGCACTCGTACTGCGCCGCACCTATGCCGCTCCGCGGCAACGCGTCTTCGATGCCTGGACGAAACCCGAGCTCGCGATGAAGTTTCTCGGCTCGGACGACGTCACCGTGACCGACGTTCGGATGGACGTGCGAACCGGCGGCTCCTACAACATCGTGACGCGCATGCCCGACGGCGAGCTCTGGAACGTGCGCGGCGCGTACCGCGAAGTTCGGCCGCCCGAGCGGCTCGTCATGACCTGGCGCTGGGAAGAAGACAAGCCGGAAGACGAGCACGAAACACTACTGACGCTCGAGTTCAACGATCTTGGCGGCGGGACGGAGCTGGTGCTCACGCACGAGCAGTTCGCTAGCGAAGATTCGCGCGACGGGCACCAAAAGGGCTGGACCGCAATCATGGAACGGCTCGCGGCTCTCCCTTATTTGGAAGAAAGAGCAAAATGACGACCGCTCATAAGATCGCAACCCGCGACGAGTGGCTTGCAGCCCGGCTGGAACTTCTCAAGGCTGAGAAAGAGCTGACGCGGCGCGGCGACGAGTTAGCGCGGCGGCGGCAAGAACTGCCCTGGGTTCGAATCGAAAAAGATTACCGCTTCGAGACCGACGAGGGCAACGTGTCGCTCGCCGATCTTTTCAAGGGACGCTCCCAGCTCCTCGTCTACCATTTCATGTTCGGACCCGATTACACCGCGGGCTGCCCGTCGTGTTCGTCGATCGCGGACGGCTTCAACGGCTCCGTCGTCCACCTCGCGAATCACGACGTCACGCTCTGCGCGGTCTCGCGGGCTCCGATCGCTAAGCTGCAAACGTACAAGAAACGAATGGGCTGGAGTTTTCCGTGGGCGTCGTCGTCCGATACCGACTTCAACTTCGACTTCCAGACGTCGCAGACGAAAGAGCAGCAGCAGTCCGGCACCGGCGAATACAACTTCGCTCCGAACGATGTGCGGCCGATGCTGGAGGACGGCAACGAGCATCCCTGGCCCGACCAGTTCGCGTCGAGCACCGGCACGGACGTGCCGACGTACTTCCAAGAGTTGCCGGGCGTCAGCGCGTTCGTGCTCGAGGACGGCGTCGTGTACCATACGTACTCGGCCTACGCGCGCGGCCTCGACGGCCTCTGGGGCATGTATCAGTGGCTCGACCGCGCGCCGCGCGGGCGCAACGAGAACTTCGACGGCGACCCTTGGTTCCGCCGCCACGACGAGTACGACTAGAGGGAGACGCCGGTGATCGGCGTGGGCTGATCGGTTTCCATCGGTAGGTACTTGACGGTTGAACCAGCGCTTGCCAAGGCTTTGCGAACGTCGACGCTGCGCAGCGATTGATCGTTGAAGGTTCGGAAGTAGAACTGGAGGTTCGTCAGGTCCTCGGCTGAGGTCCAGAGCGTCCACTCGTCGATGGTCTTCCCTTGAACTTCGTCGCGAACGGCACCGACGGGGATGTCGAAGTTGTTGAGGATGTGGAAGACCTGCTGCACCGCATCGCTCGCGGTTGCCGGCTGCACGGCTGCCGCTTCGTAGGCGACGGCGCGCACGAAGCGCGACGGCGGCGTGAAATCGCCGGGAATCCCGTAGAAGCCCGATCCTTGACCGAAGCTGTTCAGCGTTACGCCCTGTATCGTCATCGACTCGCGGTTGTTCGGCGAGAGGCCGACGTAGTTGCTCAGATTGGTGATATGCCAGTCGAACGTCGGCGAGTTCGTGATCACGCCGAGCGGGTCGTCGTAGATCACCAGCTTTCCGCCGATGGGCTCGACTACCACCGAGGCGCCGGTCTTATCCGTGATGCGAAAGTGCACCGGGGGCGCCATCCCGAGCTGCGGCACGACGGTCGGCGCGAGCACCACTTTTTCGTAGGCGGCCTTGACCTCGGCAACGCTGGCAAAGTTCCCGAGGATCCACATCGAGTACTGATAGCCGGCCATCGCGCGCGACGCATTCTCCGGCGTCACGTCGGTGTATCCGGCCGATCCTGGGAAGAAGAACTCACCGACGTACAATCCTTGGTCGTTGAGCCCATCCACGACCATCGGCAAACCAAATGCATTGGCGCCGACGATGCCGTACTTCGTCGTAAACGAAATTCCCGACGCGCCATTCGGCAGCGAACCCGTGATCGGGGTTCCGGCGGGATAGACCAGCACTTTCGATTGGAGATCCGCGCCGAACTCGAGCGTACGTGCCACGACGACGGCGCCGTCTTTGGCGGTCAATCGAATTCCGGTGCACGCTCGCGCGGCCTGCCAAGCAGATAGCGAAATCATCGCCAGAGTAAAGATCATTACATAGCGCTTCATGCCGATGTCTTCGACCAAGCGAGCGCCATCTCATTTATGGCGCGTCCGAATCGTTCGGTGGACGCTTGGGGTTATTGCCTGGATGAACAACCTCAACACAGCCGGTTCGTTTCCGCTTGGCGATCGCTCGGTGAAACGACTGGGCTTTGGTGCGATGCAGCTGGCCGGCCCGGGCGTGTTCGGACCGCCGAAAGATCGCGACATGGCGCTGGCCGTGCTGCGCGAGGCGATTGCGAGCGGCGTTAACCACATCGACACCAGCGACTACTACGGCCCGCACGTCACCAATGCGCTGATCCGTGAAGCGCTGCATCCCTACCCGGATGATTTGGTGATCGTGACTAAGGTCGGCGGTGTGCGGGGCGAGGATGCGTCGTGGCATCCGGCGATGACGCCCGCGCAGCTTACGAGCGCGGTGCACGACAACTTGCGCAATCTTGGGCTCGAGTCGCTGGAAGTCGTCAATCTACGGATCATGGGACACGGGCATGGCCTAAGCGAAGGCTCGATCGAAGAGCCATTGACGGCGCTGGCCGAGTTGCAGCAGCGGGGCCTGATCCGACACCTCGGTTTGAGTAACGTCACCCCCGCGCAGGTCGAGCAGGGGCGTGCCATCGCCGAAATCGTCTGCGTGCAAAACCAATACAACCTTGCCCACCGCGACGACGACGCGCTGATCGATGCGCTGGCGGCCGACGGCGTAGCCTGCGTGCCGTTCTTTCCGCTGGGCGGTTTCACACCGCTGCAATCGTCGACGCTCTCTGACGTCGCGACGCGGCTCGGCGCGACTCCAATGCAGGTAGCGCTGGCGTGGCTGCTCCAGCGCGCACCCAACATACTGCTAATCCCGGGCACGTCGTCTCTCGCTCATCTGCGCGAAAATCTCGCGGTTGAAGAGATTGAGCTGCCCGACGATATGATTGCCGAGCTCAACGGCTCGGGGAGCGTTCGCTGACGGGACATTTCACTATCCGGCGCGCATCAATCGACGATCTCGAAGCGATTCGCAGTATTTACGAACGAGGGCATCGAGGATCGCATTGCGACCTTGGAGACAGAGCCGAAATCGTCACAAGAGATGGTGCGTTGGTGGACGGAACGGGATCGACGATACATGGTTCTCGTGGCCTCGACGTCGAGCGGTATTTTAGGCTGGGCGTCGCTGAATCCGTTCTCGCCACGGCGCGGCCACTGGAGCGTTGCGGGCCTTTCGGTCTATGTGGGTCGCGCTCATCGCGGGAGGGGCATCGGCTTCGCATTGCTCGACCGTCTGACGCAAGAGGCCGTGAAGGCCGAGTTCCACAAAATCGTGCTTCACGCTCTCGACCATAACGACCACGGCAAGCAGCTATATCGAAAGGCCGGCTTCGTAGAGGTCGGTATCTTCAAAGAGCACGGGATCATCAACGACCGATACGTAGACGTTGTGGCCATGGAAAGAGTGCTAGGCTGACTCGAAGTTAGTTTGGCGGTACCACGCTGGCCATCGCCCAGTTCGGGTCATTTTCACACGGCATGAGCCCGGGGCGCCCAACGGTCCTCACGGGGTAATCGGCAAGCGTCGCCGATTTTAGGTATTCGATAATCGCGTATTTTTCCGAGTCGGTTAGGGCGCGACCGATTCGTCCGCGACGCGCGAGATCGTTCGTGAACCAATGCCCGGAGTTGTTGTTGCCGGGAACGCTCGCGTCGAAGAGCATGTTCCCCGGCCCGGATTCCGCAACGAAGCCAAGCTTCGTCGGATCGAACTCGCGGCTGCCGAACCAGAACCGCGCCGGGCGCGTCTCGCTCAACAGATCGTATATCGTCGGAACCGAGCCGTTATGCAAGAACGGCCCCGTCGCCCAGACGCCGACCAGCGGGCGCGCTTTGTAGCCGCACGGGGCCGGAAAGGAGTTGCCCGAGCGACCGAAACCATCGTATTTCGCCCATTGCGATTTTGGGATGCCCGCATCGCGATAGGCTTGCTCCTTCACGCGGGTCACCACATAGCTTAGACCTTGCGCCGTATGCACCGCCTTGCCCAAGCCGAGCTTCGTCGCGTCGAAGGTGTTGCGCGCATAATCTTCTGCCTGATTCGGATCGGTTCCGATCTTCTGCAATGGGACGACGGGAAGGTGCCATTCGGCCGGCGTGGTGCCCGCGATGACTTGAATTCCATGGCACGCGGAACAGTTGGCGGCAAAGAGCACGCGCCCGCGAGCGGCCTGCGCGCGATCGATGCTTCCGAAAGCTCGCGGCCAAACGGGCGGCCGGAGCTTCGCCAACGCGATTTCCATCCAGTACAAGCTTGCGATGCGCACCGAGCTCTTCCACCGAAGGGGCTCAGGGTTCGCCGCGCCGTTTGCGCCGATGAAATTCGTCTTGACGCCGACACCAAGCGCCTCACCCACGTTGCGATCCATCGGTTGGCGAATCGACGCATTGTACTGCACCCAGTCGAAGCGCCAGATGTCCCACAGATAGGGAAAATCGACCGGCGCATTGCCTTGTTTCGCATTGCCCGGGACGCCGAGATTGAGGCCGAAGACCGTCGAGCCGATCGCGTTGAGCGCGTCGAGTCGGCCCGGACCAGTGGGCGTCGTGGGAATGACGTACTCGGGCGACATCCGATCGCCGTTGCGCGCGTTTTCGGCTAGCGAACTGAGGGCAGCCGCGATTCGACTGCCCGGAAAGCCGAGCGCAACGGCTTGCTTCTCGAATCGGGCACGCCGTGCCGCATCTTTGCCGGTGGCAATCAGCGCTTGTGCCATCGCCTCGCGAAACTCATTGATGTCGGCGCCCGACTGGCCGCCGTCCACGCGGAACGTAGCGCCGCGGTACTCGAGTTGCGCGGCGTGACACGCGGCGCAGGTGAAACCGGCCATCGCGATGCCGGTCGACGCATCGCGATCGACGGCGAAGCCGACCGGCCAACCGTAGGGGTTCGCCGCGTCGACGGCGCGATCGTCGTCAACGATGAAGCCGAAGCGGCGCATGTTCGATGCGGACATGAAGCGTTCGCCCATCGGCGTTTGCAGCGCCTCGAGCATCGCGGCCGGAATGAACCGCGTCCCTTGCGATTCGTAGTAGAACCGGTGCTGCGTGGAGGCGTCCCATCCCTGATCGAGGGTGACGACCGCTGTTGTCTGCTCGCGTGACAGCGCGACGACTGAGGCCGCTGCTCCTGCCGTAAGCATCACGCAAAGCGCGGCACGACTTGCAAGTGGGAACCTCGGCAAGGGAAACCTCCTCCTCGTGAGTGCGGTCCGGCTAGGACACGGTTTCGTCGATATATTGGTGGACGAGCGCAATTGCCATGCTGCCTTCGCCCACGCTCGATGCGACGCGCTTCATCGATCCGTGGCGAACGTCGCCCGCCGCAAAGATGCCGGGGATGCTCGTTTCAAGCAGGTACGGGTCGCGCGCCCACGATGCGCCAGCGGGTTGCAGGTCGACGACGTCGCGCCCGGTGCAAACGAATCCCTGAGCGTCGCGAATCAATGCCTCCGGTAGCCACTTCGTCTCGGGCACGCAGCCGACAAAAATGAAGAGCGCGTCGGCTTTGAACGCCTCTTGCTCGCCACCTTTGTACGCGACCTCGATCGATTCGAGGTGGCTCGTACCGGTGACGCTGACACATTCGCACGCGTACTCGATGCGAACGTTCTCCTTCTTCGCCAACTCGTCGATGAGATATTGCGACATGCTGGCCGAGAGTTTTTCGGCGCGCACCAGGATCGTGACGCTGCGCGCGTAGCCGGAGAAGAGCATCGCGGCCTGACCCGCCGAGTTGCCACCGCCGATGAGAACGACGTCCTTCCCGAGCACACCGAGCGCCTCGGTGCGCGCCGCACCGTAGTAGACACCGCGTCCGAGCAGAGCATCGGCCCCGGGAATCGAGAGCTTTCGCCACGTTACGCCGCTGGCCAGGACGATCGCCTTGGTTTGCACGCGCTCGCCGCAATCGAGCACGATCGCGTGCGTCGCGGACGAGCCGTCGCGCGGCTCGATCTCGGTCGCTTGTCGCGTAACGATGATTTCCGTGCCGAATCGTCTCGCTTGATGGAAGGCGCGCGAAGCGAGATCGTCGCCCGAGATGCCCGCTGGAAAGCCGAGATAGTTTTCGATGCGCGACGACGATCCGGCTTGGCCCCCGGGAGCACGGCACTCGATGAGCACTGTCTGCAAGCCCTCGGAAGCGCCGTAGACGGCGGCGGCCAAGCCCGCCGGCCCCGCGCCGACGATCGCGACGTCGTACGTCGTTGCGCGCGGCGCGGTCTGCAGCCCGAGCCGTTCCGCGAGCTCCGGGTATTTCGGCTTGACCATGTAGGAGCGGTCGGCAAAGATCACGGCCGGATAGTTGTCGCCGCCCAGCAGTTCTTGCGGCACGTTCGCAGTTTGAGTGGCCGCGGCGTCGTCGGGTTCGAGCCAGCGGAAGCCGATGTGATTGCGCGCGAGAAAATCGCGCAGATCGTAGCATGCGAAGTCGTCACGATGGCCGAGAACGGTTACGCTGATCATCGGTGCGGCGATCGACGCTTGCTGCAAACCGGTGACGCGCCGCGCCATCTCGGCCAGAATCTGGCGGTTTGCGTTCGGGCAGCGCGCGACGAGTTCGTGAAAGTCGATCGGTTCGAGCCGCATCAAGCGTGACGGTTCAGTCGCGCGAATTCCGGCGAGAAAGCCCGATCCGAGCAATAGCGGCACCTCACCGAAGAAGCCGCCCGGTTCAACCACGTCGACGAGCTGCTCGGCGCCGGCGATAGTCTTGACGATCTCACCTCGGCCCTCCAGAAGGACGTAAAAGGCCGCCGCTTCCCCTTCGAGCACGACCCAGTCACCTGTGTTCACTCGCAGGTCGGCACTGCGCGAGACGATCGTAGCCAGCGCCTCGTCACGCGCCGATTCGAAGAGCGGAAGATGGGCGAGCGCGTCGATGGTAATCATGCAAAGCGGCTTTTCCGCGCGAGCTCAGAAATACTGCAGGCCATGAAGCGTATAGTATGTTTGATTGCCGGGCTCGCAATCGCGAGCCTTCCAGCCGCCGCGCCGGCGCAGACGGTAACCGTCAACGGTCAGCAGCTATATCTCAATCCGGGCCCGATCGAACGCGCCGGCCGCGTTCTCGTCCCATTGCGGGGAATTTTTGAGCGCCTAGGCGCGTCGGTCGTCTATTCTGCGGGCACGATTAACGCCACGAAGGGCGGAACGACGGTCTCGCTGCGGATCGGCTCGACGCAGGCTTCCGTCAGCGGCGAACCCACGACGCTCGACGTCGCGCCGTTCATCGTCGGCGCGACCACATACGTTCCGCTTCGCTTCATCGCGCAGTCGCTCGGTGCGGCAGTGGGCTACGACGCGTCCACGCGTATCGTCGCGATCACAATATCGGGGCAAGTCGTGCCAATCGGACCGGTCCGCCCACCGCGGCCTCCGCAGCCGCCCAACCCGCCGCCGATGCAAGTCATAAATCTCTACGCGCATCAGCCGGCGCCCGGCGAACGCGTCGCGAACCGGTTCGTCACGATCTCGGCGCAGTTCACACGCCGGGTCGAGCCGGGCAGCGTCCGCGTTTGGCTCGACGACAACAACATAACGTCGCGCAGCGCGGTATCCCCGAATGGCTTTTCGTATAAACCTCCGGCACCGCTCGACTTCGGCTCGCACAGAGTCCGCGTCGCAGGCCGCGGTTCCGACGGGGCGCAGTTCGACCGTACATGGTCGTTCTCGGTGGCCGGGGCGGCCCCGCCGCCGGCAAATCCCATCGATCTGCGCGGGAAACAGCCTGCGCCGGGCGCGAGCGTGAGCGATCGCTTCAGCGTCATCGCGGCGGAGTTCACGCGCGACGTCGACCCTGGCAGCGTGCGCGTCCTGCTCGACGGCAACAACATCACGTCGCGCAGCGGCGTGTCGGCGACGGGCTTCTCGTATAAGCCGCCCGCGCCGCTCGACTTCGGCTCGCATACCGTGCGCGTCACGGGGCGCGGTCCTAGTGGGGGTTCGCCATTTGACCGCTCGTGGTCGTTCTCGGTGAAGCGCGGCGCCGAGGCGCCGCTGAGCGTCACGATAAATCAGCCCGCGCCGAATGCTCCCGTCGCGCGTAACTTCGCGATACAGGGCAGCACCATCGCAAACGGGCACGTCAAGGTGACGGCCGGTGCGACGCCATCATTCACGGGCCAGTTCAACGGCGACACCGATGCCGGCCCACGCGGCAACTTCAGGATTAGCGTGAGCTTGAGCACGATGCCGGGTCAACAGGCGGTCAGCGTACGAATCACGGTCACCGATCCGGCGACGTCGCGAAGCACTGAGACGACGCTGCAACTTCGCTTAAACCAATAAGGAACGTCGGGGCAGTTATGAGCAGCGCGATAGCCGGTACACGCCGCTATCGCGCACAAACGGTGTCGACCGCCATCTGAAGGCGTCCACCGCTCAAAACCTCGTGAGTCGTGAACTCGTTCGCATTCACTTTCGCGAGCGTATTTCTAAGCTTAAGACTAAGGCTCATGCCACCAAACCAGGTACTCCCATCGTACGTCGCTCCGTCGCGGGATGTCTCGAATCCGTACGAGCCTTGGTTATCTACTGAAGCGGCCCAATACAGCCTCGACTTTGCCTTGTAACCATAGTAGCGGTCGCGAGAGTAACCGGGTCCCGATACTCGGGAGTGGATGGTATTGCCGGGCGCGAGACTAAAGACGACCGTAACTTGCTCCGTGTGTGCCGGTCGCGCCCCAACCGCTGGAACTTTGGTCGAGCACTTCCACGATCCGCCGGTGAGGTAGTTGAAGGCCGCCATCTTATCGGTGAGCGGTTCGGTCGACGCCCGAGATCGACCCGGATACGCGATGGCAACCACCGCAACGATCGCGCAGATCGAAGCAATGCAATTACGAGAATCAATTCTTCTCATGAAATCGGTCCTTCTTTCGCCCCTGCGTCTAGTCCCATCGACGCGATGAAACTATCGGCGCATTTGGCCTGTAGCAACGTTCTAAGGCGCCAGCAATTGTACTATCTAATTCGTTTTGGCCTTGGGATCGCATTTGCGTTCGTGCTGACGTGCGTGCCGGTACGGGCTGCCGTGACGGGAAGCTTCTCGTTCACCGCGGCACGCGCACCTCACCCGTTGGCCCTCGACGCGGCCCTGGCCGATCCCGCGTGGGCGGCGGGCAAGGTGCCCGACGGCGACGGGCCGTGGGAGAACGTGACGACTCGCGCGCCCGCCAAGTTTGCGACGACGGCCTATCTCTTGTACGACGACAAGAATCTCTACGTCGGATTCAAAAGCGAGCAAGCCGGTGTTCCAATCGTCGCAACGCAGACGACGAACGACGTGGGCTTTGGTACGGACGACTTCGTCGGCATCGGCCTGCTCAACGGGGGCGGTGGAAGCCAAGCCTATTATTTTGAAGCGACGCCTCGCGGAACGCGCTACGAGCAGGCCAATGAAAACGTTCGCTTTCGCCCGCGCTGGAGCGCCGCCGGAAAAGTCTCCGACGGAACGTGGAGCGCCATTATGATTATTCCGCTCGACGTCTTGCGCGTCGCGCGCGGCGGCAAGCAAATGTGGCGGCTGCAGTTCGTTCGCCAGGTCGCCGCGCCGGGCGAGCACCTTTCGTGGGTCTGGAACCCCATCATGGGGGATGCTGCGAGCGGAACCTGGCCGACCTTCCAAAACGATACGCGCTTTTGGGCCGGCGGGGACTTCGACATCGCGGCATCGGCCGCGGCTCGGCCCAAGCCGCGTGCGGACATCTACGGCCTGGCCAGCATTGGCGAGGATCGCAATCTCTTTCAGCAAGCCAACGGCGAGTTTCTGCCGGAGAACGTGCGCTCGTTCGGCGGGGACGTCAGCTACCCGATCTCGCCGACGGTCCGCTTCGTCGGGACGCTCAATCCGGATTTTTCCAATGTCGAGATCGATCAACAAACGATCGCGCCGCAAGAGTTCCAGCGGCAGCTTCTCGAGTATCGGCCGTTCTTCGCACAAGGCGCGGCTTTCATCAATGCCGCCTCCGGACCGCGCTCGCCGACCGGCACGAACGTGAACGCCCCCGATCTCGTCTTCTACTCGCCGTCGGTCGGGCCGTTCGATAGCGGCGGCAAGGTCGAGGGAACGTTCGGCGACCAAAGCTTCGGCGTTCTGACCTTCCATGGATTCGACGAAACGACGAACAACACGTTTAGCGATCAGGCGTACGGCTACGAGCACGCGCTGCCCAACGGTTCGTTCATCTACTGGAGCGACGGCGTCTTTGCTAACCACAGCATCGCCGGCACCGACGACACGATCGAGGCCGGCGCCGAAGCACGCGATTATTCAAACGGGATGATTTACTTCTTCGACCATTCGTTCGAAGACGGCACGTGGGTACCTCAGGGCAACGCGGACTTTACCGAACTCTTCGTGGATCGTCACAAAGGGCCGTTCGAGGCAAACGTCGGGTACCTCGACGTCTCGCCAAACTACAACCCCATCGACGGCTACACGCCGAACTCCGACATTCGCGGGCCGCAATTCTACACGAACTATACCGGAACGGCGCCGGGCATCAAAAACTACACGATCTTCTTTGCCGCGGATCGCTTTCTCGACGACTCGGGCGCGGTGCATCAGGCCGACACTCAATTCTTTCTCAACGCCACCTTCAAGAATCTCTTCTCGCTCGACGGCATAGGCGACGCGGTCGGGCAACTTCGCTCTTACAACATTCCGGCCGGCCCGGGCTGCAGCGGCCCGATCCTGTATCAGTCGAGCTTCACCGGCTATCCGTGCTACCTCAACGGCGTGACGCAGCCGTTCAATCTCTACCAGATTCCCGTCGGCTATCGCGATGGGACGCCATCGCCCTTCGATGCCAGCTATCAGTGGGGACCGTTCGGCGACGACTACGTGCATCTGTTTACGCTCGTCACGAGCCGCCCGATCGGGAAGCGCTTCAGCCTCGGCTTGGAATATGACGGAACCTACGAGCGCGCGTTCTCCGACGGCGCGCTCGATTCACAGTGGCTGCGGCGCATCTCGCTGGGTTACAACATCAGCAACGAGAGCAGCCTCAGCTTGGAACTGCGCGATATCAACGGTCTTGGCGGTTTTGCAACCTCCTACCAGGTCGGCAACAACCTCGCCGTGGCGTACCACCAGCGCTTTCCCGAAGGCGACGAGCTCTACGTGAACTTCGGAAGCCCGGCCTCCGGTGCAACGCTCAACCGTTTAATCGTCAAGTTTATCCTTCACGCAGGCGCCGACGAGGGGACGTGATGGCGTTGGCGGCGTTCGCGCGCCTTCACGGCCTCCACGTCGCGGTCGCGCGGCGGCGCCTGCGTGACCAGCGAATCGAGCAGCTCGCGCGCCGCGCCGGTTACCCGATCGACCGCGCGCTCGAAGGCCGCCTCATTTGCCTTCGACGGGTGGTGCAGCCCGCTCAGCTTTCGAACAAACTGCAGCGCCGAAGCGCCGATCTCTTCATCCGTCGCCGGCGGGGCGAAGTTGTACAAGGTCTTGATGTTACGGCACATGAACTCTCCGGTTGTTGACGTTTAAGGTTACTTCCCTCGATCACAGAAGTTATGCGTTGGAGTAACGTTGGCGCGGGATTCGCGCTCATCCTCGCATTTCTCGCCTGCGATTGCGCGGTCGACGCTGCCGGCAATTCGGCAAAATGCAGCTCGGAGGTGTCGCTCCTTATGCAGACACGACTCGTCACGGCACAGAACGACCTCGGCTTCACGCTCCTGAAGGCGTCGACCGGAAAGAACGTTTTCATCTCACCTCTTAGCATCGCACAAGCGCTCGGCGTCGCCTATCTCGGCGCGCGTGGCGCGACCGCTAAGGCGTTCGTCGAGAGTTCCGTCGCCCCGCCAGGCGATCCGTCGGACTTTGCCTGCGCGTCGCAAAACCTGCGAGCCGGCCTGCCCCAGGCTGACTCCGGCGCCGCGCTCGAGTTTGCAAACGCCATGTGGGTTCGCCAAGGGCTCTCGCTCAAAGCATCGTTCGTAGAGAAGGCGCAGGCGGCGTTTGGCGCCGACGTCACGCCGCTAGACTTCGACAGCCCCGACGCGCCTCGCACGATCAACGCATGGGTAAGCCGGCGGACGCACGGCCACATCCCCACGATCGTCAACAGCGTCGCCGGCGCCGAAGCGCTCATTACCAATGCAGTCTATTTTAAAGCGTTGTGGGAAGAGGCGTTTTTGGCTTCCCAAACGCACACCGGCCGCTTCTTCGGCACCGCCGGTACGACGAGCGTCCCCTTCATGAATCAAACCGCGACGCTCTCATACTATGCTGGTCCCGAATTTCAGCTCGTGCGGCTCGGCTATCGCGGAGACCGCTTCGCAATGTACGTCGTGCTTCCGAAGCAGGGCACCGGTTTGGCAATGGAGAGCGCACTTCCACACGCCTTTGCAACGGCACTCGCGAACGCGACGCAGCGGCGCGTGAACCTGCATCTTCCGAAGCTGCATCTTTCGTATGAAGCCGACCTCATTTCGCCACTGAGGGACGCCGGGTTGGGGATTGCATTTTCCGATCGCGCCGATTTTGGTGGAATTAGCGATCGATCGCTGCGAATCAGCAGTGTCATTCACAAGACCACGCTTGACGTTGACGAAGCGGGAACGACCGCCACTGCCGCGACGGCAGTGGTGATGCCAATGAGCATAGCATTGGGGGGCACTCCAATCGTCGTAAACGTGGATCATCCGTTCATCTGCATCATTCGGGACGATCGGAGCGGTGCGGTGCTATTCCTTGGCGCGATTAGCGATGTTCTATGAGGAGCGATAGATCGCAGCCTGCTCGGTGAGAATGCGCGCTTGCTGCGCGGGATCGACTGCCAGCGACCAGTCTCCGCGGTCAAACGTACCGCCAAGCACGATGCCGTCGTTACGCGGAAACATGTACAGCCCATTGGCGAGATAGATATAATCTACGTCGGCCTGCGGTTCGAGCACCGTGAGCTGCCCGCGCACCGGAACGAGCTCGTCGTCGTTGCAGAGGGCGCGCGCGCCAAGGCCCGTGCAGTTGAGAACGACGTGTTCCTCTAGGTCGCGCATCTGACGTAGCGTCGCGAACGTTCGCACGTCAATCTTGCCCCCGCGAAGGAGAAAATCGCGCATGACGGCTGGGAGATAGGTGTTTGGCTCGATCAGCATCGTCGTGAACCGCCGGACCAGCGGGACGGCGAATGGCGTGGAGGCAGGGTCGATCGTTTCGATGTCTTGATAGAGATCCTCGATGCCGGCCGAAACGGCGTAGTCGAGTTCGTCGCGTTCCGTGGCCGCATGTTTGAGCGCGTAGTTGTCGATCCAGAGTACACCGTAAGTGGGACCCGCCATTAACTGAAAAGCGCGGTTGGCAATGCGTGCTGCATGCCGAAAGGTTTCGAGAAACTCGCTTGTAGCGTCTTGGGATGCAAAGACGACGGTAGGCGTCCACTGAGCGCCCGCGATGTTGGATGTCGTGTTCGGCGGGACGCTCGAGGCATAGATCGTCACGTCCCATCCACGGTCCTGAAGAACGCGAGCGGTGGAAAGCCCGATCACGCCGCAGCCAATCACGGCGGCGCGCCCGGGGGAGCGCGCAGCCAGCAAATCGGCGGCGAGCGTCGCGCAACCCCACGACAGGCTAAATCCGCCGCCGCCATGCCCGTAGTTGTGAACGATCGTCTTGTTGCCAAAGGCTTCCGCGCGCAGCACAAATCCGTGGCGGCGAAAGGGCCGTAGCCCGACGACCGTACGGATGACGCGAGCAGGGTTTACGATAACGCGAGCGAGTGGCGGGTCCGGACGTCCCTGCGCGTAGGCCCGGAGGGGCAGCGCAACCATTGCCCCGATCGTCGACGAGATAAAGCAGTTACGCGAGATCGCGGGCATGACTGCGCCGGCTTTCACTGGCGTTCCGCGAGCATGTCGCCCGACTCCATGTGCAGAACCGCGTCGCGCCAGCGGACCGCGTGCCCGGTGAGTCCCCAAATCCATACGGCAATTCCGAAGAGATCACATGGCAGGATGAGCCAGGCGGGAGCAGGTGCGACGCGAAGCGCGCGTCCCGACACTCGGTGCAGGGCGACTCGTGCGAGTGCCGCAACGAAAAGCGCCGCCGCGCTTTCCAGCTGCGGCGCGAGCAGGAACGCGAGCAGCGCAAGCGGCACCGGATACGTGAGGAACATGCCGGCGTAACCAAGTGGCTGCACTCCCCTAATCGTCCGATGCCAGCGCAACTCGTGGTTCCAGAGCGCCGCGAGATTCGAGTCCGACACGATCGTTCGTACCACGTAACGCGAGATCACGACTCGGAGACCTTGAGCCGCAACGAAATTTCCGAGCATGAAGTCGTCGGCAAGATGGGGCGCGAGCGCTTCGAATCCGCCGATTGCGGCGAGGACCGGCGCGCGTATCGCGTTCGTAGGGCCGAGGCAGTGTCGCGTCGGGCCGAAGAGTCGATTGACGAGCACCGACGGAATAAACTGATCGTTCATAAACATCGCCCCGAGCTCCGATGAAGGCGTGCCATCGGGAACGCCGGCGAAAAGACAGGTTACCGCGCCGACGCCCGGTTCATTCAATGGCGCTGTGACCGCGCGGACGTACGTGGGTGTGACCCGGGTGTCGCTGTCGGCTAGGATCAAAATCTTGTGGCGCACGAGCCGCATCATCGAGAGCACGTTTGCGATCTTGGGGTTACGCGCGCCGGGCACTTCACCGATGTCGATCTCGATGTTCCGATCGGGAAGCGCCTCCACCACACGCTGCGCAACGGCCAGCGCAAGATCGTCGGCGCGGGCGACACCGAGAACCAGCTGAAAAACGGGGTAATCCTGCAGGGCAAACGCGCGCAAGTTCTCCTCGAGGTCGCGTTCCAGGCCATGCAGCGGCACGAGCAAACTGACCGGCGGCATGTAGTCGGCGCTACGAGCCAGCGGTTCGCGTCCAAAGCGCGCAACACATACAATTGCGACAGCCGCATAACCGATCGCTGCGATCGTGGCGACATCAAGGGCCGCCGCGAGGAAACGTACGAAAGTCACGTGGCGCTGTTCGCTAACCATAGGAGGCTGCCTTGCTTTTGTATACAAGGACAGTGCGGAATGAGTGAAGGCTATGGCTGGCTGTTCGCCAGCGGCGGGTGCAAACCGGGCGGAGGGCCCCGATGAAGCCTAACTGGGTGATGATCGCCACGACGTACATCACGCGCCAGGCGTATCTTAAGTTCACGATGCGCGTCCGGCAGTGGGGCCACTTGCCGGCGAAACGCGGGGCAACGGTGCTGATTACAAATCATCAGCACATCGACGAAGGGGAAATGATTACTGCGCGCACGTTTCTTCGGCACCCGTGGAAACCGCTGACCATGTGCAACTCCCGCCGCACGTACGAGACGGGATTCATCGCGACGGTGTGGCCCTGGAGCGTGCGGCTGACACGTGGCCTGAATCTGAGCTGGCTTTGGGACTGCCTCGGAATTCTGCCGATTGAGAACCACCTCTTCTCACGGCCGCTTATCAGCCTGGCAGAGGAGCTACACGCCGCACACGGTGATTTGGCGCTCGATGCGATCTTGCCGGCCGAAACGCTCGCTCCGTTGGGCTTGGATAGCTGCGTACTGAGCGACCTATGGAAACTCGCCAACTTCACGCCCGCCCATGCTTGGGTCAAAGTGGCGCGACTGAAGCAGCCCTACCGGCGCGAAGTACTCGAGAAGCTCCGCAGCGTTACAAAACGCGATATGGCTGCCATCGTGGAGCGAGTGCGGTCCGGCGCGAGCTTCTACATCACACCGGAGGGTGACTTCAGTCGCGATGGTCGCATGCATCCGATGCGTAACGGAATCTTAGAAGCGCTCTCGCCCTTTTCCGACCTCTGGCTCTGCGCGGTCGCCTACGATCCTTTCCAAGGCCGACGGCTCTCGATGCTCTATCGCGTCGTTCCATACGCCGGCCTCGCCGATATCGGGACGTCGTTAGCTGCGGCGCGGCCGATCACGACCTCCGCGCTCTTGGCCGCGTTTTTGCTCGATGGCCCGGAAACGTTCGCGGTTGCGGACGCCGTACGTGCGGTGCGCGAGCGCCTCGACTCACTACCAGGTAACGTATTCGTCGATCCCGAGCTGCGCCGTGCTCCGGACGCTGCGGTCGTAAATGCCTTTGCGGCGCTGCAAAAGCGCGGTACTCTCGCTAAGGAGGGCGAACGCTACCGCCTTACCACACACCGAACCGATTCGCGGTTCCCGCACGTGCCCGACATGATGACGTTCCAACGCAACATGCTCGACGAGACGCTGGCGTCAGCCCGGCGGCTCATTTAGGGTAAGGGAACGTCTTCTAGGTTCGCGTCTGTGAGACATCGCCGTACGCTTTCGTACGGCCGGCCTAATACGATAGCGTCAGACAAACCTAACGCTATTTCAGGAGATTTCAAAAAGTCATGAATACAACGACACTTCGTCGGTGCTCGATGCCGGCGCTCATCCTGGCCGCAGGCCTCGTCGCCTGCTCCGGGCAGACGACCAGCGGGGTCGGATATGCCCCGCAGACGACGCCAGCCCAAGCCGGATATTCGCAGCCAACCGCACGAGCCGCGCTCGGGTCGCTTAACTTCGGCGTGCAGCCGGACACAAAATGTCCTAAGTCCGATCTTGCCTGCGTGACCGTTAGCCCGCCGAGCGGGGCTGATATTGGTCTGTGCGTCGAGAACGCGCAGATCGTGACCTCGTGCTCGGGCTCGCCGCCGTCGTACACGTGGAGCAGCGCCTTCTACACCAGAGCAGGGAAGGTTTTTCACAAGCTCAACGGAGCGTTCGATCCGAATCCGGGTGATCCGACGCTCGACACGATCACTGAGGCGACCCAGCTCAAGTCCAGCCTCGGCAAATACAAGTATTATCAGGTCGTCAAGGCGTGCGCTTCGAGCGGGTGCCTATCGGCCGATATCGGCGTCGCGACGGAGTAGGCGCAAATCAAACGCCTTGACGCCAGCGGCGAAGGAATTGCAGCTCACGATGTAAGCTCGCGCCGTGCGCGAGGCCGCTGCGTGTAGGTGCCTATCGTCAGCGGGATACTCCGTCCACACAGCCTTACGGTGACAATGTTGCAGCGCCGGACATTCTTGGTCGACCAAGAAGGGAGCATCATGTGCGAACGTGGGTCTCGTTGGGCGTCCTCGTGGCATCGATTTTTATGTGGACGGCCACAGCTGTGGTAGCCTCCGACCCGCCAGGCCGGATCACAGGGATCGGCGGCATTTTCGTCGTCAGCAAGAACCCCAAGGCCCTGGCGGCTTGGTATCGGGACGTATTGGGCATTCCGCTGGAGCCGTGGGGCGGCGCAACATTCCGCTACAATGCAACAGGGCATCCGGCCGTCGCGGTTTGGAACGCCTTCCCCGAAGGGGAGAGCTATCTCGCGCCATCGCGGCGCGACTTCATGCTCGACTTTGCCGTGGATGACCTCGACGCTTTTCTCACTCGTCTGGAGGCAACGGGCGTCGCTATCCTCAATCGTGACGACTCAGATCCGAACGGCAAGTTCGCCTGGATTCTCGATCCCGACGGCACGAAAATTGAGCTGTGGCAGCCGATGAAGCGATGATCTGTCTTATCTTGCGATGACGGTCTTTCGGTGCCGATTTTTTCTGGCTGTCGGGCATTTTGTCCGGATTCGTCCGCATCAACGAGCGTTTCGTAGTGGGCCTGGTAGGATTCGAACCTACGCGCAACCAGTTATGAGCCGGCCGCTCTACCGCTGAGCTACAGGCCCGAGCGATTTTGGTATTCGCGAGGATGCTCGAGAGCCCTTAGAGGCTTGTCGACTCCGGATTCGTAGTGTATAATCTCCAAAAGAGGATACCACACGATGACCGCTCTCGCCTACCCCGACACCCGCTACGCTCCCTCCGCCCTCGTGGACATCACGTCCGCAGAGGAACGCAAGCGGCTGGGGCCGTCAGCCCTGAAGGCCTTCTTCAACATCATGGAGTGCTGGCATATCCGCGATGAGGACGCGATGCGGCTCCTGGGCGGCATGGCGAGCAGCACCTATTACGCGATTAAAAAATCGCCACGGCGCACGCTCGATCCCGACACGATGCTGCGGATTTCGTATTTGATCGGCATGTTCAAGGCGCTCAACATTCTCCATAGCAAGGCACTCGCCGACCGGTGGATCGGTCTTCCAAATACGAGTCCTATCTTTCGCGGCATCGCGCCGCTGGAATACATGATTCGCGGCGGCATTCCGGCGTTTGCGGCCGTTCGCCGGCTGCTCGACGCGCGTCGTGGCGGCATCTAAACCGTTTCCGAAAACCTCACTCGTTCGCCGGAACGACACGCATCGGTTCATTGCATCAAAGCGTGGTGAGAGCGTCCTAGGGCGTATCGCCGATTCAAACCGGCATCTGGTCGATCTCTTCACACTCGACAACGCGACGAACGATCGTCTTCTCGTCGAAGGCGGAATTCCGGCAGGGATCGACAGTCACGAGCTCGTCTTCGGCATCCCGTACTACCGCATCGTCAACGCGAGCTTTACGCATGCCCATCCGCTCGGCAGCCGATTCAACGGACCGGATCGCGGAGCGTGGTACTGCGGCTTCGACATCGAAACCTCGCAGGCGGAGGTCGCCTATCACAAGAGCGTCGATCTGGCCGAGATCGGCGTGTTCGAGGACGACGTCACCTACGACGACTACACCGCCGACTTCAGCGCGGAGTTCCACGATGCGCGAGATGTCAAACGCTTTGCCCGTTACCTGAATCCGGAAAGCTACGTGGCATCGCAAAAGCTGGCGGAGGAACTCTTAGCGATCGGGTCGCTCGGAATCGTCTATCCGAGCGTGCGTCGTTCCGGCGGCACGTGCATTTCCTGTTTTCGGCCGGCGCTCGTCATGAACGTGAGGAAGCAACTCACCTATCGCTTTGTATGGGATGGCTCGCCCACGCCCGAGATTGCGCTAGCGTAGAAAAACCTTGGCGCCGGCGTATCGGGCAGCCGAGCCGAGTTGTTCCTCAATCGCCATGAGCCGATTGTATTTCGCCGTGCGATCGCTGCGTGAAAGCGAGCCGGTTTTGATTTGACCGGCCTCGGTGGCGACGGTGAGGTCGGCGATTGTCGTGTCTTCAGTTTCACCCGAGCGATGCGAGATGACGACGCCATAGCCGGCCCGCTGTGCCGTCGCGACGCAATCCAAGGTTTCGGTGAGGGTTCCGATTTGGTTCACCTTGATCAGAATTGCGTTGGCGGCGCCTTCTCTAATCCCGCGTTCGAGAAAGCGTACGTTCGTTACGAAGAGATCGTCGCCGACGAGCTGGACGCGGTCGCCGAGCGCAGACGTGAGCTTTTGCCAACCCGCCCAATCGCTTTCTGCAAGGCCGTCCTCGATCGAGACGATGGGATAGCGGTCGCAGAGCTCGGTATAGAGCGCGATCATGTCGTCGACGCTCGCCGCGCGGTCGCGCGTGAGCGGATAGTACTTGCCGTCCTCGAAAAACTCGCTCGAGGCGGGATCGAGCGCAATTGCGACGTCGGTGCCGGGCTTATAGCCGGCGCGCTCGATCGCGGCGACGATCAGGTCGAGCGCCTGCTGCGGCGTCTCGAGCGGAGGCGCGTAGCCGCCCTCGTCACCCACGAGCGTCGTCAGACCGCGTTCGTGCAAAATCGCGCCGATCGCATGAAAGACTTCCGAACCATAGCGCACGGCTTCGGCTTCGCTCTCCGCTCCGAGCGGAACGATCATGCACTCCTGAAACTCCAGCGCACCCCCCGCGTGCTTGCCGCCGTTGATCACATTCATCATCGGAACGGGAAGCGTTGCAGCGGCGGCTCCGCCGAGATACCGGAAGAGCGGCATCGATAGACTGGCCGACGCTGCGCGCGCGACCGCGAGCGAAACGCCGAGCAACGCATTGGCGCCCAACTGCGATTTGTTCGGCGAACCGTCGAGCTCGATCAGCTTCTGGTCGATCTCGCGCTGCGCGGTTGCATCCAGGCCTTCGATGGCGGGACCGATCAGGTCGTTCACCGCCATCACCGCATTGCGTACGCCCTTGCCGTTATACCGTTCCGTATCACGGTCGCGCAGCTCGACGGCCTCGTTCGCCCCGGTCGATGCGCCCGACGGCACCATCGCCTCCTCGACCACGCCGAAGTTCGTTGCGACCGCCACGGCGACCGTCGGGTTGCCGCGGGAATCGAGCACTTCGCGCGCGTGGACGGCTTCGATTGACGGATTGCCGCCGCCGCGCAGCGACTCGAGCGTCACGCTTATTCCGTGATCCAGCGTTCGAGGTCGTGACGCCGCGAAACGAAATCTTTGTCTTCGAAGAAAATCGCCAACTCGCGATCGGCGCTCGCCGCGCTGTCGCTGCCGTGAACGAGATTGCGGCCAATCGTCTGCGCGAGATCCGCTCGAATCGACCCCGGCGCGGCAGCCAGCGGATCGGTCGCGCCGATCATTTGACGGCAACCGTCGATCGCGCGCTCGCCCTCGACCGCGATCGCGAGGAGGGGGCCGTTGGTAATGAAATCGACCAAGTCGTTGAAGAACGGCTTGCCGCTATGTTCGGAGTAGTGCTCGCGCGCGCGATCCCCGTCGAGCTGCATCAGCTTCATTGCAATAATCACGTAGCCGCGTCGCTCGATGCGCGCGGTGATTTCGCCGACGAGCCCGCGCGAGACCGCGTCGGGTTTGCAGAGGATGAGCGTACGTTCGATAGCCATAAAGCGCGATACGGCGCGTAGGTGGCTCGCTCATGCTTCCCCGCAGCGGATAACGACCGCGAGCGCCCAATCCCCGAGAAATGCCGTATTGGAACGTGGCTGCGCAGCTAGAGGACGGTCCGTTTGCCTCGCTGGAGTATCGCGAAGAGACCGGAAGCACGAATGCGGATGCGGCGGAGCTACTCGGCGACGAGCGGTTCGGTGGCCATACGATCGTCGCGGAGTTCCAGCGCCATGGGACCGGGCGCAAGGGGCGATCGTGGCTCGCAATGCCGGGGACGGCGCTGCTCTTTAGCACGATCCTGCCGCAAAGCATCGATGTCGACCGGCTCTGGCTCGTGCCATTTTGGGTCGCGCTCGCGGTGCGAGCGGGGCTCGCCGACTGCGGGGTCGCGACGACGCTGCAATGGCCCAACGATCTGCTGCTGCTCGATCGCAAGATGGGCGGCATTCTCTGCCAATCGCGCGTGACCGCGGCAACGGCACGCGTCGCCTGCGGTGTCGGCATCAACGTGCACCGCTTAGCCGGCGCAGGAGCCGACATCGAGCCGGCTCCTGCGTTCTGCGACGAGGTCGCGCCGGTCGATCGCGCCGCGCTGCTCGTCGCCATCCTTCGCTCCTACGATGCAACGCTCGCGGCCCTCGACGATGCCGGGCGCGTCATGCGCGACTGGGAAGCGGCCGCGCAGATTCCCGGACGGCGCTACCGAATCGCGAAGGATAACGGACGAGAGCCCTTCGAGGCAATCGCGCAGTCGCTCGACCAGGGCGGCGGTTTACGCGTCCTCTGCGACGACGGGAGCAGTGAAAGGGTTGAGATGGCGGACGCGCGAGTTTTGCGTTAAGAGCTGCGCGCGCGGGCGAGACGGTGGTCGCAAATCTCGCAGAAGTGCGGCATCTTATTATCCGTTTCGAAGATCGAGTTGGAGTAGTACATCGCGCAACGGGCGTTATAGCAGTGCTTGAGCCCGAAGGTGTGGCCGAGCTCGTGAACACACTCTTTGAGCGTTCGCTGGAAAAGCATATTGAAATCGCTCGGTTCGCCGTAAAAGTCCGAGCGAAGCCGGTGGACGGAGACGACCGCGACGGACTGCGCCTCATCGGCATCCCCGAAGACGAATCGGTGCGACGTCTTGTACAGGTCGAAATCGGTGATGGCCAGCACGGCGGCTCCGGGTTTCGGATGCGCCCGCTGCACCTTCGCAATCAGCGTGGATACGAAAAGCTGACCGCGCGTCGCATTGAGCGTGCTGCGCGGAACGACGAGCGATCGTTCGACGCGAGCGCCGGCGATGAAACGTTCCTCAAGGCAAGGGGCGAGACGATCCAAGAACACGCGATCGACAGTGTTGATCGGCACGATTCGGACGCAATCCATCTCGGGTGGCTAGGATTCTCGACAAAAATCTAGGTGACCTGCGTCGCTGCCGTCGAAGTCGTCGCAGTGATCGTTGGAATCGGCCTCGACGTGGCGAACGTGGTGCGCTATCGCTTCGACGAGCGCGAGCTCGCGTGGTTCGCGCGCAAAGTCTATACCGAGAGCGAAATGGCGTACGCCATGCGCAAGCGCAACTGGCCGGAGCGCCTCGCGGGGTTCTTCGCCGCCAAGGAGGCGACGCGCAAGGCCTTCGGGCACGCGATTCCGTGGCGCAGCGTCGGCGTCGGGCACGAGCGCAGCGGCAAACCCGTCATCGAACTGCTCGGTTGGGCCGAACGCCTGACGCGCGACCGCGGCGTACGCACGATCCATCTCACGATCACGCATAGCGCCGAGGTCGCCGCCGCCGTCGTGATTCTAGAAACATGATCTACGTCCTGACGCCCGAGCAGATGCGCGCCGTCGATGCTGCGGCGATCGAGCGAGTTGGAACGAACAAGCTGATGCGTAATGCCGGGCGTAGGATTGCGAAGCGCTTAACAACGATGGCGAAACCCGGCTCGAGAATCGTCGCCTTCGCGGGCCCGGGCAATAACGGCGGCGACGCGTTCGCCGCACTCGCCGAGCTCGCGCCGGAGTACGACTGTACCGTCGCCGCCGATCCGGCGGCGCAGGGATCGCAGGCGCGCGATGCGGCGCGCGCTCGGTCGAAAAAGTCGGGAGTCACAATCGTACCCCTGCCCGCGGACGAGCGCGAAGTGCGCGCGCTGCTCGAGAACGCCATCGGCGTGGACGGAATGTTCGGAACGGGCGCGCGGTTGCCACTTCCGGAGGCATACCGGCATCTCGCGCGCGCGCTCGACGCGCGGGAGCGCGCGGTGCTGGCGATCGATATCCCGAGCGGCACCGATGCGCTCACCGGTGCGGTGAGCGACGACGCCGTGCGCGCGACGCTTACCGTAACGCTCGCCGCCGCGAAGCCCGGCCTCTTGCTGGAGCCCGCGCGCGAATACGTGGGCGAACTGTGGTGCGCGGAGATCGGTATCGACGAGGCGTTGCTCGCCGCGCAACCGCGCACGTTCGCTACGCTCGATAACGCGGAGTTTATGAAACTCTTGCCGCGACGCGCGGCCGATACCGAAAAGCGCGCTTCCGGTGCGCCGCTGATCGTCGCCGGGTCGGCGCAGTTCCCCGGCGCGGCGATCCTTTGCGCTCGAGGTGCGGCGCGCGCCGGCGCGGGTTACGTAACCGTCGCCACGCCGAGCTCCGCCGCCGGCGCCGAGCGTGCGCATCTCGTCGAGCAAGTCGTCGTCGCACTTTCCGACGACGCGCAGCCCGGCGCGGTCGCGCAGGAGTTGCTCGAAATCTCGAAACGCAACGGCGCCGTCGCGATCGGCCCCGGGTTGGGACTCGACGACCGCACCGGCGACATCGTTCGGCTTTTCCTCGAAGCCAACCGTTTGCCGGTCGTCATTGATGCGAGCGGTCTCTTCCATTTGAGCAAACACCTCGATTTGCTTGGGGGCAAGCCGTGCGTCGTGACGCCGCACGCCGGCGAGTTTGCACGGCTCTCGGGGCGCGGAACGATCGCGCCGGGTACGCGCGTCGAGCGAATTCGCGAGTTCGTCGATCGTACGGGTATCACGACGCTTCTCAAAGGCTCCGACACGCTGATCTACGACGGCGCGACCGTCCACATCAATCCGACCGGCACGAACGCGCTCGCGACGGCGGGGACGGGCGACGTGCTCAGCGGCATCATCGCAACGCTTCTCGCACAGGGACTCTCTCCGGTTGACGCCGCGCGGGCCGGCGCGTATTGGCACGGTTTGGCGGGGCAACGCGCCGCGGAAAAACGCCGAATCGGTGTCATCGCGAGCGATGTGGCCGACGCACTCGGCGAGGCACTGCCGGGCTAAGAAGCGCGCTTTGTCGCCGTCGGTTTCTTCTTCCGCTTTTTGCGCTTCGCTACTCGTTTCGTGTCGGCATCATCGAGTGCAACGTGCCTCGCTTTGGATTTCCTAATCAAATCCTTCGGCACCGCAATGATCTTGCTCAAAGCCTTTCTCAGGCGATCGAATGGGCCCGAGGGCTTCTTCCGCCGCTTTTTTGCCACCGTCATGACACGGGGAGCGCCGCAATGAGGGGGGCGACGAAGTCGCGCACGCGCGCGGCTGCCGCTTGCGCGCGCGTGCCGGCGTAGGAATCGATCAGCGCGCTACCTACGACGATCGCATCGGCGAGCAACCCGACGTTGCGCACGTCTTGCGGGCGGCTTACTCCAAACCCGACGGCGAGCGGTTTATTCGTCACTTCACGCAGCGAAGCGAGCTGACGGTGCAGCGGCGCAAAATCCGGAGCGTAGCCGGCGCCGGTTACGCCGAGCCGCGAAACGACGTAAACGAAGCCGGTCGCCGCATCGGCGATCCGCACCGCGCGCTGCTGCGGCGTGGAGGGTGCGACGAGCAGCGGCATCGCCAATCCCTGCGCCTGCAGCGCAGCGCGAAGCTCAACGCTCTCGTCTAACGCAACGTCGGGGACGATCGCGCCGGCGATGCCGGCTGCCGCCGCTTCGCGCGCGAACCGCTCGACTCCGAACTGATAGACCGGATTGTAGTACGTAAAGAGCACGATCGGCGCGCAGCGCTCGCGGCAGCGCCACGCGAGTGCAAGCACCTCCCGAAGATGCGTTGCGCTGCGCAGCGCACGTTGGCCGGCTGCGGCAATCGTCGGCCCATCGGCAAGCGGATCGCTGTATGGCACTCCCAACTCGATGACGTCCGCGCCGGCGTCGCTCAATGCGAGGAGAACGGCTTCGGTCGTTTCGAGATCGGGATCCCCCACCATCACGTACGGTATGAAGGCCAAGCGCTTCTCGCGGCGCGCGCGCACGAAGGCGCCGTCTAACATCGCCCGATGTCTTTGTCGCCCCGGCCGCTGAGATTCACCAAGATGAGATCGTCCGCGCCGCGCTGGGCCGCGAGTTCGCGCGCGAAGGCGATCGCGTGCGCGCTCTCCAGTGCCGGCAGGATTCCCTCGCAGCGCGCGAAGCCGTGGAAAGCTTCGACAGCTTGCGCATCGGTGATATTGACGTACGTGGCGCGGCCGCTCTCTTTGAAGAACGCGTGCTCCGGCCCGACGCCGGGATAATCGAGGCCGGCGCTGATCGAGTGCGTCTCGCGAACTTGTCCTTCCGCGCTCTGCAGCAAATAGGAACGCGAACCGTGCAGCACGCCGATGCTGCCGGCAAGCAGCGACGCGGCGTGCTCGTCGCCGTCCACACCTTTGCCACCCGCCTCTACGCCCCAAAGCTTGACCTCGCGGTCGTCCACGAAGCCGGCAAAGATGCCCATCGCGTTGCTGCCCCCGCCGACGCAGGCGATTACGTCGCTAGGCAGACGCCCGTAGCGCTCCAAGGTTTGGCGCCTCGCCTCGATGCCGATGATTTTCTGAAACTCCCGCACCATAAACGGATACGGGTGCGCGCCGACCACGCTGCCGATCACGTAAAACGTGTCCTCGACGCGCCCCGCCCAGACGCGAAAGGCTTCGTTGGTCGCGTCTTTGAGCGTCTGCGTTCCGCTGGTTACGGCGTGCACTTGCGCACCGAGCAATTGCATTACGTCAACGTTGAGCGCCTGCCGCTCGATATCGCGCGCGCCCATATAGACGTCGACCGGCAGGCCGAGCTTCGCGCCGACGGCGGCGGTTGCGACGCCGTGCTGTCCCGCACCGGTTTCCGCGAGCAGCCTGCGTTTGCCCATCCGCAGCGCGAGCAACGCCTGACCGACGGTGTTGTTGATTTTGTGTGCTCCGGTATGATTGGTGTCTTCGCGCTTCATCACCAGCGGTACGGACGAAACGTCCGCGGCGTACCGCTCGCAGCGGTAGATCGGCGAGGGGCGACCGACGAAATCGCGCAGCGTTGCGTGGTACTCGGCCCAAAAAGCGGGATCGGCAAACGCCGCCGTCATCGCTCGCTCCAGCTCGTCGAGTGCAGCGATCAGGACTTCGGGAACGTAGCGTCCGCCGAAGTCGCCGAAGTAGCCGCGGCTGTCGGGTGCCCTCACGCGCCGCGCACGGCTCGCACGAATTCCCGCATCTTGGCCGGGTCCTTTCGGCCGCCGGTCTCGATGCCGGTGCGTACGTCAACGCCGAACGGGTGCGCGCGTCGCACACACTCCGCCACGTTTTCGGGCGAGAGGCCTCCCGCAATGACGACCCGCCGCTTGGCCACAATCGGAACGATTTGATTCCAATCGAACGTACGGCCGGTACCTCCTGCCATTCCGTCCTGGCGCGCGTCAAAGAGGACGATCGCTTCCGGAAAGCGTTCGCAGCGCTCTTCGACCAAGGTCGTGCGGTCGTCAATGTGGATCGCTTTGATCGCGTGGTCGCCATAGCGCCCTATGAACTCCGGCGTCTCGTCTCCGGAGAACTGGAGGAACGCGCTCGGAAAGAGCTCGCGCACGACATCCACATCCGATTCCGCCGGATTCACGAAGACCGCAACCGCCGCAATCGCGGAGGGTACTCGGCGCGCGATCTCTTGCGCCGATTCAAATGAAATGCGCCGCGGCGACGGCGCGAAGATCATCCCGAAGGCGTCGGCTCCCGCTTCGGCCGCCATCGTGACGTCGCCGAGCGACGTGCACCCGCAAAACTTGATCCACGCGTCAGCCATGGGCGCCGATCCTCTTCGCGCGCTCGAAGATTTGCCATGCGGCGCCGCTGCGCAGCAGCGTTCGGGCACGTTCGAATGCGGCCGGGAGCTCGCTCTCAACGCCCACGACGTAGAAAACGACGGCCGCGTTGAGCGCCACAACGTCGGCTGCCGCACTCCGGCCGCCATGCAAAATTTCCACGAAGGCATCGCGGCAGATGCCGACCGAACCGCCGACCGGCGTGCGCAAATCTCCGGCGATACCGAACTTAGACGGCTCGAGGCGCCACAACCGCGCTCCCTCTTCGTCGAACGAATAGATGAGGGTCGGCGCATCGCCGGCGACTTCGTCAAGCCCGCTGCAACCATGCACGACTGCACCTCGGCGCGCGCCCAGCGCGCGCAGCGCGGGACCGACGCGTTCGACGAGTTCCTCTCTCGCGACGCCGACGATTTGGTGCGTAGCGCGCGCCGGATTGGTCAACGGGCCCAAGAGGTTGAAGATCGTTCGCACGCCGAGCTCTCGGCGAATGCCTGCGGCGTTGCGCATGGCCGGATGGTAGTGCGGTGCGAACATGAAGGTAAACCCGCACTCGCGCAGCATCCTCGCAGCGAGCTCCGGCGAAACCTCGATCGGGAATCCCGCCGACTCCAGCACGTCGGCGCTGCCGCATGCGCTCGATGCCGCGCGATTGCCGTGCTTGGCGACGGGAACCCCCGCCGCCGCGACGACCAGCGCCGCCATCGTCGAGATATTAATGGTGTTGGCATGATCGCCGCCCGTACCGACGACGTCAACCACCATCGGCAAACCGTGCTCGACGTGCAAACTTCGCTCGCGCATCGCGCGCGCGGCACCGACGATCTCATCCACGCTCTCGCCTTTGAACGCAAGCGCCGTTAGCAGCGCGGCGGCCTGCACCGGCGTAAGGCTCGCGTCCATGATCTCGCCGACGAACGCGGCCGCCTCATCTGCCGAGAGATCCTCTCCGCCGAGCACGCGCCGCAGTAACGGTGCGAACGGCGTCATGCTGAGCCTGCATGACACAGCGAGAGAAAGTTTTCCACGATTTGGTCGCCGCTTTCGCTGAGCACTGACTCGGGATGAAATTGGACGCCGTGAACCGGCCGGTCGCGATGCGCGACGCCTTGAACGACGCCGTCCTCACTGTGCGCGTTGACGCGCAGGGTTTCGGGTATTGTCGACGGCTCCAAGCACAGCGAATGGTATCGTGTTGCCGTGAACGGCGATGGGAGGCCCGCGAAGACGCCGCTGCCGTCGTGTTCGATGCGTGAAGTCTTGCCGTGCATCTGACGCGGCGCGTGCGTTACGGTCGCACCCATAACTTCACCGATCGCCTGCAGACCAAGACAGACGCCCAGGACCGGCACTCCTCGATCGATTGCCGCGCGCAGCACTGCCATCATCTGCGGCGCGTGGTCGGGACGACCGGGCCCCGGGCCGACGACCAGCGCATCATAACGGTCGAGAATCGCTGGCTCGAGCCGTGGATCGTCGTTGAGCAGCACGTCGGGCGCGCCGCCGCGCGATGCGAGCAGATGCACCACGTTGTAGCTGAAGCTGTCGAAATTATCGACGAAGAGCACTCGGGGCGCGCGCGTCACGACTGCGTTCCAAGCACCGCGCGCGCGATGCGCGTCTTGTGTAACACCTCTTCGTACTCGGCAACGGCTTCCGAGTCGGCAACGATGCCGGCCGACGCCTGCCACCACGCGTGCTGCTTGTGCACGTGGATGCTGCGCAACGTGATGCACGAGTCGAAATCGCCGCCAAACGACCAGCGCCCGATGCTGCCGGAGTAAAAGCCGCGCGTGACCGGTTCCAGACCGTCGATGAGCTGCATCGCGCGCAGCTTCGGCGTCCCCGTCACCGTGCCCGCGGGAAAGCCCGCGCGGAAGAGATCGAGCGCGTCGCGATCGGCGCGAAGCCGACCGACGACGTTCGAAACGATGTGCATGACGTGGCTGTACCGCTCGATCTGCAGCAGCTCGTCGACTCGAACGCTGCCGTACTCGCAGACCGAACCGAGATCGTTGCGCCCGAGATCGACGAGCATAACGTGCTCGGCCAGCTCCTTTTCGTTGGTGAGCAACTCGTCGGCGATGCGAGCATCATCGTCGTCGTCGCGTCCGCGCGAACGCGTGCCCGCCAGCGGACGCAGTCGGGCTCGGCGCCCTTCTAAGCGCACGAGAAACTCGGGCGACGCGCCGAGCAGCTGTCCGAACTCCGTGTCGACGTAGAACATATACGGCGACGGATTGTAACGCCGCAGCGCGCGGTAAAGATCGAAGGCTTCGCCCTCGAGCGCGGCGCCGAAGCGGATTCCCAACTGCAGCTGATAGACATCGCCTTCGAAGATTCGCCGCTTCACCTCGGCGACCAGTTCGAGGTAGCGTTCGCGATCCAGCGACGCAGAGATTGGCCCCGTCGCTCGCAGAGGCTCTGGAAACGACGGTTTTGCCGCGAGCAACCGCTCGACGTAGCCGTCGATTCGGCGCTCGAGCACGTCTTCATCGGCGCCGCTCGTCCAGATCGTCAGCATATCGGTGAAGTGATCGAAAATCAACCACGTCGCCGGAACCGCAACGTAGGCGCCCGGCATCGCCGGTCCCGACGACGTTCTCGCGGGCAGGCGCGCATCGGGCCGCGCGGCATCGTACGAGAACGCAAGCAGGGCACCTCCGAGGGCGCCCCCAGGCGTGGCGATGCGATGCTCCGCGACGAAGGCGCGCACGCGTGGATAGAGTTCGGCGTCGGCTTCAAACTCGGCCGCCGCGAGATAGTCGATGCCTATGAAGGAGTAGCGCGAAATGCGCCCTCCGCTCTCAACACTTTCCAGCAGGCACGCAGCCTGCGGGTTCGCCAGGGCGCGATAGGCACCAATCGGCGTCAGGACGTCGCCCGGCACGACGCGGACTGCGGTGTTGGTCATTCTAGAAGGGCTTGTAAGCCTGATTCATCGAGGATGTTGATTCCGAGTTGCTCCGCCTTAGTCAGTTTGCTTCCGGCTTCGCTGCCCGCGACGACATAATCGGTCTTCTTGCTCACCGAGCCGGTGACTTTGCCGCCCGCGGCCACGATCAACTCCGCCGCCGCCTCACGGGTGAGGTTGGGCAGGGTTCCCGTCAGTACAAAGTTCTTGCCGCTCAATGCTCCGCCAATTCTAAGGCGCTTGGGCGCGCTCATGACGACGCCGGTCTCGCGCAGGCGCTCGATCATCTCACGGTTGGGCTGCTGTTTGAAGAAGAGCGCGACGCTGCGCGCCACTTCAGGGCCGATACCTTCACTGCGCTGCAACGTCTGGTCATCGGCATCGGCGATGGCATCGATCGTCCCGAAATCGTCTACCAAAATCTGCGCCGTCTGCGTTCCGACGAAACGGATGCCTAAGCCGTAGAGCAGGCGGGCCGGCCCGCGCTGCTTCGACGCCTCGATGTTGCGCAAGAGGTTCTCGCTGCTCTTCTTTCCCATCCGGGGAACGTCTGCAAGCGCCGATTCGTTCAGCTTATAGGTGTCGGCGATGTCACGCACCAGATTGAGCTCGGTCAACTGTTGCGCCATAACGTCGCCGATACCCTCAATGTCCATCGCCCCGCGCGAGGCAAAATGTCGCAGGCGCTCGTAGGCTTGCGCCGGGCAGGCCGCATTCGTGCAACGCGACATCGCTTCGTCCGGGGGATGATCGACGTCGGAGCCGCAGACGGGGCATCGCTGCGGCATTTTGAATTTGCGCTCGCGGCCGGTGCGTTCGGAGAGTACCGGACCGACGACGCGCGGTATGACGTCGCCGGCGCGCGTCACCAACACCGTATCGCCGATGCGGATGTCGTTATTTTTGATGTAGTCGACATTGTGCAGCGTCGCGCTCTTGACCGTGACGCCCCCGATCTGCACGGGGGTCAAAACCGCGCTGGGGTTGAGCGTTCCGGTACGTCCGACGGTGATCGCAATGTCGACGAGCTTCGTGCGTGCTTCGCGCGGTTTGAATTTGAAGGCAATCGCCCAGCGCGGATCGCGCGCGACGACGCCCAGACGCTCCTGCTGCGCGAAATCGTTCACCTTGACCACCACACCGTCGATCTCGTAGTCGAATGAGTCGCGTTTCCTCTCGGAGCTCGTACAATACTCGATGACTTCATCGAGCGTCGCAGCCCGGTGGACGTGCGGATTGACGGGCAAGCCGAGGGTTCGCAGCCGCGCAAGCGCATCCCACTGCGTTTTTGGCGCCGATCGATCTCCCTCGTCAACCGCGAGCTGATAGGCGAAAAACGAGAGCCGGCGCTTTGCCGTCAGCGCCGGATCGAGTTGGCGCACGCCGCCCGAAGCAGCGTTGCGCGGGTTTGCAAATGCCGGCAAGCCCTCGCGTTCGCGCTCGGCGTTGAGCCGCTCAAAATCGCTCTTGCGTAGATAAACCTCGCCGCGCACCTCCAAAAACTTCGGCGTGCTTCCTGTCATCCTGAGCTTGTCGAAGGATGTAGAACGTAGCCGCAGCGGAATCGTCTTGATCGTGCGCAGACTCGCCGTTACGTCTTCGCCGACGCGTCCATCGCCGCGCGTCCCTCCGCGCGTCAGCGAGCCGTCGCGGTAATCGAGTGCGATCGCGAGACCATCGATCTTGAGTTCGCAGACGTACTCGATCTCGGTCCCCGCGAGCTTGCGGGCACGCTCGTCAAACGCACGCAACTCGTCGACCGACACGGCATTGGCTAGGCTGAGCATCGGACGCGCGTGCTCGTACGGCGCGAATCGCTGCGAGGCGACAGCACCGACACGTTGGGTCGGCGAATCGGGCGTCTGCAGTTCGGAGTGCTTGCGTTCGAGCTCGACGAGCTCGCGCAGGAGCGCGTCGAACTCCGCATCGGTTATCTGCGGATCGTCGAGCGCGTAATAGCGGTAGTTGGCCTCTTCGATCTGCGCGCGCAGCTCATCCGCCCGAGCGGCTCGGCTAGTCATCCCGCCTGATTGCGCCGGTAATGTCGTAGCATCCTCGGACCTCAGTCTTTACGGCCGAGGCACTACGAGGAAAGGATACGCGAAGATTTCGTTCTGGCCCGTGCCTCCATTTCGCGGATTTTGCTGAACCGATCGCCCCTGCTCGCATTGGTCGTACAGACGGCGATGGAACAGACTCAAAGCCCGCGAATAATACCTCGCGATGAACAGGAGTAGACCTCGCAGCGGTGGACCCACGCCATGGGGCGTTGTGAGAATAGTGTTGTGGATCATGCTCGTCGCTGCTGCCTACGCGGCTTACGCGCAGTCATTACCGGGTTCTCAGGCGTCGCCTCTTGCTGATAGCCCCGACCGTGCGATACAGGTTTCATCCAGATCATTTGCGCGGCAACTCGTTAGGGTTTACCTAATAGGCTGCGCGGATTGCGCCTTCAAACCACCTGGTGTAAGCATCTGGGATGAATCGATAAACGCTCCGATACCACCCAAAGTCTCCGGCCGAACCAACGACGGGTTCACGCTTTCGCTCGCGCCGGGCTACTACGACGTAAACGTGAGAAGTACATCATGTAACGGAGAGCGATTCCTCGGAGTTTTGCCTCATCACGATCGGTTTTTTGAACTTCGCGTGCGTTGCGTTGATCGCCGAAACAGCCATATCCTAGGATATGTGCGGCTCACCGATGCAGCTCGAGGGCTCGCGGGAACGGCGCCGCCCTTCGCAAATGCGATCGCGATGTGGCCTGCGGACGGCGACGAAAGGCCGGTGGCCGGAACGCTCGATGGTGGCGCGTACTACTTTGACGAGGTGAACTGCAGTGACTGCGTTCTTGAGTTCTCGTTGACAAGTGGCAAAAGATCGCGAATAGGTGTCAGTCTGCATGGATCGGAGAACTTTTCCCTGGTGCGTCATGATGTGACTGATGGTGTCCTGTTAGATGGAGTTTCCGTGCGCGGCTCACCTTTCAACGCGCCAGAGACGCTTGTCGAGGGACCGTCCCAGAGCATTTGGATTCTTGATCGGTTGGGAAACCGCGTAGACGTCATCTCGCCACGCCAGCCACCACGTGAAATCGACTTACCGAGCCCGTTTGCCAACGCTGGGGATATCATTGCTACTTCGCGGTTTGTTTGGGTCAGTGAGCGTAGGTTCGACAGAATCGTTCGCTTCGCGCTTGATGGATCATACAAAGAGTACCAGGTCACGTTAGCGGCAGGCGGATTTCATGGAAATCTGGAGATGGCCTCAGGAGGTAACGATCGTATTTGGTTCATCGACGGACGTGAACTGGGCGCTCTTGATGAAAAGGCGAGTCCAAGATACTTTGTCCCCTCTCCAGTCTTCGGTATCAACGCTTTAGCGATTGGCGGGGACGGGCGAATATGGGTCAGCGGAGCGGCCTCATCGTATGGGCTCGGCAAGCCGTTCCTAGCGGCCGTGACAATGGACGGACAGTGGCAGCGTTTTCCACTCGTCGATGACGCCGCAGTGATTAAACCCGCAAAACATGGCCTATGGGTAACAACGGGAAACTACGACAACTATCTTTCCTTCGTCAGTTGGGAAGGCCGAGAAACGTTAATAAAGCTGTCGGTTAAGAAGATATGGCCGACGCTCTACGCGGTGGGTGCTGCCGATGACGTCTGGTTCTCCGACCGTTACGGCAACGTCATCGGCCACGCAACTCCAGACGGATCCGCCCGCCTAGAATACACCGATTTCGGGCCACCAGGCATATCCGACATGCGCCTCGACCCTAACGGCAATCTTTGGGTAGCAGAGCGTAAGGCGCACGTGATCGATGAATACGGAAGAGCTGTTTATCTACCGCCGCACGGGGTATTCCCGAAGAGCCTGCTATTTGATTCGAGTGGAAACCTGTGGTATTCGGATCCTGACGCAGACGTGGTTGGTGTAGTTGCGAAGAGTGGGAGAAGCAATTGCTATGCGTTTCGATTGTCGCGCGTTAAGAACTGCGCGTTTGGGCATGCCGAGATCATAGCGCCGCCCGCCGCGCCCGCGAGGCCGCATCGCGCTGGGGAGCGTTAACGGCCTGGCCTCGCATCGTAGACTCAGGATGACAACGCGCGCTCAGCATGATAATGCGGTCGTGAGTGGCCCTGTCATGGTTCGACAGGCTCACCATGACACGGGGAGCGCTCAGGATGACGTCAAGCTTCGACTGGGACTCGACCGGTTTCCGCCAAGTCGTGGAGAACCAGCAGATTCTCTTGTTCGATGCGGTCGAGCTCGCCGGCGTCGGAACGAAGGCGCCCGACGGCTCGCTGATCCCGCAGCACCGGAACGAGGTAGGCGCCGGTAAACGACAGGTCGTTCTGCGCAACCTCTTCGGGCGTACCGGTCGCGACGACGGTTCCTCCGCGATCGCCCCCTTCGGGGCCGAGATCGATCAGGTAGTCGGCAGTCTTAATGACATCGAGATTATGCTCGATCACGAGTACGGTATTACCCAACTCGACCAAACGGTCGAGCACCTCGAGCAGCTTATGAATGTCGGCGAAGTGCAATCCGGTCGTCGGTTCGTCGAGCACGTAGAATGTGCGCCCGGTCGACCGCCGCGAGAGCTCCGTGGCGAGTTTGACGCGCTGGGCTTCACCCCCGGAGAGCGTCGTCGCGGGTTGGCCCATCTTGATGTAGCCGAGCCCGACGTCGCAGATCGTGCGCAGCTTATTATGCACGCGCGGAATGTTCGCGAAGAACTCGTTGGCTTCGTCCACGCGCATCTCCAGCACGTCGGCGATCGTCTTCCCTTTATACTTTACCTCGAGAGTCTGCGCGTTATAGCGGCGTCCCTTGCAGACTTCGCACGGCACGTAGACGTCGGGTAAGAAGTGCATCTCGATCTTGATGATGCCGTCGCCCTGACAGGCCTCGCAGCGTCCGCCTTTGACGTTGAACGAGAAGCGTCCGGGTGTGTAGCCGCGCATGCGTGCTTCGGGAACGAGCGAGAAGAGCTCGCGAATAATATCGAAGGTTCCGGTGTAGGTCGCGGGATTGCTGCGCGGCGTCCGCCCGATCGGCGATTGATCGATCACGACCATCTTGTCGAGCTGCGCGGCGCCCTTAACCGTTCCGTACGTACCGCCCGGCGGCTGGCGATGCAGATGCTGATTGAGCGCCCGCACGAGCACCTCGTTTACCAGCGTGGATTTGCCGCTGCCGCTAACACCCGTCACGGCCGCGAAGACGCCGATCGGAAAGCGCACGTCGATGCCGCGTAGATTATTCGCTTTGGCGTTGCGGACCTCGAGCCACCCGCGCGCTTCTCGGCGGTGACGCGGAATCGGAATGAACTTGCGCCCCGAAAGATACGCACCCGTCTCCGAAGCGGGGTTGGCGATCACGTCGGCGAGCGTGCCTGCGGTGAGGATTTCGCCGCCTTCTGCCCCCGCGCCGGGTCCGATATCGACGACGACGTCGGCGGTCCGCATCGTATCTTCGTCGTGCTCGATCACGATCAAGGTATTGCCGAGGTCGCGCAGCGTCTGGAGCGTCGCCAGCAAACGGTCGTTGTCGCGCTGGTGCAAGCCGATCGACGGCTCGTCCAAAATGTAGAGCACGCCGACCAGAGCACTCCCGATCTGAGTCGCCAGTCGAATGCGCTGCGACTCTCCGCCGGCCAGCGTCGTCGCCGAGCGCGAGAGCGTCAAATAGGTCAACCCGACGTTGGTCAGGAAGCCGAGGCGCGCTCGGACCTCCTTGACGATCTGATGCGCGATCTGTTCTTGTCGCGGCGTCAGCGAGAGCTCGCGAAAGAAAAGCTCGAGCTGCTCGATCGACATGCGCGTCAGCTCGTCGATATTTCGCCCGCCGACGGTTACTGCCAACGCTTCGGGCTTGAGCCGCGCGCCTTTACAGGACGGGCAGACGGAGGCCGACATGAACTTCTCGATCTCTTCCTTCACGTAGTCGCTCGACGTCTCACTGTAGCGCCGCTGCAGGTTGTTGACGACGCCCTCGAACGAGGATCGATACTCCCAAGTCTTGCCGCCGCGCGACGTGTACGCAAAGGTCTGCTCGCGATCGGTTCCATAGAGGATGACGTCGAGCACTTCGTCGGAGAGCTGTTCGATCGGGGTGGACGTCTTCACGCGGTACCGCCGCAGCACGCGTTCGAGCTGCTGCATGTAATACGGATTCATCGACGGATACCGGCCGCTGCCCATGTTGCGGCTCCAAGGCACGATCGCGCCTTGGGCAATCGACTTGCTGCGATCGGGTACGACTTTCCACGGATCGATCTCGATTTTCTCACCGAGACCGCTGCAGGCCGGGCACGCCCCGTAGGGCGAGTTAAACGAAAACAGCCTCGGCGCCAGCTCTTCGAACGAGAGCCCGCAATAGACGCAGGCGAATGCTTCGCTGAACGTCAGCTCCTTAGCTTGTCCTGAGCCCGTCGAAGGATCGATGAGTACGGTGACGATGCCGCTGGAAAGGCGAAGCGTGGTTTCGACCGAGTCGGCGAGCCGCTTGCGGACGTCCGGTTTTCGGACGAGCCGGTCGACGACCACCTCGATCGTATGCTTGCGTTTTTTGTCGAGAACGATTTTTGACGAAAGCTCCTTCGTCTCGCCGTCCACGCGTACGCGCGTGAAGCCCTCTTTCGCAACCTCCTCAAAGAGCTTGGTATACTCGCCCTTGCGCCCGCGGACAAGCGGCGCCAGCAGCACCATGCGCGTGCCTTCGGGCAGCTCCATGATCGAATCGACGATCTGCTCGCTGGATTGCGTGCTGATCTCGCGACCGCATTGGTAGCAGTGCGGCGTTCCGACGCGCGCGTAGAGCAGCCGTAGGTAGTCGTAGATCTCCGTTACCGTTCCGACGGTGGAGCGCGGGTTGCGCGAGGTGGATTTTTGATCGATCGAGATCGCCGGAGAGAGCCCCTCGATGTAATCCACATCGGGCTTCTCCATCTGTCCGAGAAACTGCCGCGCGTACGACGAGAGCGACTCGACGTAGCGGCGCTGCCCTTCGGCATAGATCGTATCGAAGGCCAATGAGGATTTGCCCGAGCCGGAGAGGCCCGTTATTACGATCAGCCGGTTTCTGGGCAGCACGAGGTCCACGTTCTTGAGATTGTGCTCGCGCGCACCCTTGATGACGATGGAATCCAGGGACACGGTATCTAGGAGACACCGATCGGCGTAAGAAGTATGCGGCCGACGTCGGCAATCGAGCTGCAGGTCGCGTCAGGAGGGGCAGAGCCGAGCGGCAGCTCCTCGGCACGCACGTTGAGCCAGACCGTGAAGAGCCCCGCCTCAAGCGCTCCCTTGATGTCGCGGTCGTACCGGTCCCCGACCATCGCGGCGCGCGCCGGCGCGCTGTCCAGTGCCCGGCACGCGTGCGCGAAGAGTAACGGGTTGGGCTTGATCATGCCAACCTCGTCGGCGAGAAAGATCGCATCGAAGAACTCACTAATGCGCAAGAGCGCGATCTTTTCGCGGTGCGTCTCGGAGAGCCCGTTGGTCACGATGCCGAGCTTCATGCCGCGTTCGCGCAAAGCTCGCAGCAGATCGATCGCGCCCGGAAAGAGCGTGTAGTACTTGGCGCGATAGGAGTTGTAACGATCGGCGCTTTGTTGCGCCACCTCTGGATCGCCGACTCCAACGCTCTCGAGGGCGGTCTGCCACATGCCCGCGCGAATACGCGAGAGCTTGACCTTCAGATCGTCGGCCGAAAGGCGGTGCCAAAAGCCCTCCGCTTCGGTAACGTAGGCGGCCTTGAGCGCAAGCGCATCGATCCCGTGCTCGGCGGCAACTTCCCGCGCGACCTCTTCGGCCGCGCTTTGATAGGCGTACGTATCATCGTGAAGCGTGTCGTCGAGGTCGAAGAGCACGAGATCGATGCGGCGCAACGAGGCAGACTCGCTATTGGGCCGGCGTGAGCCGCAAAGCGGCGATCTTTCCTTGCCCATCGACGCCGACGAGAAAGTCAACCTTCGTGCCGTTCGCAAACGTTACCAGGTAGACTGCATAGCGAACGTCACCTTGCGTCCCGGCACGCTGCTGCTCGAAAGATACGGGCGCGCCGAGATTTCCAATGGCGCCCTTGACAATCGCCACCTTATCATCGGTCAGAAGAGTGTTCATGTCCGTCGTGAGCGTCGTGCGATCGATCTTGCCGCTCTGCACCTGGGCGAACTCGTTCTTGGCGCGGGCCAGCATCGCCGGATCCGGCGACGGCGTCGCCGTCGGTGCAGCCGTCGCGGCCGGCATGGGAGCCATCGGGGGCGCGGCCGGCACCGGTGGCGGTTGTTGCGGCTGCGTCACGGTTGTGTTGCCCCCCGGGGGTACCGCGGCGATCGTGCTCGCGTAGAGACCGATCGCCAGAAGAATGTTGCGAATCATGTGAACTCCTTTCTTTGAAATCGTTATCGAATGTCGTGCAGGCGCTGCGTGAAATAGCTCCAACCGTCCGACGAAATCGTCACCGAACCGGAGAACGGTGTGGCAAACTCGTAGACGACGCAGAAGAGTATCGCGATCAGGCCGACCAGAATCGCGGTCATCAGCAGCTGTGCCGGCCGGTTCTCGACGCCGAAGATGTAGCAGAAGGCGACCATCGAGAGCGCTCCCATAATGAGCGCGAACCAGAGCACGGCCGGTACTGCCGGCGCCGCATAGATCAACCGCTCGCGCCGGGCGTCGAAAAGCCGTTGCTGATCCCGCAACGCCGCCTGTTGCGCGTTGCCCTCCCGGGTATCGACCGGCGCAAACCTGTCGATGCTATACGAAATCGCGTCGAGCATGTTTGCTCCCGTATCGGGCACGTCTCGATTGGCAGCCATTGCCGGCCATTCAACGCCGATGACGGTCCTAGCGTAGCCGGCAAGCTTGCCGCGAATGGCGTCTCGAAGCTGGTTGGGAAAACCGTCGACCACATGATACAGGTCCGCCGCCGCATCGACTTCGGTTTCGACGTTGGAGACGGTGGCATCGTACTTCTGCCACACCACCACCACGGAGAAGCCCAGGAGCACCGCGTAGAGGACGCCGACCGCTGAAAAGAGATAGCCGGCGACGTCGTTGTGCCGTCGCAGCACGTCGGTTTTGAAGCGTCGCTGCAGCACCGCGTGCAACGCGACGAAACCGGCTACGACCGCGATAATCACGACGAGTTCGCCCAGCGCCTCGGGCACGTTGAGCAGCGTGCGAGTAAGAACGGTCACGACGCCAAGTTAGTTACCGACCAGCTCGGCCAAGGCCTTGTCGAAAATCTTCGGCGCCCTCCCGCCAAAGAGAACGCTTTCGTTGCCGCCGATCTGGTTACGCAGCTCGATTAGCTCGTCGCGCAGCGCGGCGGCCTTTTCGAACTCCAGACTTGCGGCCGCTTCGCGCATCTTGCGCTCCAAATCGCGAGACATCTTGAGCGCGACGTCACGTGGAAGCTTGTCAAATTTGAACTTCGCAGCGCGCTCTTCACCGCCGCCGATCATGCTCAGGATGTCGTGAATTTCCTTGCGGATCGATCTTGGCTCGATGCCGTGCTCGAGATTGTACTGCACCTGCCGTTCGCGGCGGCGCCGCGTCTCGCCGATGGCGCGGGCCATCGATTCGGTCACGACGTCGGCGTACATGATGACCTTGCCTTCTACGTTGCGTGAGGCGCGTCCGATCGTTTGAATCAAGGAGGTTCCGCTGCGCAGATATCCCTCTTTGTCGGCATCGAGGATACCCACCAGCGAGACTTCGGGAAGGTCGAGCCCCTCGCGCAGAAGATTGATGCCGACCAACACATCGAAGACGCCGGCGCGTAGGTCGCGCAGAATCGCAACGCGCTCGAGCGTGTCGACTTCGCTGTGCAGATAACGAACGCGCAGGCCGTTCTCGATCAGATAATCGGTGAGATCTTCGGCCATCTTCTTGGTGAGCGTCGTGACCAGCACGCGTTCCTTGCGCTCCGCGCGCAAACGGATCTCTTCCATCAGATCGTCGACTTGATTGCGCGTGGGGCGAACCTCGACTTCGGGATCGACGAGTCCGGTCGGCCGAATGATCATCTCGACGACCTGGCTGCTGCGGCCCGTTTCGTACGTTCCCGGTGTCGCCGAAACGTAGACCGCCTGCACGGTATGATCGTCGAACTCCTCGTAGGTCAGCGGCCGGTTATCCAACGCGCTGGGCAGCCGAAAGCCGTGCTCGACCAAGACCTCCTTGCGCGAACGGTCGCCCGCGAACATTCCGTGGACTTGCGGAAGCGTCACGTGCGATTCGTCAACGAAGAGCAGCCAGTCTTTGGGGAAAAAATCGATCAGGCACCACGGCGTCGAGCCCGGCTCTCGGCCCGTCAGATGGCGCGAGTAGTTCTCGATGCCGTTGCAATAGCCGACCTCGCGCAGCATGTCGAGGTCGTAACGCGTGCGCATTTCCAAGCGCTGCGCTTCCAACAGCTTTCCGTGTCCCTTGAAATACGCGAGCCGCTCCTCCAGCTCGGCCTCGATCGAGACGATCGCGTGCTGGAGCTTCTCCTCGGGCGTGATGAAGTGCTTCGCGGGAAAGATCGTCACCTCGCGCTTGCTCTCGACGTATTCGCCGGTAAGCAGATTGACGACGTTGATCGCTTCGATCGTGTCGCCGAAAAAATTGATGCGATGGACGAGTTCTTCCTCCACGCCGACGAACTCCAGCGTATCGCCGCGCACGCGGAACGTTCCGCGCACCAAGTTGAGGTCGTTACGCCGGTACTGCATGTCTACCAGTTTGCGCAGGAAAACGTCGCGGTCGAACTCCTCGCCCACGCGAACGCGCGCCGACATCTCCATGTAATCGGAGGGCGAGCCGAGGCCGAAGATGCAGGAAACCGACGCGACGATCAGCGTGTCGCGGCGCGTCAACAGCGACTGCGTCGCCGAATGGCGCAGGCGCTCGATCTCTTCGTTGATCGAACTGTCCTTTTCGATATAGGTGTCGGTCGACGGGACGTACGCCTCGGGCTGGTAGTAGTCGAAGTATGAGACGAAGTACTCGACCGCATTCTTCGGGAAAAACTCGCGGAACTCGGCGCAGAGTTGGGCGGCGAGCGTCTTGTTGTGACAGAGCACGAGCGTCGGCCTTTGCACGAGCTCGATCGTGCGCGCCATCGCCATCGTCTTGCCGCTCCCAGTGACCCCGAGCAGCGTCTGCGCGCGGTCGCCGCGCGAGACTCCGCGCGCCAAGGAGTCGGTCGCCTTCGGCTGGTCGCCAGCCAGCGCAAAGGGCGAGACGAGCGCAAACTCTTGAGCCACGCTCCTCCAAACAGCCTTCGAGGGCCGAACGATTCAGCCAGCGAACGTCCCCCTCGTGCAAAGCCCCCTTCTGTTCTGCGGAAACTCCAATCCGCAGCTGACCGAAGAGATCGCCAAGCGCCTGCGACTGCATGTCGGCAAGGCGCTGGTTTCCGAGTTTAGAAACGAGGAGACGCGGGTGGAGATCGGCGAGAACGTTCGCGGCTCCGAGGTCTTCGTCGTCCAGTCCATCTGCAAAACTCCCAACGGCAAGGGCGTCAACGATGCGGTGATGGAGCTGCTGCTAATGATCGACGCGCTGCGGCGCGCCTCGGCTGCCCGGATCACCGCCGTGATTCCCTACTACGGCTATGCCAAGCAAGACAAGAAGACCAAGGGGCGCGAGCCGATCTCGGCCAAGGTGATCGCCAATTTGCTAAAGGTGACGGGCGCCCGGCGCATCGTCACGATGGATTTGCACGCCGCGCAGATTCAAGGCTTCTTCGAAGCTCCGGTCGATAATTTGATGGCGATGCCGGTGCTCTGCAACTACCTAAAGAAGGAAGGCCTCTGCGACGACAAAATCGTCGTCGTCTCGCCCGACGCAGGCGGCGTGCACCGCGCCGAGCTCTTCGCCAAACGCTTGAACAGTACGCTCGCCATCGTCTTTAAACGGCGACCCGAGCCCGACATTTCTGAGGTTACCGACATCGTCGGTGACGTTGCCGGAAAAGTCGCCGTCGTCGTGGACGACATGATTTCGACCGGCGGCACGCTGGCCAAAGCGGCCGGGGCGATCAAGGCACGGGGAGCGACCAAGGTTTACACCGTCGCGACGCACGGGATCTTTGCCGGCGACGCCGTCGAGGTACTCGAGCAGTCGGAGATCGAAAAGGTGCTCATTACAAACACCATTCCGTTTGAAGATCGCGACAACCATCCAAAATTCGTACAGCTTTCGATCGCGCAGGTCTTTGCCGACGCGATCAATCGTATCGTTACCAATCGCTCGGTCTCGGAGCTCTTTGCAGGCGACGAAACCGTCGACGGCGTCCTGACGCCGCCGGCACCGGTCCCCGAAGCCGTTGCCGCCCTCTAGAAAAGGAATATCGTGGCTAGCAAAGAGTTGAAACTCTCAATCGAACACCGCACCAAACTCGGAACGACCGGTTCTCAAGCCTTGCGCGCCGCAGGGAAGATTCCGGCGGTCGTCTTTGGGCACGGGACCGTTCCCGATCATATCGCCGTGAATGCGCACGACTTCAAGGAACTGCTGCACCGTGCCGGGCGCAACGCCGTCGTCACGCTGACCGACGACGGGAAGAAACCGCAGACGGCCTTGGTCCGCGAGGTGCAGACTCACCCGGTTACGCGACGCATCGTCCATGCCGATCTCCAGCGCATCTCCGCCGACGAAACGATCACCGCCCGACTCGGAATCGTGACGGTCGGCGTCGCCGTGGGTGTCAAGGACATGGGCGCCGTGATGGACATCGTCGCCCACGAGATCGAAGTCGAGGGGCCCGCGAATCAGATTCCCGAGCATCTGGAAGTGGACGTAACGGCGCTGGCCATTCACGACCACGTGACCGCCGGAGACATCGCGCTGCCGGCAGGCTTTAAGCTGCTCTCGCCGCCCGAAACGCTTGTCGTGACGATCGAACCGCCGCGGACACACGAGGAAGAGGCCGCTTCGGCCGAAGGGACCGCCGAGCCACAACTCGTCGGCGGCGAACCCGCCACGCCCGAGGCGGGCTAGCCGGCGGAGGCAGGGGCCCCGAGACTCGTCGTCGGGCTCGGCAATCCGGGCCCGCAATATGCGGCGACTCGTCACAATGTCGGCTTCATGGTGGTCGACGAGGTGGCACGCCGCTTCGGCATCCTGGGCTGGAAGAAGAAAGACGCGGCACAGCAAGCCTTCGATTCCGCGCGCCGCATCGGCTTCGTCAAGCCGGCTTCGTTCATGAATCTCAGTGGCACGCCCGTGCGTTTGATTTCGGCATGGTATCGAACGCCCCCAGCCGGCGTGCTGGTCGTAAGCGACGACATGGACCTGCCGTTTGGGAAGTTACGAATGCGCCCGAGCGGCGGTCACGGCGGTCACAACGGACTGCGCTCGGTCATCGCGACGATCGGCGAGGAGTTTCCGCGCCTTCGCGTCGGCCTCGGGCGTCCCGAGTTCGACAGCGTTGACCACGTGCTCAGTCAGTTCAACGACGACGAGCGCCGCGCGCTTCCGGCGATCATTTCGGCGTCCGCCGAGGGCGTAACGCTCTGGATCGACGAGGGACTCGAAGCGGCGATGCGCTTCGTCAATACTTGGGCTCCTAGGGACACCCCGACGGGACGTGATTGATCGCGGCGACGCGGGCTCCCGTACCCGGCGAAGTGTAGAGGAAGAGCACCGCGCTTAGCTCGGGACAGACTTCCTCCATCCGCTGATCGGTGTCCCGCACGAGGGCCCGCACCGCGTCGGCCGGATCGCCGGTCAGCGCTATTGCATATCGATCGGCGGAGAAATCGTATGAGCGCAGCGCCGCGTTCCGAGCCGGAACGGCCGCGATATACACGACGGCCAACAGCGCGGCAACGATCGCAAGGCGCGAGAGTGGATCGTCGTCACGTCGAAACGTAATGCGATCCGCCAGCACGACGGCGAGCGCGGAGAAGAGAATGACGATGCCGCCTTCGATTAACGCGATCGAGAGCAGGTCGCGGTGCATGACGTGGCCGAGCTCGACGGCGACGTCGTACGCGATTTCGGGCGGCGTGTCTCCCGCGATCAGCGTATCGCTCAAGAGAATCCGGCGCGACGATCCGATTCCAATGACCGCAGCCTCGCCGATAGGCGTATTACGCACGCCCTCGACCTGTACGCGAAGCTCGCCGAAACCCGCCCGCGCGAGCACGTCGTGCATTTCCGCGTCGAGGCGGCCGTTAAGCGGATGGATCGTCCGTCCGAGAAGCGTCAGGTACGGGCTCGCATACGTCCAAATGACGCAGCCGGCGAGAATGGCGAGGATCGTGTAAGCGTACCATTGATGCGTTCGTTGCGCCCACCCGAGAACGATCGCGGCGACTAGTCCCGCGACGATCATCCCGAGCAACGTATGAAACGCCCAGGAGAGCGCCCACCAGCGCGTTAGCTCGACGGAGAGCTGCATCGTCTTGTCGACTCGATAGAGATAGAAGGCCGGTAGAAACGATGCAGCGCGCGCGACCACCCCAAGCGCCGCACCGAAGGCAAAACGCATCATCCAATCGGAGCGGATACGCCGGCGCAGCCAATCGCGCAACCTCGCCGCGCCCCCCGAGCTCCACAGATAAAAGAGCGCAATCGCCTCGCAGAGTTGGATCAGCACCCAGCCGGGCAGCGTCAAATGAGCGCGGCGCAGTGCCGCGGCTTGGCGGGCGTGGTCCACGAGCACCGTCGCGGGCTGATGGAGCAGCGTGCTCTGTGAGAGCGCGTCCACACGGCGATCGAGCGCATTTGGCCGATCGATTGACGCCGCTTGCGCGGCGGAGAACGTCAGGAGCAGCGCGGCCGTAAAGAGCACGGCGCAGAGGATGCGCACGGCTACTTCTTTGGAAGGGGGCGAGCCGGATTGCCCGCGACGCGCTCGCCGCTGGGTACGTCCTTCGTGACGACGGAACCGGCGCCGGTCAACGCGCCGTCGCCGACGCTGACCGGCGCAACGAGCGACGTATTCGAACCGATCGCAACGTTGCGTCCCACGATCGTTGGATGCTTCCGTTCACCGTCGAAGTTGCAGGTAATCGTTCCGGCGCCCACGTTCGTCTCTTCACCGATCGTCGCATCGCCGAGGTACGAGAGGTGGCTGACCTTGACGCGGCGGTCCAAATTCGATTTTTTGATCTCGACGAAGTTGCCGACGTGGACTTTATCGCCCAGCCGAGTATCCCCGCGCAGATGCGCGAACGGTCCGATCCAGACGTCGTCGCCGATCGTCGTGTCGGTGACGACGCTCTCGCGAACGGTAACCCGATCGCCGAGCTTCGCATTCGATAGACGGCTGTTGGGTCCGACAACGCAGTTCCGGCCGATGCTCGAAAGACGCGCGATCGTCGTATTCGGATAGAGCACGGTATCGCCGCCGATTTCCAGCTCGGGCTCCAAATAGGTCGTCTCGGGGTCGACGATCGTAACGCCGTCGCGCATGTGTGCCGCGCACAAGCGCGCGTTCATCTCTTTGCGCACCTGGGCGAGCTCGATGCGGTCGTTGATGCCCAGCACGTGAAGGTGGTCGGTCGCGAGCACCGGGCGAACGCCTCTTCCGGCGCGCACGAACTCGGCGACGGTATCGGTGAGATAATACTCTCCTTGTGCGTTATCCGTGCGGAGGCGCGCTACGGCATCGCGCAACGCGACTTCGTCGAAGGCATAGATGCCCGCATTCATCTCGTCGATTGTGAGCTGCTCGGGCGTAGCGTCGCGCACCTCTACGATCCGTTCCACGCGCCGTCCGCTGCGCACGATGCGCCCAAAGTTCGAAGGCAAGGGCATCTTGACGGTGACCAGCGCCATCACGGGGGCGACGCCGCCATCGGCATCGAGCGAACCGGCCATTCTCCCCAGCAGCTCGCCGGTGACCAGCGGCATGTCGCCGCAGACGACGACGAGCCGTCCCGATCTGGGCTCGAGGTGCTCGAGCGCAACCCGAACCGCGTGACCCGTGCCAAGCTGTTCTTCTTGCACGACGCTCTGCACGTCGAAGCGTTCGATCTCGTCGCGCAGTTCCGAGTTGATGACCACGACGATCTCGCCGATCCCGGCGCTGCGCAGCGCCTGCACGACATACCAAAGCATCGGGCGCCCGCAGATCTCGTGCAGCACCTTGGAGCGCGCGCTCTTCATGCGGGTGCCTTTGCCGGCCGCCAAGACGATGGCTCGGATCACACCGCTACCTCGTCGCTTTGCAGGAGCGTCTCCCACTCTTGCAGCTCGCGCTTGCTGGGAGCTCCCAAAAGGTCGATCGCGTTGCGCAGCCGCTCCCGAACGAGGTCCCGTCCGAGCAACTCCATCGAATCGTACAGCGGGATCGAGGTGGGACTGCCGGTGATGGCGACGTAGAAGGGACGCGCGACGTCGCGCGCTTTTTTGTCGAGAGCGGCGGCAATACGCCCGATCACCCGCTCGATCGCAACGGCGCTCCATGCCGCGACTTTATCGAACTCGGCCACGCTCAAACTAAGAGCGCGACGAGTTGAAAGCGCGTCGAGTTTCGTGCTCTCAAACGACTGCGCCGTCAGTGCGAGCCGTCCCGAGAAAAGGAAGGCCAGCAGCGGGCCCAGATCGCTCAAACGTTCGATGCGGGGCGCTGCGAGCTGCGCCACGCGTGTCAACCGCTCCGGTGAAATGGCCCATTCCTGCACGCGCTGCACGAAGCTGGTGGGATCGAGGCGCTCGCGGATGTAGCGTCCGTTGAGCCAATCGAGCTTCGCCAAGTCGAAGACGGGGCCGCCGATCGGCACGTGCCCCGGATCGAAGCGCCGAACGATCGCCGGCAGATCCAGCATCTCGTCCTCGCCTTCTCGCGCCGGGTCTGCGAGCAGCGCCAAGAAGTTAACCAGCGCCTCGGGGAGATAGCCCATCGCCCGAAAGAATAGAATCCCCGTGGGATTCTTGCGTTTGCTCAACTTGCTCTTATCGGGATTGCGCAGCAGCGGCAGATGGAGCAGTTCGGGCGGTTGCCAGCCGAAATATGAGTAGAGCAGTAGGTGCTTGGGGGCGCTGGAAACCCATTCTTCGCCGCGAAAGACGTGCGTGATCTCCATTAGATGNNCCATGAGGTGATCGTCGACGACGTTGGCGAGATGATAGGTCGGCATGCCGTCCGATTTGATCAAGACCTGCATGTCGATGCTCGTGTACTCGAACTCGATTGGCCCCCGTCGCAGATCGTTGACGACGCAGACTCCTTCGTCCGGAACGCGCAAGCGCACGACGTACGGCTCGCCCGCCGCTTCGCGCCGCGCAATCTCTTGCGCCGAATATGTCAGGCAGTGGCCGTCGTAGCGCGGCGGCCGGCCGGCCGCGCGTTGCGCGACGCGCATCTCTTCCAGACGCTTCGGCGTGCAGAAGCACTTAAAGGCATGTCCCGAAGCGAGCAGCTTTTCCGCGTAGGAGGCGTAGATGCTCGAGCGCTCGCTTTGACGATACGGGCCAAAGGGTCCGCCGACGTCGGGGCCTTCATCCCACGCTAGGCCGCACCAGCGCAGCGCGGCAAGGATGACGCGCTCGCTCTCCGGCGTGCTGCGCGTTGCGTCGGTATCCTCGATTCGCAGGACGAACTCGCCACCGTGCTTGCGCGCAAAGCAGTAGTTGACCAGCGCGACGTACGCCGTACCGACGTGCGGATCGCCGGTCGGAGACGGCGCGACGCGCGTGCGGACTCGCGTCAGATTCAAAACGTGTTAAGCCGCCGGCTCCGGCGTTCTTCGCTTACCGCACTCGCGCGTTACGAAGTCCACGATCGTTTGCAGCGGTGCGCCCGGCGTAAAGATTTCGCGAACACCGAGATCTTTGAGCCGTTTTGCGTCTTCGGGTGGGATCGTTCCACCGCCGAAAAAGACGATGTCCCCCGCCTCCTGCGCTCGCAACTGCTCGACGACGAGCGGAAAGAGCGTCATGTGCGCGCCGGAGAGGATCGAGAGGCCTATACCGTCTGCATCCTCTTGCACGGCCGTCTGCACGATCTGCTCGGGCGCCTGAAAGAGTCCGGTATAGATGACTTCCATGCCGGCGTCGCGCAATGCTCGCGCAATGACCTTCGCTCCACGGTCGTGACCGTCGAGGCCGGCTTTAGCGATGACGACGCGCAGCGGTCGTTCGTTCATCTCGCATTTCATCCTGACGGCGGCTCAAGTGGAGGGCCTCCTCGAGTTTTCGCTTCACCTGCGCGAGCGTGCGTCGCACTCGATAAACCTCTAGATTGTTATCGCGCATCTCTCCCTCCGTCATAGCACGGCTCGTTCCGTGTAGCGCCCGTAAACGCTCGCCATCGCCTCGACGATCTCGCCCAAGGTAGCGTAAGCGTTAACGCAATCGATCAAGTGCGGCATCAGGTTGTCCTTCGGATCGCGGCAGGCGACCTGCAGGCGTTCGAGGCCGCGCTGCACGGCGGCGCCGTCGCGTTTCGAGCGCAGATCCTGCACTGAGGCGGCCTGTCCGCGTTCGGTCTCCTCCGTGATTTTGAGCAAATCGATATTCGCGGGCTCGTCCTCCTTGACGAACGCGTTTACGCCAACGATCACACGGTCCCGCGTCTCGATCGAGCGTTGATAACGATAGCTGGCCTCGGCGATCTCTCGCTGGAAGAATCCGGCTTCGATCGCTTCGATCACGCCGCCGTACTCGGCGATCTGCGCGAAATAACTCTCTGCTTGAAGCTCCATCTCCTGGGTCAGCGCTTCGACATAGTACGAGCCGCCTAACGGGTCGACGACGTTGGTCACGTTGGTCTCGTAGGCCAAGACTTGCTGCGTACGAAGCGCGATCTCGACCGATTTTTCCGTAGGCAGCGCCATGACTTCGTCCATCGAGTTGGTGTGCAGCGATTGCGTGCCGCCGAGAACGGCTGCCATCGCCTCAAACGCGACGCGCACGATGTTGTTCTCGGGCTGCTGCGCGGTCGCGCTGCAGCCGGCCGTCTGGGTATGAAAACGCAGTTGCCACGATCGCGGATCCTTCGCCCCGTACTTCTCCCGCATGTGGCGCGCGTAGATGCGGCGAGCGGCGCGGAACTTGGCGATCTCCTCGAAGAAGTCGATGTGCGAGTTGAAGAAAAACGAAAGGCGCCCTGCAAACGAATCGACTTCCATTCCGGCGGCAACGCAGGCTTCCACGTACGCAAAGCCGTCGGCCAACGTGAAAGCCAGCTCTTGCGCCGCGGTCGAACCCGCCTCGCGAATGTGATAACCCGAGATCGAGATCGTATTCCACTTCGGCATTTCGCGCGTGCAGAACTCGATCATGTCCACGATGATGCGCATGTGCGGACGCGGCGGAAAAATCCACTCTTTCTGCGCGATATACTCTTTGAGAATATCGGCTTGGAGCGTTCCGCCCAGCTGCGCGCGCGGAATTCCCTTCTTCTCGGCAGCGGCGATATATTGCGCCAACGCGATGCAGGCGGGGCCGTTGATCGTCATCGAGGTCGTGATATCGCCCATGTCGATGCCGTCGAAGAGCACCTCCATATCGGCGAGCGAGTCGATCGCGACGCCGCACTTTCCGACTTCGCCTCGCGCTTGCGGCGCATCGGAGTCATAACCCATCAGCGTCGGCATATCGAAGGCGACCGAGAGGCCGTGCTGGCCGTGCTCGAGCAAAAAGTGATAGCGCTCGTTGGTTTGGGCGGCCGTACCGAATCCGGCAAACTGACGCATCGTCCAGAGGCGGTCTCGATACCCGTTGGGGTGGATGCCGCGCGTGTACGGAAACTCGCCGGGCCACGCGAGGTCTTCGGCAAGGTCGATGTCGGCGACGTCCTGCGGAGCGTAGATGACTTTTAGCGGAACGTCGGAGATCGTGCGGTCGACGGCACCCGAGCCCGGATCCTTTCGCGACCGCCCTTTTGCCGACGCCGCTTCCCAACGCCGTCGCTGCTCCTCGAATGCAGGAGTAGGCTGCGCGCCCAGCCCGCTGGGCCTATCGATCATCTTGGACATAGCGGCCGAGCTTTTCGACGCAAACGCTCGATTCTCCCCAAGCAAGCTAGGCGACAGGCTCCCAATGTCATCCTGAGCCTGTCGAAGGATGATGTAGCTTGGACCTGAGCTCAGAGATGACGCGATCGGCCGCCTCGTACGGATCGATCCCGGTGCGGCTTTCGCTCTCGAGCAGATGGTCGAGACGCCGCTCGATGCGTCCCAATGCCAATTGCCGAACTTGGTGAATGAAGGCATCCCGCCGGCGCCCTTCGATCTCGCCGGTCTCGTTGAGGTAGGCCATGTGCCGTTGGATCGCAGCCCAGAGTTGGTCGATTCCCTCACCGGCAAGAGCCTGCGTCGCGACGAGCTCGGGGATCCAACCGTTCCAGTGCTGCATCTCCATCGCCGAGCGAATCTCGCGGCGTAGCTGATTCGCCATCGGGTGATCGGCTTTGTTGACGACAAACACGTCGGCGATCTCCATGATGCCGGCNNGACGTCGAAGCCGAAGGCGTCCATCAGTGAGACCGCGTCGGCGGTAGCGCCGGCCAGCCCGCCAAGGTGACCCCGGCTCGCCATCGAGCGAATGAAGACCGCTTCGTCGGTGAAGTGCTCTGCGAGACGGATGCGATCGCCGAGCAGCGCCCCATGTGAGAACGGCGAGCTCGGATCGACGGAGATCACGCCGACGCTCTTACCTAGTCCGCGCGCTTTGCGGACGAGCGCCGACGCCAGCGTCGATTTCCCGACGCCCGGAGGTCCGGTAAGTCCGATCGTAACGGCACGGCCCGTTTTCGAATAGAGCGCACGGACGAGATCGCCGCCGCGGCCCGATTCCGCGCACGAAATCGCCCGCGCGAGCGCGCGCGGCTTGTGCATTTCGAAATCGCGCAACAATGCGTCGTCCGTCACCGTCGAAGCCTGTTTGCGGCTCTGAGCAAGAACGGACCTTCCTGGCGCGAAGCCATCAACTCCATAGTGCGGTCGCTCGTTGCACGGTCACTCGCAATCCTCTGCGCGATCGCCGCCCTCTCGTATCTACTCCCCGACCGGATCGCCGGGCAAACGCTCGTCGTTCCGATGACCGGCCGTCGCGCGCGCGACATTGAGACCGCGCAGCTCTTTCACACGCTCCTCCACGACTTCTTCCTCGAGGACGACGCGACGACGTACGTGCAGACCGGGGACATTCCGGCGATGTGGCTGCGCGACTCGTCCGCTCAGACGATTCCCTACATTCGCTATCAAGCCGCCTACCCGGTGCTGCGCGCCCGGTTCGCGGGAGTCATCGAGCGTAACGCGCGCAACGTGCTGACCGATCCCTATGCCAACGCGCTCGACGCCGACTATCACGTCTGGGAGCGCAAATGGGAAGTGGACTCGCCGGCGTGGCCTGTGATTCTCGCCTGGATCTATTGGCACTTGACTGCGGATCGGACCGTTTTTACGCCCGACTTGCATCGCGCGCTACGAACCATCGTATCCACCTACCGTTGCGAAGAACGGCACCGAGCCTGCAGCCGGTATCGCTATCCCTATCGCGTTTATACCAATGACGCGTACAGCGCCGGTACCGGCATGATTTGGGGCGCCTTCCGTCCTTCGGACGATCCGGTGCAATACCGTTTCAACATTCCACAAAACGCGATGGCCGTGGTCGCGCTACACGACGTCGTACGACTCGCGCTCGACGGCTATGGCGATGCGACCCTCGCCAATCAAGCTGGGGCGCTGGGAGCGCGCGTCCAAATCGGCGTCGAGCGGTACGGGCGCTACTTTGACATGCGCCGTCACGCTTGGATGTACGCGTATGAAACCGACGGCTATGGGCGCTATAACCTCATGGACGATGCCAACATTCCGAATCTAACGACGTTGCCGTATATCGATTGGTGCTCGGTATTCGATCCTACCTATTTGGCCACGCGAAGGTTTACGCTCAGCAGGGATAATCCGTTCTTCTTCTCGGGGCGGTATGCAGAGGGACTCGGCAGCCCGCACACGCCATACGGATACGTGTGGCCGCTGGGTATAATAGGTCGCGCCCTCACCGCAACGTCTTCGGGAGAGGTGGCCGCCGCGATCACGACGCTTGCCGAAACCGACGGCGAAAGCGGCTTGATTCACGAGAGTTTTTATCCCGACGGCTATTGGCGCTACACGCGACCCGAATTCGGCTGGGCGAACGCGCTGGGCGCCGAACTCTTCTTTCGCAGCTTAGCGGGCGATTCGGCGACCCAGTTTGCATGGAATGGACCGATCGAACCCTTCGAACGCCGCTCGCGCACGCCAACCCTGGTCCCCATGCTCGTGCAAATTCAAAATGCGGCTGAACTGAACGCAACGCTCGGCCGGCTCTTACACGTGACCGGCGGCGCCATGCCGCATGCCCCAAAATAAGGGGAGCCTGATACCCTGTCGCCAAGCTTCTCCTTGATGAATCAAGGCTACTACCGCTATCCGTCGATAGCAGGCGACCGCATAGTTTACGTCTGCGAGGACGACTTGTGGAGTGCCTCGGCGCAAGGCGGTGACGCCGTTCGGCTCACGGTCAGTTTTGGTACTTGTTCGTTTCCCCGCATTTCGCCCGACGGCGAGTGGATTGCGTTCGTCTCGACGGACGAAGGAAATCCCGAGCTGTACGTGATGCCGGCGCGCGGCGGCGAACCTCGCCGTCTTACCTTCCTGGGAGGGACGATGCTCTCAACCACCGGGTGGAGCGACGATGGAACGGAGATATTCTTCGTCGGCAACCCGACGACGTGGTACGAAGGTGAGACTCGGCCTTTTCGAATTGCGCGCGACGGCAGCGACCCGCGCGAGTTCGGCCTCGGGCACGGGCGGGTCGTGTCGTATGGTCCGGACGGACGGCTCGCCATCGGACGCAATGCGGCCGATCCGGCGCGCTGGAAGCGATATCGCGGCGGCACGGCGGGCGAGATCTGGGTGCAAGCGCAGGACTCCGATCAGTTCGTGCGCCTGCCGTTACCCGACGGAAATCCCTGCTGGCCGATGTGGATCGGCGATCGCATCTATTTCTTGGCCGATCACGAAGGCATCGGCAACATCTATTCGTGCACGCTCGACGGAAGCGACGTACGGCGTCATACCAACGAGAGCGAGTACTACGCGCGCTTCCCGGCTACCGATGGCCGGCGCGTCGTCTATGCCGCCGGCGGCGATATCAAGCTGTACGATATCGAAAGCGACACTGTGTCGCGGGTTGAGATCGAAACGCATTCCACGGCTCCGCAGCTCGCGCGCCGCTTCGAGAACGCAGCGGAATCGCTGGAGCAGTTCAGGCCCAATCCCGAGGGGACGCAAGTGGCCTTCGACGCGCGCGGTCAGACTTTCACGATGCCGTTTTTCGAGGGGGCCGTCATTCGCCACGGCTTGGGGAGCAAAGCGCGAAGTCGCCTGACACGGTGGCTGCACGACGACGAGCGGCTCGCTTCGGTCACCGACATCAACGGCTACGAACAGATCGCGCTGTATCCCGCCGACGCGTCCACCGAGCCGCGTTTGGTAACCAGCGGAGACATCGGCCGCGTGACCGACATGGTCTGCTCGCCCACCGACGACGTCGTCGCCTTTGCGAATCACCGCCACGAGCTGTGCGTCGCGGACCTCGAGTCCGGAAAGGTCAGGGTACTCGATACCTGCCCGTCCCATCGTATCGAAGGCCTGGCCTTCGCGCCCGACGGCCGGTACTTGGCCTACGTTTGGTCGCCGGCGCAGGGCACGTCGATCATTCGCATCGTCAAAGTTCGCTCGGGGAAGATCCACGACGTTACGTCGCCGCTGCGGGCGGATCAGTCGCCCGTCTGGGATCCGGACGGCTCGTATCTCTATTTCATCTCGACGCGCGATTTCAATCCGGTCTACGATGCGCTGCAGTTCGACCTAAGCTTCCCTCAGGCAAGCCGGCCCTTCGTCGTGACGCTGCGCAACGACGTGCCGTCGCCGTTCGTGCCGAAGCCAAAGCCGATCCATCGCGAACGCGATCACGATCACGACCGCGCGAAGAACGGAAAACCGCAGAAGGCGTCCGACGTGGAGATCGACTTCGACGGGATTCAAGGACGCGTTCTCGGCTTTCCGGTCGACGAGGGGGATTACCAACAAATCGTTGCGGCTCCGCAACGGGTGCTCTTCACGCTTTTTCCCGTTAGGGGAATTAAACCGGCCCGGCGGGAGGACCTGGACAAGGACGATCACGGAACGCTCCTGGCCTACGACTTCGAGCACCAGCGCCAGGCGACCATGGCCACCGAGTGCGACGAGATTCAACTGGGCGCCGATGGGCGAACGCTGATTTATCGCTCCAACGATCGGTTGCGAGCGATCGACGCGCTCGGCGACTTGCCCGAAGAAGGTGAAGAGCAGAAGCCGCCGGCCGAGCCGGGGCGCAGAAGCGGCTGGATCGACGTCGATCGTGCCAACGTCGAAGTCGTTCCGCGCGACGAATGGGCGCAGATGTATCGCGAAGCTTGGCGGCTTCAGACCGAACAGTTCTGGGTCGAGGACATGAGCGACATCGACTGGGATCGGGTCTTCGATCGCTATGCCGCCGTGCTGCCGCGCGTGCGCACGCGCACCGAGCTCTCCGACCTCATTTGGGAGATGCAGGGCGAGCTCGGTACGTCGCACGCCTACGAATGGGGCGGCGACTATCGCGAGCCGCCACAATATCAACGCGGCTTCTTGGGAGCGGATCTGCGCTGGGACGAGGATCGAGGCGGCTACTGCATCGAGCGCATCTATCGCGGCGACTCGTGGAATCGCGAGCAAGATTCGCCGCTGGCGGAGCCGGGTTTGGACGTTCGCGAAGGGGATTGCATCGTCGCCATCGGTGCAAAGCGCTTGTCACGCGACATTACTCCGGGGCAGTTGCTCGTCAATGCATCGGGTCGCGAGACTTCCGTGACGCTGCGTTCGCGCAAAGGCGAGGAACGGACGCTGCTCGTCAAGGCGCTCGCGAGCGAAGCGGCCCTGCGCTATCGCGCGTGGGTGGATGAGAACCGGCAGCTCGTGCACGAACGAACCGGCGAACGCGTCGGCTACCTTCACATTCCCGATATGGGGCCATGGGGATTCTCCGAGTTTCATCGTGGCTATTTGAGCGAGTTCGATCGAAAAGGCTTGATCGTGGACGTGCGCTACAATCGCGGCGGCCACGTTTCACCGTTGTTGCTCGAGAAGCTCGCCCGTAAACGCGTCGGGTACGATATCCCTCGGTACGGGGCGCCGCAACCCTATCCGCCAGAATCGGTGAACGGCCCGATGGTCGCGCTGACCAACCAGTTCGCAGGCTCGGACGGCGACATCTTCAGCCACTGCTTCAAGCTCTACAAGCTCGGGCCGCTGGTGGGCAAACGCACCTGGGGCGGCGTCATCGGGATCGACCCATATCATCACCTGGTCGACGGCACGCTCACGACTCAGCCTGAGTTTTCTTTCTGGTTCGTCGACGTCGGCTGGAGCGTGGAAAATCGCGGAGCCGATCCCGATTACGACGTGGACATCGCGCCGCACGATTTTCGCGACGGAAAGGATCCGCAGCTCGATCTCGCGCTCGCGCTCATGGACGGCGCTCTGGCGGGATACCAAGAGGTGCGACCCGATCTCTCGACCCGTCCGTCACTGCCGCTGCCAACACTGGCGTGAACCGGCCGCGGCTCGCGGCGCAGCTGACGGCTCTGCCGCCCTTCGCGGCTTTTGCAATTCCCGCGGCTGCGTATATCGCCAGCGCGTCGATCGAGCCGGGCTCGTGGGACACGGCCGAGCTTCAAGGCGTCCCGTATATGTTAGGCATCGCGCATCCTACCGGATTTCCGCTCTACACGCTGGTGGGATATGTCTGGTCGCACGTCGTCGCAATCGGTTCGGTCGCCTTTCGCATGAATGCGATGAGCGGCATTATAATCGCGATTACGGCGCTGGCCGCATATGCGGTCGCGCGCGAGATCGGCGCGGGCCGATGGGTCGCGCTCTTTGCCACACTCTGGTTTGCGTTCACGCAGGACGTCTGGGCGCACGCAGCGCGTGCGGAGGCGCAGGATCTTGCCGTCGCGTGCGAAGCGATCGCGATCTACGCCTTCCTGCGATGGATGCGCAGCGGAGAGGCCGGCTGGTTTGCCGGCGCCTTTACCCTCTGCGGGCTCGCAATGGCGGCGCACCCCAACGCGCTCTGGCTGCTGCCGGGGTTGCTGATCGGCACGCTGGTCGCAGCGCGCAAGCCGTCCTTGCGGCTCGCCGGCGTTTCGGTCGCGCTGATGCTGGCAGGATTGGCGCTCTACCTATATTTGCCGTTGCGCTCGGCCTACGTCGTTGCGCATGGCCTGGATCCAACGGTCGGACTCCAAGGCGTCAACGGCGGCATCTTCTGGAACTACAACGACCCGCGCACGCTGCACGGTCTCGTATTGGAGTTGACCGGCAGCCAGTTTCACACGCCCGGTTATTTCGCGCAGGCATTCAACCCGCTGCGTATCGGGGATGCGCTTTGGGCGTTCGTGACGGGTACTCAGGCGCAGTACGGTACGTTTGCGACCTTCTTGCTCTTGGCCGGGGTCGCGGCGGCGTGGCGACGGAACTGGCGCACGACCCTCGTGCTCTGCATTAGCTGCACGGCGGCATTGCTTTTCTCCATCGTCTACCCGAACGAGAGCGACGTAGGCCGGTATCGGCTCCTCGCTTCGTGGCTGGCCGTTCCATTATTCGGCGCGGTCTTGCCGGAACCGGAGGCCTCCGCCATGCCGATGTTACGCTACGCGCTCGTGCTCTTTCTTGCGATCGGTGCCGGTACGGCCTTTGCGAATCAACGAGCCTTCTTTCATCACGCGCCGGGCGAAGGCGGGCGCTGGGTGATCGACGCCGTCCGTCTTAACGTGCCGGCTCCAAGTGTCGTGGTCACACCCTGGCTGGACGCTACCTCGCTCGCCTACGGCGCCTATGTGGACGGTTCGCTTCCAGGGCTCACCATCGTTTCGGACAACGAACTTCGCCTCGCGCTCTACCGGCGCTGGGCGGTGCATCGCCGCGTCTTCGTGCTCGTCAATCCGCACGATGTGAGCAGCCTAACCGGTGCGCGAGATTACACAAAGCTCGATGACTATCACGAGCTCTACCTGGTGATGCCGTAAATGAACGTCGTACGGCTCGATCGAACGGCGACAATCGCCGCGCTCGCGACGTTCCTGCTGCATCTCGCCGCCAATCCGCATTACGGTTTCTTCCGCGACGAGCTCTACTTTATCATTTGCGGATTTCATCCGGCGTGGGGCTACGTCGACCAGCCGCCGCTCGTTCCACTCCTAGCCGCAGGTTCGCAGCTCTTCGGACATTCGCTCGTGCTGTTGCGCGCACTCCCCGCTGCCTTCGCGGCGGGCGGCGTCTACGTGACGTGCCGGCTCGTCGCCGAGCTTGGCGGCCGCACTTTCGCAGCCGTGCTTGCCACCCTCGCGTTCCTCGCAGCGGGCGTCTTGGAGAGTTTTGGAATGAAGGTCGGCCCCGATATGGTGGGCCTCTGGCTGTGGCCGCTCGCCGCACTCTACGTACTGCGAATCGTCAAGGGGGCCGACCCGCGCTGGTGGCTAGCCGCCGGCGCGTGCATCGGGGTCGCGCTCGAGAGCAAGTACAGCGTAATCTTCTTCGCGCTCGCCATCGTCGCAGGTTTGTTGCTGACGCCGCAGCGCCGCATTCTGTTTTCGCGATGCTTCCTCGCCGGCGTCGGTGTGGCAATCGCAATCGCATTGCCGAACTTCCTCTGGCAAGCGCTGCACGGTTTTCCAATGTGGGAGCTGCTACGCAACGGTCAGAACGGCAAGAACGTCGTCGCCGGCCCGCTGCTCTTTCTCGTTCAGCAGCTGCTGTTGACCAATCTTTTTGCGGCGCCGATTTGGATCGTCGGTCTGGTTTGGCTTTTCTTCAATAGGGCTGGGCGCTTTCTAGGCTACGCCTACGTGCTGCTGATTGCGATGATGATCGCGCTGCACGCGAAGCACTACTATCCCGCCGACGTCTATCCGATTCTTATGGCGGCGGGCGGCGTCGCATTCGAACGCGCGACGCGGCGTGCGATCGTCTTGCGGCCGCTCCTGATCGCGGCAGTCGTCGCCGCAGGTCTCTTCTTCTTGCCCTTCTCGCTGCCGGTACTTTCCGAACCCGCGATGCTCGACTATTCCGGCTTTGTTTCGCGCGCCTTGCACGTTGGCCAGTCGACAATGGCGACGGAACGTTTCCGGAGGTCGGCGTTGCCAGAAGATTGGGCCGACATGCACGGCTGGCCCGAGCTGGCGGCAACGGTTGCAACGATTTACGCCGGCTTGCCGCCCTCGCAACGGGCGCAAGCGGCCATCGTAGCGAGCAACTATGGCGAGGCCGCGGCGATCGATTTCTTCGGCGGGCGTTACGGCTTGCCACCGGCGATCTCCGGCCACAACAACTACTGGCTTTGGGGAACGCACGGCTACAGCGGAAACGTGGTGATCGACGTAAACGGCGACTGCGGACGGATGGATTTTCCAGGGCTCTTTCGTAGCGCCCGGCTCGTCACACGCTTCAACCCGCCCTGGGTCATCTCGTACGAACAAGATATCCCGATCTCACTCTGCACCGGGATAACGGAACCACTCGACATTCTCTGGCCTAAACTACGGCGCTATATCTAGCGTATGTTCCCGAACATCGAGCCCTTCGAGAGCGGGATGCTCGCCGTCGGCGATTCCCAGGAGATCTATTGGGAATGCTCCGGCAATCCTTACGGTCGTCCCGCCGTGTACCTCCATGGTGGGCCCGGCTCGGGAAGCACTCCACGAAACCGACGTTATTTTGACCCGGCGATCTACAAAATCATTCTAACCGACCAACGAGGGTGCGGACGCAGCCGGCCGCACGTCGGGGAGATAAGCGATCTCAAAGTCAATACAACCGCTCATCTCATCCAGGATCTGGAGCGCTTGCGCGAACATCTTAGGATAGATCGTTGGACCGTCCTCGGTGGTTCCTGGGGAACCACGCTAGGGCTAGCCTACGCCCAGGCGGTTCCACATCGTGTGGCCTCGATAGTGTTGGCATGCGTGACTACGACGTCGCGCCGCGAGGTGCGATGGATAACGCACGACATGGGCTGCATTTTCCCTGAGCAATGGGAATTATTTGCCTCAGTTGGCTCTTATGATCGAAGTCGGGGGATAGACCTAGT
>PMUK01000177.1 GCA_003166915.1 Candidatus Cybelea palsarum
CGCCGTCTCCGGCGCGACGGACTCGCTGCGCGCCGTCATGGCGGCGCGACCTCTGGGCAGCGCACGCCACTGGGGAAGATTTTCTCCGGATTGAGCATGCGGCGTGGATCGAAGACATCGCGAACGCGGCCCATCGTTGCGAGGTCGGCGGTCGAATAGATGCGCGTCATGGCATCACGCTTTTCCCAGCCGATGCCGTGTTCGCCGCTAATCGTACCGCCCAGCTCGATTGCCGACTGCAAGATAACGTTACCGGTTTCGACGACCGCCGCGACTTGACGCGCATCACTCTTGTCGTACATCAGAAGTGGGTGCAAGTTTCCGTCGCCCGCGTGAAAGACGTTGCCTACGGTGATCTGGTTCGAGCGCGCCGCCGCTTCTACCGCGCGAAGTGCTTGAGGGAGCTTGCTGCGCGGCACGCAGACGTCTTGCGTGTAGTAGTTCGGTGCGATCCGTCCCGTTGCGCCCGCGGCGCCTTTTCGTCCCGCCCAAAGCGCGTTGCGCTCGGCGAGCGTGCGAGCGCTTTTCCAATAACGCGCACCGTGCGCGTTAACGATTGCATGAATCGCGGCTTCGCTGGCCGCGACGTCTTCCTCAAAACCTGCGCTTTCGACGAGGAGCAGCGCCGCAGCGTCGGTCGGATATCCGGCGTGAAAGGCGGCTTCAACCGCTGCAACGATCACGGCGTCCATCATCTCGAGCGCGGTCGGCACGATGCCGGCCGCGATGATTGCCGAGACGGCCTCCGAAGCCGCATCCATCTCGTCGAATGCCGCGACCCAAACGCGCACGGCTTCGGGCAGGGCGAGCAGCCCAAGCCAAGCCGAGGTCACGAGGCCCAGGGTTCCTTCGCTGCCCACCAATGCCGCGGTCAAATCGTAGCCGGCGTCGTCAATGCTCGTCGCGAAGACCTCGCCGGCGTTGTCCACGACCTCGAGGCCAAGCACGTGATTGACCGTCGTGCCGTAGGAGAGACAGTGCGGTCCGCCGGCATTGGTTGCGATGTTGCCGCCGATCGTCGAAATCTGCTGCGACGAGGGGTCGGGAGCATAAAAAAGACCCTCAGGGGCGACCTGCCGGGATACGTCCAGATTCATGACGCCGGGCTGAACTCGAACGCGCCGATTCTGCAGGTCAAGCTCCAGGATTCGGTTCATCCGCATCAGCGAAACGATCACACCTCCAGCGGTAGGGACGGCGCCTCCACAGAGCCCGGTCCCGGCGCCGCGCGCGACGATCGGTTCGCCGCAGTCGCGTGCGATTTTGACGATGGCGCTGACTTCTTGCGTCGATTTTGGCAGGACGACCGCCGCGGGCCGTCCGCCATCGGTGTAGGCGTCGAACGAATAGACCGCGAGGTCTTCGGGCTCGGTCTTTACCCCATCCGATCCAAGCGCCGCGATTAACCGCTCGCGCAGCATGCTTACTCGCCTTCAACGAGAACGGGCACGGACCTTGACAATTAAGAGACGTTATGATTGCATGGTTGAACATCATGTGGATGTGCTATCTCTCGTTCTGTAATCGCCATACTCGAAGTTGGTGAGGGAACGTGTTACGCAAGCCCCCGTCGATTCGGCGGGGGTTCGCGTTTTCCGAGGAATCCGTGGGGCGATCACCGTCGATGCCGACGATGACGCCGCGATAACCCATGCGACTGAACGCCTTCTTCAAGAGATCATCGGTCGCAACGAGATCGAGCTCGACGACATCGCCTCGGTGCTCTTCACCCTAACGCCCGACTTGCACGCCTGTTTTCCCGCCTTGGCCGCGCGCGACATGGGCTGGGTGACGGTGCCGATGCTTCACGCGGTGGAGATCGCCGTTCCCGGCGCGCTCGGCAAATGCATCCGCGTGCTCATGCACGTCAACACGACCCGAACGGCCGCCGAGATCGAGCACGTCTATCTCGACGGGGCCGCGGTGTTGCGCCCGGACTTAGTGCGCACCAAGTCTTGACTCCGAAGGTTCTAGGAATCTTCGGCGTCGGGTTGATCGGCGGCTCGATCGGGCTTCGCGCGCGACGCAATGGAATCCGCGTGATCGGCTACGATTCCGATCCGTCCGCCCTGGAGCAAGCGCGCGTTGCCGGCGTCATCGATGGCGTCGCGAGTTTCGACAAACTGCCGCGCCAAACCGACGTACTGGTGATCGCGGCGCATCTCGGCGCAACGCTGAGTGAAATCGCACGGCTCCGCGAGCGAGGCGATGCGGTTTGCGCGCTAATTCTCGACGTCGCGTCGGTGAAGACTCCCGTGGTTGCGGCTGCGGGTGGATTGAAGAACTTCGTGGCGTCGCATCCAATGGCCGGGAGCGAGCGCAGCGGTGCGAGCAACGCGCGCGGCGATCTTTTCGAAGGACGCCCCTGGGCTTACGTGCCGACCGCTGATGCGCAGCTCGATGCGCGCGCCTGCGATTTTATCGTTTCGCTCGGCGCGCTGCCGCTGCCGATCGGCGCGGAGGATCACGATCGCATTGTGGCGATCACCTCGCACGTTCCGCAGGTCGTCGCCTATTGTTACACGCGCTTGCTCCAGGAGGAACGCGGCACCGAAAAGCTCTGCGGCCCCGTTGCGCGGGAGCTATTACGGATTGCGAGCATGGATCCGGTGATGTGGCGCGAGATTCTTTCGGCCAACGCTACGAACGTTGAGAGCGATCTGCGCCGTCTTGCCGCCGAGCTTGAGGTTGCGGCAGATGAGCTTTCGGCCGACCCTGGGTTCTCGTAGCGCCTATTAGGGCAGGCGCTTGGTGTGACCGGATTGAAAATGCCCTGACGCGTTTAGCGAGCGAGGAGCGAGGAAGATGAAGATCTTGGATTTCGGCCGCTATGCTTTAACCTGCTGCGTGGCCGCTGCAATACTCGCAGGTTGCGGCGCCCTTCCACAACCTCAGGATGACAGGCAGCCGCCGATCGGCGCGACGGGCGCGATGCCGTACACCGCAGGCGGGAAGATCACACACATCATTTACATCGTCCAAGAACAGCGCAGCTTCGACAACCTCTTCTGCAGCTATTCCGGTGCGGATGCAGCGAAATGCTCACGTCGCTCGCAGGGAATTCCGCTCGAAGCGAATTGCACGCTCTCCGACACCTTCCAAGATTTCGAACGCGCCAGAAAGACCGGTGATTTCTCGCACGAGAAGACCGACTGCGCAGGCTACACGCGCCCGGAGTACCGGACGGTGCCGCCGGGCGAGACGAAGGCTTATCGCAGCATCGCGGCGAGCTATGTGCTCGGCGACCGGATGTTCTCCTCGACGGGGAACCCGACGTTCGAATCGCACCAATATGATATCGCTGCGCAGGCAGACGATGCGGTCGATCAACCATTTGGGAGCACTCCGCCCGACGGTTGCGTTTATCTCGCCAAAGTTCGGCAGCTCGGCGGGCCGCCGCAGCCGGCGTGCGAGAGTTGTAAGACGCTCGCGAACGAGCTCACCGCGGCGGGCCTTACGTGGGCCTACTATGCTGCAGGCGCTTCCGAGCCGACGTGGGATGCATTCGGATGGGTCGAAGGTTATTCGGCCGGTACGTCTCCGCCAACGCAGTTCCTGACAGACATCGCGAACGGCCGTCTGAGCACGGTGACGTGGGTGACGCCGGAACTTAAGGATTCAGATCTTTCGGGCTCCCGTTCTGCGACCGGACCGGCGTGGGTCGCATCGGTCGTGAACGCGGTCGGCGAGAGCCAGTTCTGGAACTCGACCGCGATCTTCATCACGTGGAGCGGCTATGGCGGTTGGGCCGACCACGTGCTGCCGCCCCAACTGGATCACGGGGGACTCGGCTTCCGGGTGCCGCTGCTGGTGATCTCACCGTATGCCAAGCAGAATTACGTTTCGCACGTGCAGTACGAGACCGCCAGCATTCTGCGCTTTGCGGAAGACCTTTACGGCCTCGACCCGCTCGCTGCGGCCGACAGGCGCGCAACTTCACCAGCCACGGATTGCTTCAACTTTTCTCAGGAGCCGCGATTATTCGTTCCGACTTCGCCCTGAGGATCGATGGCAATCCGTTGCGATAAAGCTGTAGCAACATTATTGGAGGTTCGTTCATGCAGAAGACCCTTTCGCATCACGCGCTGGTCGCCGCGACGGCTCTCGCGTTTGCTGCCGCCTGTTCGAGCAACTCAACGGCCGTAGCGCCCGGCCAGGCGACGCGGGTCCTGCCCGGGCCTGCCGTCACCGGCTCGATCGTCGTGCCGGCCGTGCCGCATCAAAGCCACCTTCGGCGCGTCTGGCCTGCGAAGAAGCATCGTCCTATTCTCTTCGTTGCGAATCTTCCGGACAACGAGGTCGAGATGTACGATCCGAAAACGCCAAATCCGTCGCCGGAGGGATCGGTTTCCAACGGTATGAATTATCCAGTCGGATTGGCCGTTGATAAAAAGGGCACGCTCTACGTTTCAAACGAAGGCAATAGCACGATTACCATCTATCCGGCCGGTCAGAGCTCGCCGAGCTTGACGATCAGTACCGGCCTGGACTCGAACTATGGCGTGGCGGTCGACTCGAGCGGCGATGTTTTCGCCACCAACCTCGGCAACGACACGGTGGTCGGCTACAAGGCCGGAGCGACCTCGCCGTTTGAAACGATCGACTTCACTAGTTTCGGTCAACCCGTCGGCCTCGCTGCGGATAGCAAGGATAACGTCTGGGTGGCTTGCGACTCCACCAACACCATTTACATGATTCCCGCTGGATCTTCGAAGCCGCAGAACTCGAATTTCAGCGACGTCACCGGGCCAATCGGCATCTCATTCGGTGAGCACGATGTGACCTACGTTGCCAACTTCGGCGCCAAACCGTCGTCCGTTGAAATCTATACGTATGGCTCGACAACCCCGTCAGGCTCGATTAGCAATGGGATCGAGCAAAATGGCCCGACGT
>PMUK01000110.1 GCA_003166915.1 Candidatus Cybelea palsarum
CCTCCGCCGCCACCGCCGCCGGACACGAGCACGCGGTCCGCTAGCGTGTCGCCGCCCTCGCGCACGTCTGACGCGCCACCGCCGCCCGTTCCGTTGGCGCCTCCGCTGATGCCGCCGCCGCCATTTCCACCACCGTTGAATCCTCCGGCGCCGCCCGGCGAACAATTTGAGCCGGCTCCGATTCCTTCTCCGCCGACGTAAATTGACAACCTCTCGCCGGACGTAACGGGTATCGTGCCCTTTATCAAACCACCGTTACCGCCGGTGTAGTAGCAATAGCTGCTACCGCCGCTTGGGCCGCTGGCGCCAATTGCGACAACCGTCAGTTGCGTCACGCCGCTATGAACGGATCGGCAGGGAATAGTTCGGCCAGCCCGCTCAGCCGCCTCGGCTCGGAATGCAACACAGCCTCCCGAACGTCGGGGGGGGCCTGCTGCTCTTAGCGCGGGCCCGTGCGGGCTACTTGCGATCGAGTTCAGCAGCCCGTCATTTTCCCTGTCAGTACATAGTTGAGCGATTTAATCGTTTCTTCGTAGCAAGGGCCGTCAACGCCGAGCGATTTATACTGCTGCCGGCTCTTGCCGTTCGACGGAGAGAAACCGCCCGCGGTAAAGTTCAGCGTGTCGCTTGAACTGACGGTGTTGAACAACGTCCACGAAGATGCCATTCGGGGGATTTCGTTTAAGCCGCTGCCGCTCTTCGTTTGCAAAACGTCAGTCGTCTGGGTTGCCGTGCCGCTCGCCCCGGCGACGTAGTTATAGCGCACGTTGAACGGATAGCTCCACAGGCTTTGCGTCTTAAAGTGCTTACCTGCTCTTGTCGTTGACGTGTTCGACGAAATCGTCGTCGCCTGAGTGATGTTTTGGAAGAACCGGCTCGATGTCACATCGATCTTTTGTACGTTGGAGAACGAAACGCTCTGCGTTACCTGCGTCGTGATACGCCCCCGCGACGTAATCACGTAGCCCTGGAGGCTGACCGGATGCGTCGCCGATACATTGATCGTTCCGCTGGCGTCGCCGGCTTTGTTGAATCGCACGTGATCGATCACGGTTTCGGCGGGCGAGAGAGCCGTGCCGTCGCGGACCAGCGCCCCGGTTACTTGTGTCGAGCCGTGGTCTTCATAGACGAGCAGCGTGGCGTTGGCAGCAAAGTAGTCGTCGTCGTTGAAAACCGAGACGGCGATGGTGTGTTTGTTGCCATCGTCGAGCTGCGCCGCAAACGGCGTAAGGTCGATGCGGTACGGTTGAAAATTCAGCGTTTCCACGCCCGGGATCGGAATCCACAAGTACGGGTCGATGCCCCCCGTGTAGATCCACGGATAGATCGGTGCCACGCCGGCGGGCTGCCCATCGAGGGTCACCTCACCCTCGCGAAAAGCGGTGCTACCGCAGTTGTTGAGCTTTTGCGCCAAGTCGTTGGGAAAGCACGTGTACCAAAACTCGTCGCTCGACTGCGATTCGAGAAAGACGTCCAGATATGCCGCCTCGACGTTGGTCGGAAACGTGAACGTACCGGTCATCTGATCGGTGGGCGCGTCGAGGTTCACGTATCCGCCGTCCGGGCCGCCCGAGAGCGGATCGACAATGTCGGCGCTTCGGCCTGCCGGGTGCTTTTTTGTCGCCGGATAGAAATCCAGCTCGGCGCTGCCGTAAATGATGCCGGTGTATTCCGAGTTGACGACGTTATAGACGGAGGCTTGCCCGGTCGATGGCTGCGCGAAAATCGGAGCGTACTCCGTCACGTCGCGCTCGACGTTCCACTGCGGACTCGCGTTCTGACCGGGCTCCGACGTTGTTCCGAAGTAGACGTTCGTGGCCCCGATCCAAACGGCTCCCGTCCGGTCATATTGCACGCCGGCCGAAACGCGGAAATGCATCTTGAAAATAATTTTTGCGTAGGGCCCCGAACAATTCTTCGGCGGCGTATAGTTGAACGGATGGTCCGAGTAGTCGGCGAATTTGCCGACTGGCAACTGGCCGGACTCGAGCGGTGGAGTATGCGGATTGAAGAGTCTGTCGATGCAGGGAGCCTCGTCCGGGTGCGAGACGGGTGGGCCGGCGGTTACTGGATACCCCGCACCGCCGCGTGATGCGTCGCTTCCAAGACCATTCTTCGTAATCATCGAGCGAAGCTTCTGCGCGCTGCGCTCCGGAGAGAGCGCTCCTCGAAGCGCCGGCGCTTGCGCTCCCGTTGGAAGCGTTCCATCGAACGCGGGGTGCCCCGCACAGGCGCAAAGAGCGAGCACGGAGAGCAGAATCACACTCTGCTGCAAACGACAAATCGTTGACTGACGCATCTCCAAAACCTCCGACGGCAAGGGACATGACGGCTTGGTAAGCGAGCCCGCCATCTCCTGCAGGCACCCTCGGCCCGGAGATGATCTTTCGCGAAGATCGATAAAGGTTGAATCGCATGAAGAGATTCTCTACTGAATCGTCGCGGCTCGAAGCGTTTAGCGATGGCGTTCTTGCCGTCATCATCACCATCATGGTCTTGGAGCTGCGCCCGCCGCACGGAACCCAACTGACCGACGTCCTGGAAGTACTACCGACGATCGGGGTTTACGCCCTGAGTTTTACGTTTATCGGGATCTATTGGAACAACCACCATCACATGCTGCGGGCGACGAGTGGGATCGATGGGCGCGCGATGTGGGCGAACCTCAACTTGCTCTTCTGGCTCTCGCTGGTTCCCTTTGCGACCGAGTGGCTCGGCGCGCACCCAAACGGAGTCGGTCCCACCGTGTTGTACTGCATCATCCTCCTGCTCGACGCCATGGCCTATACGGTGCTGCAGATGGCTTTATTGCAAGTAAACGGGCGCGACACGCCTTTCGCGAGAGCGGTTGCCATCGATGTGAAAGGGACGCTTTCGATCGTGATGTACGTCGTTGCCGTCGCGGCAGCATTCGTGTCGACCATACTCTCGGATGTCATTCTCATCGCCGTCGCCGCGATGTGGCTGGTGCCGGATCGACGCTTCGAGCCATTGATCGATCGGCGAACGGAACCGCAATAGCCACGCTAGGCCTCCGAAACGCTCTGGGAACGCTCTCGGAACGATGCCGTGCTACCGTAGCTGCACCAACCTAACCCCCCGATAAAGGAGTCAATTTGAAACGATTGGTTTTTTCGATTCCCGGCATCTGTCTCGCCGTCGCGGCTTTGACTGGTGTCGCAATTGCCAACACCCTGCCCGTCTATCCGGGGGCGACGAAGATGGCCTATGCGGGCCCCACCACCTTCGTACGGTGCGGCCACAAAATCTCGGTCGTGACCTACGATTCAAGCGCAGACGTTGAATCGATCGGCGCTTGGTATAGCGACCGTATCCCCGGCGGTATCCATGTGAGGCATAATGCTACGAGCACGGCGGCCTTAACGATGACCGAGATCTTCGAACCGGATGGTGTCGGCGCCGTCGCAATCTCGCGCGCCGCCGGCTCGGGGGTTCATATCGGCCTAGGAACCTACGAGCCCGCACTCTCGCCGGCCGACTTGCAGACGATGCGAGCCCTGATGGGAAGCGACTCGCCGGCGAAGCAGCGAGCCATCGCGTCGATGAAAGCCAAGTGCGGTCCCAACAGGACGGGTGGTATCTAGCCGTGCGCGACGGCCCGCAGCCGCCATGAGACTGAGCGGTGCAGGTCGAAATCAATTCGCTCGTCGATCCGTTGCGGCTTATGTGGAGGTTTACGCAGATGAGGATTCTTATTCGCTTCGCGCTTAGCGCGTGCGCCGCTGCTGCCATACTTGGCGGTTGCTCGCTTGGTTCGAAAGGCGCGCAAGGTGCGCTGCCTTACATGCAAAGCGGCAACGCAATGCGCATGCTCGACGGGACCGGCGCGGGCAAAATCAAGCACATCGTCTACATCGTGCAAGAGAACCGCAGTTTCAACAACATGTTCTACGGCTATCCCGGGGCGTATACCGTCACAGAAGGCAAAGACTCGAAGGGCCGAACGATTAAACTGCAGCCCTCGAGGCTCGGCGCGTTTTACGATATCGATCACTCCGTGGCGGCGATGATTGACGCCTGCAACGGCACGGGCAAGATGCCCGGGACGGACTGCCGGATGAACGGATTCGACCGAGAATATAGCTTCGCCAACTTTAAAAACTCGCAGTACGTGTACGTGCCGCACGATCAGTCGAAGCCGTACTTCGACATGGCGCACGAAGGAGCGCTTGCCGATCGCATGTTCCAATCGCAACTCGACGAAAGCTTCGTCGCTCACCAGTATGTGATCGCCGCGCAGGCGGCCTGGAGCGCCGATTTGCCCGGCGGCTACTGGGGTTGCCAGAACAACGGGGCCGCCAAAGTTCCAATGATCACCACGCAGCGCGTCGTCACCGGGTATCAGAAGGCGTGTTTCGATTATCAAACCCTAGGCGACGAGCTCGACAAAGCCAATCTCTCGTGGCGTTTTTACGCGAGCCAGTATGGTAGCGGCTCGAGCGGCAACGGTGGAACGTGGTCCGCCTATCAGGCCATCAATCACATCTACAACGGGCCCGACTGGAAGAAAGATGTCATCTCGCCGAACTGGAAGTTTATCACCGACGTACGCAAGGGCAAACTCGCAAACTTTACGTGGATCACACCGGTCTGCGACGACTCCGACCATACCAACTGCCCGGATGACTACGGGCCGTCGTGGGTCTCCGCACTCGTGAACACGGTCGGCGAGAGCAAGTTCTGGAACTCAACGGCAATCTTCATCCAGTGGGACGATTGGGGCGGCCTCTACGACCCCGTGGCGCCGGAGTACAAGGATCGCGACAGCTTGGGCTTCCGGGTTCCGCTGATCATGCTATCTCCGTATGTGAGACACAACCACGTCTCCCACGTTCACTACGAGACGGCGAGCGTGCTGCGCTTCGCAGAGGACCTATACGGTCTCGGTCAGCTCGCCAAAGCTGACACGCGTGCGAACTCGCCGGCGGGCGACTGCTTTGACTTCTCGCAAGAACCGGCCAAATTCATCCCGATCAAGGCGCCCAAGCCGCCGAAGTTTTTCATGCGTCAGTTCGGCGGCGACGATTATTTCGCACCCGACTACGAATAACGAGCATCGAGGCAAGCGCAGCAAACGGTCTCGCTGACGCGAGGCCGTTTGCCTATCACTGAACGGCGTACGCCCGAGAGTCAGAATACGCCGATCCCCTGCGGTGTGCCCCAAGGGCTTGGTCGGCAAACCTTTCTCTTTCGATTCTAACCCGGGTGGCGGCACAGCGAGGGCGCTCGTACCGGATTCTTACGGCGCAATATGCGAATACAGCTCGAACTCGTGGTCGCGGCTATTTTCGACTAAATCCGTCAGAACTTCGGCAATCACGTGATCCCATTCCGCTCGGCTCCAAGCGTGTTCCGATCGCCACTCCGATGTCAGCAGAAGTTTCGTACGCGGGGCGTTTCCAAAAATATTGACGCTTACGAAGCCGGGGAGCGTCGCCGCTTTCTGCAGCGCCTCCGTAGCGCGCTTCGCGAGCCTTGCGAAATCCGCCGGCTCGACCGTAAAGATGTGCAGTGAGATAATCGACGCGAGGTCTCCCATGATACCGCTTACTCGCTGTCGACGGGTCGATACGAGGGCTTCTGATGCAAGAAATAGGCGCTCTGCGTGAAATCGAAGGAGTCGACGATGCTCGTGGCACGCGTATCCGTCGTTCCCAGCTGCCCAAGACCCCAGACGTTTTCTATGAACTTCAAGATGCTGCCGAACTCGTATTGCGTGTGCGAAATATAACCGTGATGCTTCTTCCCTTCTTTCGCGTACGGCGAGATAATGAGCATCGGAACGGCGATGCGGCCTCGCGAGCGCGGCGGGCGCGGCGGCCGGGGCGGGATGGTGGAAGTTATGGTGTAGCGTCTCACCGAGGTTTTACAGCCAGCGAATACGGATAGCTGTATTGCTCGTTTGGAACGCAACGCAGGGCCGTCTTGGCTTTCGGCGCGTAGACGCACAGGCTTCCGCTATCGCCGGAAGATGTCTCGTAGCGGTCGAGGGCGACGGCGTAATAGTCGTTACCGACGTAGAGATTCCCCTCATCGTCAACCGTCAACAATTGCGGATCGTGCATGTCGGATGTGATCCGGTAACTCGGAGTGGACGCGCCTGGCGCGTAGACCGAAACCCAACCCTGGCTCGGATAGGGCGTGTTCGAAACGTAGAGCGTCCCCGAGCCATCGACGGCAATCGCCTGCGGACTCGAGACCCCGCTGGTGATTTTTCGCAACACTTTGTCCGACTCCGCCTCGTATTCGATGATGCTCTGCGTGCCATTTGCAGGGACATTCATCACGAAGAGATTGTTTGAAGGGTCGAACGCAATCTCCGAAGGACCCGTTAATCCTTTCGTCAGCTTGCGTAGAGGCTTGCTCGATCCCGGCGCGTAGACGGTCACCGCCGGATGAGGGTAAGCGCCGTCGGCCACATATAAGTTCCCCGTCGTATCGAATGCCAGCGAGAGCGGAATATCGACGCCCTTCGTGATCGTCCGCAGCAGCGTCGTCGTACCGGACTCATACACGTTGATCGAACTGTTGCCGCTGTGGTACTCAAAACACGTAGGGCATAAAGCAACGTAGAGATTATTCGAGCTGTCAGTTGCCACGGTCCGCGCGCCATCCAATTTGATGCGCCGAGACGGGCTCTCGCTGCCGGCATCGTATTCAGTGACGCCCCCAAGATAATCGAGCCAGCTGGTGTAATAGATTCGTCCGGCGCGGTCGACGCTAATAAAGAAGGGATTCGAGACGCCCTTAGTTATCGTGCGAGCCACTCCGGTGAGCCCTAGATCGTAAAGGGTGATGTTACCGTGGTTTGAAAAGATTTGCCGGCAGCATTGGGCCAAATACAGAAACGCAGCCGGCTTGTGCGCCTCGCCGTTCGCCGATGGTACGAGTCCTGGACTCTGGCGATCGGTGTGGGCTGCCGGTGCTTGCGACATCGGACCCGGTACTCCGATCGGCGGCTGCGATCCGCCGCACCCTGCGAGCATTGCCACGGCTGCGCAGATGCTAAGCGCGCAGCGGCCAAAACCCGAAATCCTCATCTCCGCCTCCCTGAAGCCGGACCGCTCCGACGCTTCGAACGTTCGGCGCCCGGCCGCAGTTCCATCGCAAAAGCCAGGGTGCCAGGACCACCGCTGCCCTGGCCTGGGCTCAGCGGCTACGGCACCGATCGGCAGCTCCTTCATCGCTGTCGCTATGCCCAGTACGTCTGTCTCTTGCCAGTGTAATAAAACGTCGATACGTAAGCGAACTTCGCTCGCATCGTAGCGGCCTCCAAGATCACGGCGAGTCCGTGGGCATAAGCATGCAGAAAGGCCCTACAGTCGTAGTCTGCGGCAAAAAGTTTTGGGGGCCCACAGGCGTAGCTCTGTCGCCACCGGCGCCGTTCTGACCTCCGCCGCCTCGCCCTCCGCTCTGCTGCTATGCACGGCTTCGCGAATGCGGGCCGTGTTTGCTTAGCAGCTTCGATCGGCGCGCGTAGCTCGCACGTCGAGGTTCTCGCTGACGTCCTCCTTCGCGCAACCCGTGAAACCAACGACGGGTCGAACTCACCATCATGAAGATACTTATTGTGGGCGCAAACGGGACGATCGGAAAGGCCGTCGCCGCGGAGCTTTCAGAGCGGCACGAAATCGTGACCGCCGGCCGTTCGAGCGGTACGTTTCAGGTCAACACTGCCGACCCCAAGAGCGTGCGCGAGCTCTTCTCCGCGGTCGGGAAGCTCGATGCAGTCGTCTGCGCGGCAGGCAACGTGCACTTCGGCCCCCTCGAAACGATGACCGCCGAGCAGCTCGACGTTGGGTTGCGCGACAAGTTGATGGGCCAGGTCAATCTCGTTCTCGTAGGCCGCGAGTTCGTAAGCCCAGGCGGCTCGTTTACGGTCATCGCCGGCACGCTCGCACAAGACCCGGTTCGTTTTGGGGCTTCCGCCTCGATGGTCAACGGCGCGTTGGAGAGCTTCGTGCGCGCTGCCGCCATCGAACTCCGCAATCAGCGCATCAACGCCGTCAGCCCGTCGGTAATCGCGGAATCGATGGACGCCTACGGTGCCTACTTCCGGGGCTTCGAACCGGTGCCGGCAAAACGCGTAGCGCTGGCTTTCTCAAGAAGCGTCGAAGGCGCGCAGACCGGCCAAATCTATCGCGTCGAGTAGCGCCTATTCTGTATCTACGGGCAAACCCGAAGGCTTCTGGTGCAGAAAATATGATTTCGAATACTTCGAGGGAATCATCGTGAACGTGCGCGGGGGTTGGTTGAAGTCGAACATGTCGTCCATGCTGTTACTGCTTTGGTCGGTCGTCCCAAGGCTTCCGAGATTGAAGGTCTCTTCGATGAAGCGAACGATGCTGCCGAACTCGTAGACGGTGTTCGAGATGTAGCCCGGTTGGCTCGGCGACGTCTCGCGCGCGTAGGGCGAAACGACGATCATCGGCACGCGAAAGCCCGGGCCCCCTTGATCGTCCGGCGACGGCGGCTCAACGGAGTCGTAGAAACCTCCCCAATCGTCCCACACGACGATGATTGCGGTGCTATTCCAATACGAGCTTTGACCGATCGCGTCGACGACACTTGCCACCCACGAGGGTCCCGTGTCGGAGGCGTAACCGGGATGGTCGGAGTTCGACTCGTCGGGAATCACCCACGAGACTGCGGCGAGGTCGCCATTGGTGATGTCGTTGAAAATGTTCTTTTCGGGCCAGTTAACGTTAGTGCCCCATTCGGGCCCGTAGCGCACCGGCGCGATGACATCGAATGCGTTCCACAGCGCTCCGGGCTGGTTGGGCGCGAGCTGGGGCACGTAGTATTTCCAGGAAATCGCCGGCGCATGGTCGTCCATGAGATCGCGCAGCGTTGTGTAACTGGCGCTTCCGTAAGCAAAATCCTTCGAGCACGGAAACGGCCCGGCGCCGGCCTCGTAGTGCAGGCTCGTCGTGATCAGCGACGTCACCGTGCCTGCGTGCGCATCGCATCCCCATATCTGAGCCGAGCTCGGATCGTTGATAAGGCTGGGGCTGCTGCCATACGTTCCATCAAGCGCGGTGCCGCCGCGAATCAGGTCCTGATGGGCCGTGAAGCTTCCGCTGCCCTGCGTTTGAAACATCGCATTCGCAAGCGCATAGGTTTGCGCCATCGTCCAGTAAGGCGCGATTTGAGTTGGGTTAACGTACTCATAGGGCTGCGAGCCTTCAGCCTTTCCGGTCGACGGAAATTTGATTTGATTGAATCCGTTCATCGCGCCGTCGTCGTATGCAGTCCGGTACGACACGTAGAGATGGTTGAGGTTGAGTTTGTCCTCGAGATTGACCTCGGTCAATGGGATGGATATGGTCTTCGAGTGCTTCCCCTTCCCCATTTTTCCCTTGCCTATGATCGTTCCGGTAGCGCCGGGAAATTGAGCAAATAGATTGTTGAAGGTACGATTCTCTTGAACGATGAGAACGATATGCGAGATCGGCGTGCTTCCCGACCCCGAGCCGGGGTGCATTTCCGTGGGCACCGGCGTCGACGCATTAGGGCCGCCACTGCATGCGGCGAGTACGCTTACGGCAGCCGCGCATAAACAAAGACGGAAGACTGGTCTCTTCAATCGAGCCTCCTCGTACATGGTCTGAGGAACAACTTCGGCGTGATACGTTCGCAAGCATCGCGACTACGACTGTCGGCTATGGGTTTCGCTTCTCCCGCTGGAGAAGATTTCATCCTCGCATACGATTTCGATGACCGCCGTCATCGTTATCGTCTGCACCGCGTCTTAGTCCGTAGACCCAGACTCCTCTTCATCTTCTAGCAGGCAGAGTTCGCGATATTCGTCGTCGTTAAGCAGGAGCGCCGTGGCCGCGACGTTCTCCTCCAAATGCGCCACCGAGGACGTGCCCGGGATCGGCAGCATTGCCGGCGAGTGTCGCAGCAGCCACGCCAATCCCACCTGCCAGATCGTCGTGTTGCGCGCAGCGGCGAGTGAGGAAAGCGCTTGATTCGCCGCCAAATCGCCGCCGTCGAGCGGAAAGTACGGAATGAACGCGATGCCGTTGGTTTCGCAATATTTTAGGACCGGTTCGCTCGTGCGGTTGCCCACATTGTAGTTGTTTTGCACCGAGACGATCTCGACGATCCCTCGCGCTCGCTTCAGCTGGTCGAGATCGACATTTGAAAGGCCGACGTGCCGAACCTTTCCCGCATCGCGCAGCTCGCGCATCGTGCCGATCTGATCTTCGAACGGAACGTCGGGGTCGATCGCGTGCAACTGGTAGACGTCGATCCGGTCGACGCGCAAGCGCCGCAGACTCCCCTCGCACGCCTCTCGCAGATGTTCGGGCCGGCCGTCGCGCTTCCACTCGCCAGGGCCGCTGCGCGTCAGCCCACCCTTCGTCGCGATAACGAGCGCGTCGGGATACGGATACAACGCCTGCGCGATCTGCTCTTCGTTGACGTGCGGACCGTACGAGTCGGCGGTGTCGATAAAGTTCACACCGAGCTCGAGCGCGCGGCGCAAGACGAGCAATGCATTTTCGCGATCGGGCGGCCATCCCCAAATGCCGGGGCCGCAAAGCCGCATTCCGCCGAAGCCCAGCCGGCGGACCGTGAGATCATTGCCAATCGTGATTGTGGATGCTCGATTCATCGTTCCCGCGTTCAACGCTGCAAAAAGAAAGACCGCTCGGCATTTGCCGAGCGGTCCGCCCGAGACCCCCAGAAGAAAGTTACTTAACGACTGGCTTGTTGGCGGCCGGATTCTGGTTTGGGTTTGGGTTTGGGTTTCCATTGCTCGGCGCCGTAACGGTCTGAGTCGCAGCCTTGAACTGTGCCTCGGCGTGCTTCTGCGTGTCGCTCATCATCTCGGCGATCTTCATCGTGTAGGACTTGCGCATCTCGAGAAGCTGGCTGGCGAATCCGAAGGACATCTCGACGAGTTGGGTCGGGCTCGGGACGTTCTTGAACTCGGGCAGGTGGCTCGGCTTTTCGCTGAACTCCTTGGTGAACTCGTGGAACGAGCTCATCGCCTTGAGGCTGGCGTCTTGCGTCTGCTTGATCGCCGCGAGGCCCTCTTCCTGAAATTTGTTCATGTATTCGGTGACGTTGACGGTCATGTGTTTGGTATCTCCTCAGCTTTAGTGATGTGCTAAGTATACCAAGCACGTGCTGCGTCTGTCAACTGTCGCCGGTGAAACTCCGGTAGATCCGNNTGATGGCTCTCGTCTCGGCTGCCCGAATTGTCCAGCAAGCCGGCTTGCGAGTACATGGTCTCCGCCGAGAGGTCCAGCGCGTTGGCAATGCTTTTGAGGACATCGGCCGAGGGCTTGTACAGCCCGCGCTCGACCTGGCTAAGGTAGGGATTCGAGATCTTCGCGATCTCGGCTAGCTGGCGCATCGATAGATTCGCCAACTCCCGCTGGCCGCGGATAAACTCGCCCAGGCCGCGCCAAGCGTCGCTTGGGGAACTCTT
>PMUK01000132.1 GCA_003166915.1 Candidatus Cybelea palsarum
TTCCCCGGCAGCTTCTGGCACATCGGCGGCAGCTATTTATATGCCAATCCGATGGACGGCCCGTGCGTCGTTCCGGCCAACCATGTGAAGGGCGCGGAGTGCGCTAGTCAGATTCCGCCCAACACCAATGCCGACGACACGCTGCCCGGCTTTACGATGAGCACGTTTTACCAAAGCTACCTCAAGTACGTGTCCGACGAAAAGACCTTGTCCGGCAAACGGTTCGGCTGGGACGGAACATTCGGCCTTCAACTCTTCGACTCGCCCTGGGCGAACGCGGCCGATTCGCGTCTGAAGCCGGCTGCCTTCGCGGGCGGCGACCTCGGCTACACGACGCCCGGCGGCTGGACGTTTGAAGGCGCCGACATGCTGGCGTTCGAGAACCGCACGAGCTCCGATTTCAGCCGCCAGACGCTGCTGACGAGCTACCCGGCCGGCAACAACGGTCTGCCATCGAATATCAACGCTCCAGGCGGTCTCGGTATCAATACCAACGGCTTTACCTACGCCAAGCTCGGATACGCGCCCGGGGAGCCGACTGGCTTTTCGGCTCACGGCTTCTTCTACAACGTCGCCGATCTCGTCAACATGTGGTGGTTCGACGGCAAGTACGCGTTCAGCGATAAAGGCTGGGCGCCGTACCTCGCGATGCAAGGCGGCCGGGAAGGCAACGGCGGTCAGTCCTACATCGGCAAGGTCGATAGCCAGGTCTTCGGCGCACAGCTGGGAGCAAAGGCTATAGAGAACCTGAGGTTCACCGCCGGCTACGACGAGATCCCGTGGAAGACCGACACGGTCAACCTGCCGGCGGGCGTAACGTGCAACAAGCCCAACTATCAGATCAAGGGAGCGCTGGCGTACTTCCTGCCGCTAAATGCCGCGCAGTGCTACACCAACGGCAACGGCACGACGCAAATCGAGTACGGTGGTTGGGCGAGCCCGTACACCGACGGCTACGACAGCGATCCGCTCTTCACGACGAGCGTCACGCAGGGCATGGCCGATCGGCGCGCGCCCGGAACATCGTGGCAAATCGCCGCCACCTTCACCTGGAACCGCGATCAGGGGAAGCTCATCGCAACGGATGCCTGGTACAACTACGGCAACGCCTTAGCTCCCGAAAGCACGAAAATCTGGGTCCTCGATGGGCAATACCACTTTCGCAAGGTCGATCCGGGACAACCGTATCATGGATTGCTCCTGCGTTATCGATACGCCGAGCGAACGCTTTCGAATACGTATTGCGGTGCCGCGGGCACGAGTTGCCCGCCGGGCTTGGCGCTAGGCTCCTACCTCGGCGGACTGCCGATCTTCAAATACAATCGCGCTCAGCTTGAGTTCGATTTCTAAAGCACAGCGCTCGACGCAGTTCTCCAGCAGGCGTTGGCAGGGGCCTTGCGCCGCGAGCCAGTTTGAGAGATGGCATGACATTGGTATCGAGAATTTAGCGCCAATGACGGCAGTCCGAGAAGTCTTCGATTCGATAGCCTACTGCAAGAACGTCGCGCTGTGCCAACATGGCGACGAATCGCACCCCTGCGCCAAGATCGTTCGGTCGCAGCACGTTTCCGACGACGACTTCCAACTGCCAGGGCCGTGGCGCGGCCAAATCGACAAGGCGCGCATCCTGTTCGTGGGCTCCAATCTCTTCGATCGGCGACGATCGGTATGCCCTTCAGTCATCGCCAGCAGCACAGGTTTGGGAATCAGAGCATCTCGTCTTCGGGAGCGGAAGCCGGCCATATGTCATAGATGGCATCAAGACGACTAAGCACGACGCGTCGCCCGACCGCGTCGTGCGCTACTGGTTTCGATTCGGGCCGGGCGCGCGAGCTGATCCCAGGCGCGGTCCCGGGCGAGGGCTACGCGATTTCTGAAATCGTGCACTGCAAGTCCGAGGGCGAAGAGGGAGTCGCCGAAGCGGCCCAGATCTGCTATGCCATGCACATGTCGGCCGTGTTTTCGGTCGCGGCTGCGAAGGTCATAATCGTTGCTCGACAAGTTCGCCAAAGAACAGCTACTAGGGCCCGTGCTCGCTCCTTCGGTTCCGTGGCAACTGGAGCTGGGAGGCGGAAAACGGACCCTTCTCTTCTTGCCGCATCCCAACGCTCGAGGCGTAAGGAAGGCTCTTTCTGCGCACTATACTTGTCCAGATTTGAAGGCAGTCAAAGAGCTAATCGCTGGATCTTGAGAACAACTAGGGTAATGGACGACGAGACGTTCCTCGCATTCATCCGCAACAGCGCCGCGAAGTATGATCTTGAGACGCTCGAAAAAGCCGTTAAGGCCTAAGCGATAACATCCCGGTCGTCGCTGGGGTAGACCTCCCGGCCTGGAGATTGGGTCTCACGTGGCGGCGGTCGATTCTGATGGATTCTTTGGATGGTACGGCGCCGTCATTCGGATGACGGGCCAAGGCTGTATCATCGAGCCGCCGGCTTCAAATATACTCAGCGAATCTCTTTCAAGAAGTTTACACAGGAGAAGTCGGTGTCGCAAAAACCCTTGTAAAATCGAGCGAATTTTGGTAGCGCCAACGGGA
>PMUK01000182.1 GCA_003166915.1 Candidatus Cybelea palsarum
TCGTCGTCGTAGAGCTCGACCGCCCGGTCGCGCAGGCGTCTCGGCTCGGTGAGCACCACCTGCGAGCCCGGACCGAGGAGGTCGGTCAGGAGCGACTCGCCGTCGGCCAGCCACGGCAGCCATGCCTCCATGCCGTCGAAGAGCTCGCCCTCGGCCAGCCGCTCCCACTGGCCCCGGCTGAAGGTTCCCGTCCCCGACAGCTCCTGTGCCCGGGCCCGCATGGCGTCGGTGAGCACCATCTCGCGGCACCCGAAGGTGACGGCCGCTTCGAGGTCACCGGTCGNNAGACGTCGACGATGCCGCCGCGAACGGCCACCTCGCCGCGGTGCTCGACCTGATGCTCACGCCGGTAGCCGTGCTCGATCAACCGGCGCAGGAGGTCGCCCTGCTCGATGCGATCGCCCTGCGCGACCACGATGGGGCGTCCGGCGTGGCGCCACGGCCCGAGCACCTGAGCGTAACGGGCGACGGCTTCGTTCCCGGCGTTAACATCAACGCCGGCTCGTGCGTAGCTATCCGAACCCGTTTTTTCCTCCGAACGAGGATTCTCCCAGCTTTCTGCCATAGGCTGGCAGTAGTTCACCATCGGAAAGGTCCACCATGCAAGTTCGTCTTACTAATGATGCGCCCAGTCACGTGCGTACCGGAGCGCTCGTCGTCCCCTTCTTCTCCGATAGTTCGCTCGAAGGTGTCGCCAAAGAGATCGACGCCAAACTCGGCGGCGTAATCGCCGACGCGCTGGCCGCCAAAGAAATCCAAGGGCGTCTTGGCGAGCACGTCCTCGTTTACGCGAAGGACGAGCCATATCGTCGCGTTCTCGCGATTTCGCTCGGCGAGCGTTCGCGCTTCGAACCGTACTTTCTCGCACGCTACGCGGGCAGCGCGGTGCGTTACCTGGGTCGCCGCAACGTCGAGCAGATCGCTATCTCGCTGCCGATACAGGCGCAAGGCCAGGAAGTCGCATGCGCTTCATTTGTGAGCGAGGGCGCCATCACCGGCGTCTTCGAGACGACGCTCTACCAGGAGAAGCCCGATCGCCGTAATGTAGCGACCGAAGTAACGGTTATCGCCGGCGATCTCAACGAAGCCGAACTCGAGCGCGGAATCGCCCGTGGAACCGCGCTTGGCGACGCGGTGAACTTAGCCCGACGGCTGGCGATTACGCCGTCCAACTTGATGACGCCGACGCGCCTGGCCGAAGAAGCGGCGAAAGTCGCCGAGCAAAATGGACTCGAGATCGACGTCCTCGACGAAGCGCGCGCGAGCCGCGAAGGTATGGGATCTTTTCTCTCGGTAGCACAAGGCAGCGCGCAGCCGCCGAAGTTCATCGTGATGCGTTACACGGGCGATCCGTCGAGCAAAGAGCTACTCGCACTCGTCGGAAAGGGAATCACGTTCGATACAGGCGGCATCTCGATCAAACCGGCCGAGCGTATGGAGGACATGAAGTACGACATGTCCGGTGGCGCCGGCGTGATTGCGGCGATGTACGCGATCGCGAAACTGAAACCGAAACTCAACGTGGTCGGCATCGTTCCGGCGACGGAGAACATGCCGGGAGGCAAGGCAACCAAACCGGGCGATATCGTAACGGCTATGAACGGCAAGACGATCGAGGTCATCAATACCGATGCCGAGGGCCGATTGATCCTGGCCGATGCGCTCTGCTATGCGAACAAACTCGGCGCGACGAAGATCGTCGATGCCGCGACACTTACCGGGGCGTGCGTGATTGCGCTCGGCCACGCGTCGTCGGCCGCCGTCACGAACGACGATGCATTCGCCGCGCAGTTCTTAGCGGCCGCCAAGCCCACCGGCGAGCGTTACTGGCAAATGCCGTACTACGAAGATTACACGAGCGCGATGAAGAGCGACATTGCGGACTTGAAGAATACCGGTGGACGTCCCGCCGGCACATTAACCGCCGCCGCCTTCCTGCGCGAGTTCGTCGACAAGACGCCGTGGGTGCATCTCGACATCGCGGGGACTGCCTATCTCGACACCGACTCGCCCTGGCTGGCGAAGGGCCCGACCGGAACACCCGTTCGCGCGTTGCTCGCACTCGTCGAATCGCTCGCCGGTCAACCCCTCATCGCCGACGGCAGCGTCGTGTCCAGCAACGGTGCGAGGTCTTCCGAGCTGAAGGTGTGAAAGCGAGAAACGGCGTCGAAAGCGCTCGTCCGTACGAGCCGGAGAAGAATCCGGCGATACGCCGTTTGACGGCGGGCGCCATCAAACGCCGGAAGGGAAAGACAACCTTTCCAGTTGCGACCGCCTACGATGCGCCGTTCGGGCAGTTTGTCGAACGAGCCGGCATCGACGTCATCTTGGTCGGCGACAGCGTCGGCAACGTCGTTTTAGGCTTCGACGAAACGACGCCGGTGACGCTCGAAAGCATTCTCTATCACACGCAGGCCGTCGTGCGCGGAACGACGCGCGCGCACATCATGGCCGATATGCCGTTCGGTTCCTACCAGGTCAGCAACGAAGACGCGTTGCGTTCCGCGATTCGACTGGTTAAAGAGGGCGGAGCGTGTTCGGTGAAGCTCGAGGGCGGGCGCGATCAAACCGATCGCATCCGCGCGATCACCGGCGCCGGCATTCCCGTGGTCGGCCACATCGGCGTGACACCGCAGACGGCCGGGCTCGGTCCTGGCTTCAAAATGCGCACTCATCGCGACCGGTTAATCGATGATGCGCGCTCGGTCGAAGCCGGCGGCGCGTATGCGATCGTGCTCGAGGTGGTGGATTACGAGATCTCTCGCGAGATTACCGAGATGTTGTCCATTCCGACGATCGGCATCGGTTCCGGCCCGCACTGCGATTCACAAGTGCTCGTGCTCCACGATATCCTTGGCATGTATCCGCATTCACCGAGCTTCGCCAAGCGGTATGCCGAGATCGGGGAACTCGCGACGCAAGCCCTGGAGAGCTACGCACAAGAAGTCCGCGATCGAACCTTTCCGCCCTGAGTCTTCCGTGCCCACCAGTTGGCACTCTGCGGGGCTATAGTGGCGGCATGTTAGAAACGAACGACTGGTCCGACCCTTTGGTTATCGCGATGCGCGCTTTCGAACGCGTCCTTCTTGCGTCCGACGAAAGCCCTCGAGCGCGTCGAGCCGCCGCCGAATTGCGCGCAGTTCCTCTACGAGCGCAAGACCGCCCGTCGCTAAGTGACCGGCCTCCGCCGGCAACGGTGATTCCTTTGCGTCCTCGACGTCGCTAGGCGGCGCCTCGCGAACGCGAGCACCGGCGCGCTCGAGCGCAGCGATGATAAAGCTTTGCGCGCGGGCCCGCGCGGCTTCGCCGGGCTTGCGCCCGAGCGGGCGAACATCCACAAACATCGCCGACTTGTTAGCCTCGACGAAGAGCCGCGCTTCTTCTCGCTCCAGGCCGTAGAGCGTTTCGGCGGTCGTTCCGAGTGCGCGTGCGATGCGAACGACGATGCTGATTGAGGGATTCAGCCGTTGATCGGCCTCGATCTTGAAAAGCGTCGGGTGATTAACCTCGGCGCGGCGAGCCAACTCGTTCTGGGACCATCCTAGAGCACGGCGTCGCGCGGCGATTCTCTTTCCCAGCGTCACTCATCTGGACTGTAAGCGCCGCAGCGCCTTGGCCCTTGAACCGTCTGGTCTTGACTCCTGGTACCTAAGCTGGGGAAACCTGTGCTGAGCTTGTCGAAGCGACCTGTGCTGAGCTTGTCGAAGCGCGGATCTGATGGGCGGCGGGCACGTTGGGGTATTCGCCGACGAAACAGCCGAGGCACATCTCGCTGCGATCTCGTCCAACCGAAGCAATCAATCCCGCGAGACTGAGATAGCCCAAGGAATCTGCGCCGGTCTTGGCTCGGATCTCTTCCACCGTGAAGTTGGCAGCGATGAGCTCGCCATAGGTCGCCATGTCGACGCCGAGATAGCAGGGGTGCTTGATCGGCGGCGAGGTGATTCGTAAATGCACTTCTAGGGCGCCGGCCTCGCGCAGCAGCGCGACGATCCGCGGCGTCGTCGTGCCGCGCACGATCGAGTCGTCCACGACGATCACGCGCCGGTCGCGCAGATTCTCAACGAGCGGATTAAATTTTAGATGCACGCCGCGAGCGCGCATATTCTGATCCGGGCTGATGAAGGTACGGCCGATGTAGCGGTTTTTGATGAGGCCTTCGATATACGGAAGCCCGCTCTCGGCGGCATAACCGATGCCGCCCGCGACCGCTGAATCGGGCACCGCCATCACGACGTCCGCGTCGACGGGATGCTCCTTGGCCAACTGGCGCCCCATCGCATAGCGCGCCATGTAGACCGAGCGGTCGTTGAGCTGCGAATCGGGCCGCGCGAAGTAGATGTACTCGAACGTACAGAGTGCAGGCTGCGCGTCTTCAACCGGCGTTTGGTACGACTCCAAGCCGTCCGAGCTGATGCGCACGATCTCGCCGCGCTCGATCTCGCGCACGTACTGCGCGCCGATCGTACCGAGCGCGCACGACTCCGACGCTACGACGAAGCCGCCGTCGCCCAGTTTGCCCAGACATAGCGGCCGCACGCCCCAAGGATCGCGAAACGCATAAAGTTCGTCTTGCGTGCAGAGCACGGTCGAGTAGGCGCCGCGCGCCTGGGCGAGCACCGACTCGATCCGTTGCAGCATCGTGCCCTTCGACTCGACGATCAGCTTGGCCATCACTTCGGAATCCGAAGTAGCCTGCATCACCGTCGTCGGCGCGAGCGATTCGCGAAGCTCGTCGGTGTTGGTGAGGTTCCCGTTGTGCGCGAACGCAAAGTCGCCAAGCTCGGTGCGCTCGAGCAGCGGCTGCGCGTTGACGACGATCGAGGAGCCGGTCGTCGAGTAGCGCGTATGTCCGATCGCAACATAGCCGCTAAGATCGCTTAAGATGTCTTCGTCGAAGATGGCGCCGAGCAGCCCCATCTCCTTGTGCGAGCGGATCGTGCCGCCATCGGCTGCGGCGATGCCGGCGGATTCTTGCCCGCGGTGCTGCAACGCGTATAGCGCGAAAAACGCGAGCCGCGCGGCGTCGCGTCCAGGTGCGAAGACCCCCGTTATCCCGCACATCTTACGCCATTATACCAGTCCGCTAGTCTGAAGAGCGCCTCCCCCCGAAAATCTGGAGCAAAGCGAGGAAGATATTTATCGCATCGAGGTAGATGCTGGTCGCCATCAGGACCGGCGTCAATCCGTCGCCGCCGGCGCGCAGCCGCGCGAAGTCGATCAGGACCAAGCCCGAAAAAATGGCAAGCGTCAACCACGCGTAGACCTCCGGATGGATGAACTTCACGAAGATCGAGATCACGCCGAGCACGACCAGGCCCAGCAGCGCGATCATGAAGATACCCTGGAAACGGCGCAGATCCAGCCCCGTAGCGTAGACGATGGCCGCAAGCGCGAACATGCCGAGCCCCGTCGTCAGGGCGGCGTTGACCACGACATCCGGACCGAAGGCGCGGACGTACTGGCCGATCACCGGAGCGATGCCGACGCCTTCGCAGAAGGTGAACGCATAAAAGAGCAGCAGCGATAGCGCCTCGTTGCGGCGCACCGCGTTGATAGAGATGAGCAGAACGAAGCCGACGATCATCGCGATGAGGCCCACACCCGGCGCGAGATCCTGGAAGCGCCACGCCGCAAGCGCCGTTATGCATAAGCCGAGTGCCGTGATTCCGAGCACTTGTGCCAGCAGCGAGCGCGCGGGAACCGCCGGCGCGAGCGGTTGCCCGTATTGGTTTTGCGGTTGAAAGCCAAAAGCCATGACGTCTTCTACTATCCCTTTCCCGGCCGCCAGGTTGCAGGGTCGGCCGCGATGTCCGTGCGGTAGGTCAACGCGGCGCTCCCTAAGCGCCCGGCCAGTCCCTTAACGCTCTCGTAGGCGCGCGACCGGGCTTCGTCGAGATTCTTGCCCAACGCGGTAACGGTAAGCACGCGACCACCGCCGCTGCTGACCCTTTCATCGACCAGCGTTGAGGCTCCCCAGAATGCCTGACAGCCGTCCGGGAGCGAAATGTCGGGATTGAGGGCCCGCAGCGGCGTGCTGCTTCGCGGGTAATCGCTGGTCGCGAGAACGACGCCGACGCAGCTTTCGCGCGAGATCGTCGCCAGCGAAAGATCCATCGCGCCCCGTGCGGCCGAGTGCAGGAGCAGCGCTAAATCTCCACCGACGCGCGGCACAAGCACTTGCGTCTCCGGATCTCCAAAACGCGCGTTGAACTCGATGACGTGCGGTCCATCGGCGTTCCACATCAGCCCGCAATACAAAACCCCGACGTACTCTTCTCCTTCCGCAAGAAGTCCTCGTAATAAGGGCGCGAGAATGCGCTCGCGCACACGAGCGTCGAGATCGTCGGGGAGGCCGGCGGGCGGGGAGTAGGCGCCCATGCCGCCGGTATTCGGTCCGGTGTCGCCGTCGCCGGCGCGCTTGTAATCGCAGGCAGCGGCGAACGGAACGATCGCGCGACCGTCGCAAATTGCGAAAACGCTCACTTCGCGACCGGCAATCGGTTCTTCGAGCAGCACGTCGAGGCCGCCACCGGGAATCTTGCTGCTCCCGTACCAATCGGTTACCACGGCGCGCGCCGCATCGGCACTGGGCGTCACGATTACGCCCTTACCCGCGGCAAGTCCGTCAGCTTTAACGACGACGCCGCCCCTCCATTGCGCCAGCGCGTTGCGGGCCCCGTCGAGCGAATGAACCACCATCGCCTTGGCCGTTGGAATGTCGTGACGTTCCATAAAACGCTTGGCAAAGATCTTGCTCGATTCCAAACGTCCGGCGGACCGGTTGGGACCGAATACGGCGATTCCGGCCTCGCGCAAACGATCCCCAACGCCGGCGGCAATGGCCGTCTCCGGGCCAAGAACGACCAGGTCGATGCCTTCTCGAAGCGCGCGGTCCGCCAACCCTTTGCCGTCCGTCGCGGAAATCTCCCAGTTTGCTCCACGCGATGCCGTCCCCGCATTTCCGGGCGCAGAAAAAATCGCTTCACAAGACGGCGACTGCGCGAGCCGCCACGAGAGCGCGTCTTCGCGCGCGCCGTTACCGACGACGAGGATTCGCACGCGTTACTCCCACTCGACGGTAGCGGGCGGCTTCGTCGTGATATCGTAGGCCACGCGATTGACGCCGCGCACTTCGTTGACGATCCGAGCCGACATGCGCTCCAAGAGCGCATGTGGTAGCCGCGCCCAATCGGCCGTCATCCCGTCCTCGCTGGTAATCGCTCTGATCGCGACGAGGTTCGCATACGTGCGCCCATCACCCATGACGCCGACGCTCTTGACCGGCGTCAGCACCGCAAAATACTGCCACGGGTGCGGATCGAGCTTGGCGGAATCAATCTCTGCACGAACGATCGCGTCGGCCTCGCGGACGACCGCGAGACGCTCTTCAGTCACGTCGCCGATGATCCGCACCGCTAAGCCTGGACCGGGAAACGGCTGGCGGCCGACGATTGCAGGAGGGAGTCCGAGCGCTGCGCCGAGCTCGCGCACTTCGTCCTTAAAGAGCGCCCGCAACGGTTCGATCAGCGTGAGATTCATTTCATCGGGCAGGCCGCCGACATTGTGGTGCGATTTGATCTTTTGGCCGGCCTTGCTTTGCGGCGTCTTCGACTCGATCACATCGGGATAGAGCGTGCCCTGCACGAGATATTTGACGCCGGGAATCTTCGCAGCCTCCGAGTCGAAGACGGCGATGAACTCATGACCGATGGCCAGCCGCTTGCGTTCGGGATCCTCGATGCCGTCCAGTTTGTGAAGAAACCGCTCGCGCGCGTCGACCGCGACCACGTTGAGGTGCAGCACCTCTCGAAACGCGGCGACGACTTCTTCGGCCTCATTTTTTCTCAGCAAGCCGTGATCCACGAAGATGCAGGTGAGCTGTTCGCCGATCGCCCGTGCGACCAGCGTCGCAGCCACTGCGGAATCCACGCCACCGGAGAGCGCGCAGATCGCTTTGTCGCCGCCGACGCGTTCGCGGATGTCGCGCACCGAACTCTCGAGGAAGGAGTCCATCTTCCAATCGCGGCCCAAGCCGGCGACCTCGTGCAAGAAGTTGTCGAGAACGGTCCGTCCGTGCTCGGTGTGCACGACTTCGGGATGAAACTGCACGCCGTAGATCTTCTTCTCCGGGTTGCCTATCGCGGCGACGTGACAGCGCGCCGTAGAAGCCAACGCGCGATACCCGTCAGGTAGCGCGACGACGGAATCGCCGTGTGACATCCACACCCGCGATTCTTCCGGGACGCCGTCGAAGAGCGGCGTCTCACGATCGGCGACCACGAGCGTGGCCGGACCGTACTCGGCCTGATCGAGCTGCACCAGCTCGGCGCCGATGTCGCGAGCCAGCAGCTGCATGCCGTAGCAGATGCCGAGAATCGGCACGCCGGCCTCCACGATCTCGGGATCCATCTTCGGCGCACCCTCTGCCAGCGTGCTTTCGGGGCCGCCGGAGAGAATCAGCGCCGCGGGCCGGCGCAACGCTAGCGCGTTCCAGGTGACGTCGTACGGCACGATCTCGCAGTAGACGCCCAGCTCCCGCGTCCGGCGCGCAATCAACTGGCTGTATTGCGCGCCGAAATCCAGGATCAGAACGGTTTGCGGCATCGCCCTCCCTTAGGCGCCAGCGGCGGCAGCGGCGTGAAGCGCGGCATCATAATCCGGTTCGTTGGCGATTTCCGGCACGATCTCCACGTACGAGACCGTTCGGTCTTTACCGATCACGACGATGGCGCGCGCCAAGAGGCCTAGCTCGGCGATGAGCAGTCCGTAGTTCGTGCCGAAGTTGCGGCTACGATAATCGGAGAGCATCTCGAGCTGGACGTCGCCTTCGGCAGCGCACCACCGGGCCTGCGCGAACGGCAGATCCATGCTGACCACGGCGGCTTTCACTCCTTCGGGAAGCTCCCCCAAGCGCGCATTGAACTTCTTGGACTCGAGCGAGCAAACACCCGTGTCGAGGGAGGGCACGACGATGAGCATTGCGGCCCGCTTGCCTTCATCGAGCAGAATCTCCGGAGTAATGGTCGAGAGATCGCCGGAGGTCAGCGCAAAACTTGGGGCCGGATCGCCGCGGCGCAGCGCGGGACCCAGCAGCGTCATCGGTTGCCCTTTGAACGTTACCACTCCGGCACGCTCTTGGACGTTGTCAACTGTCATGTACGATCTCCATAAAAGCGAATTGAATGAATTTACGTCAACACGTCTTGGAGTCGTTTGGTGTCGCGGGCCATTACGACTTCCATCGCAATCCGTTCGCCCACCGAGACGTCGCGGCCCCAGCGATACGCCGAATATGGGGTGAATCGCGTCCCCGGCGAGCCCGGTACGCGCAGCGAAACGTCGTAGCAGACGAGCTCTTTGGGAGGCCCGGCGGCAACGATGCATTGCAGCGCGAACGGCCCGATGACTCCGGGCGGCTGCGCCTCTCGCGCAGCCGCGACGAAACGCTCGCCCATTTCGAAGGCCGGCTCCAGCATTGACTCCACGACGGTTGTCGCGATGTGGCCCGCTTCTTCCAAGCGCATCGTTATTCCACGCACCGCCTCGAGTGCAGCCGGCGGTACGCTGCGAAAGCCCTCCAAGTTCGTCTGGCGTCGCGTATCGGTTCCGGAGAGCTCGAGCTCGCCGAGAATCGGCGAGTAGAAAAAATTGAGATTCACCGAGGGGCCTAGCACGTATTCCTCGATTCTCGCCGCGGCGAGCCCCGTGGCGCTCAAAATCCCTTCGTTCATCAGGTGATCGGCGGTCGCGCGGTACTCTTCCGGCGACGACGCGAGAAAGAAGGCGCGCTCGAACGAGACGCGCGCGTGCGGCGCCTTGACCATCACAAGACGGTCGATTTCGTCGGGTGACTGGAACCGGCGTGGATGACGAATCGCGGCGGCTCGCATCAGAGCATATTGATCGGTGCTGCCGGGCTCACGTTCTTCGGCACGCAAGAGATGCCGGTTCCCGAAAAACGGGACGAGCATGCGCCGTTCGATCTCGTCGTACTCGAACCGCTGATGGAGGTAGACTTCGAACGAACGGTTCGCGACGAAGATCACGTTCTGCTCGAAAAGCCGCCGCTGCACGTCCTCGTTCAATATCTCGGGAAAGTTTTGCAGCTCGAGCACGCCGTCCACACAGCCGCGGCCCACCGGACTTTCGTCGCGGAAAAAGTAGCGTGCATAGGTTTTTTCGCGCCCCTTTGCCGTGACGATGAGATTGCGCAGTCCTTGCGCGCGCGCACCGGAGGCGACCTCCAGAGCCGAATGGCTCCCGATGGAGCAAAGTGTCAGACGCAAAAGATCGTACGCGTCCAGTGCCCGGGCGACGTACTCCTCGCTCATCGGCGGCTCATTCGGCGCGAAGCTTCCCACCCATGCGCCGCCAGACGATCGGCGTGTAGATGCCGACGATGACGATGCCGCCGAGCGTTACGGTCAGCGCGCACGTCAGGGCAACCGGCGATGGCGCCGTCGAAAAAATCGAGATGCCGCCGCGACCGGCCGGAAACGCGGGAAGCAAATACGGGAAGAGCGTGCCGGCCGCCGCGGTCACGAGCGTCGCGACGAAGGCCAGCGACATCGCGAAAGCGCCCTTCGCACGCTGCGATCGCGCAGCCCACCACACGCCCGCAAGCGCCGCAAGCGAAAGCAGCGGCATCGCAAGGAGCCAACGCGCGAGGCCGCCGTGCACTGCAAACGTCGCGGCCGTAACCGCGAGGTACAGCGCCAAAACGACCCACCACAGCGGGCGCAGCATTCGGGCGGCTCGCAAGCCAAGGTCGCCGTCGAGGCGCATCGCGGCGAAGGCGGCGCCGTGCTGGGCGAGTGTCGCCAGCGCGAAGACGCCGACGAGCACGGCGTACGGATTGAGGAGGAACGCGAACGTCCCCGCAAAGTAGCCGGCCGCGTCGAGCGGCACGCCGCGCAACAGATTCCCCAATGCGATCCCGAAAACGAAGATCAGGAGCGCGCTCGAGGCCGCGAACGCGGCATCCCAAAACTGGTGCCACACCTCCGACGGAAAATGCTCCCGCAATTCTAGAGCGATGCCGCGCAACATCAGCAGCCACAGCACGATGATGAACGGCAGATAGAATCCCGAGAACGCTGCGGCGTAGGCTGCAGGAAAGAGCGCGAAGAGCGCCGCCGCGGCGGCGATGAGCCAGACCTCGTTGCCGTTCCAAAACGGGCCGATGCTGGCCATGGCCGCGCTACGGTCGCGCTCTCCGCGTGCGATCAGCGCACCGACGGTTGCCACACCGAGGTCGTAGCCGTCGAGCATCACGTACATCGCGAACATGAACGCGATCGTGAGAAAGGCCGCGAGGCTCACGCGGGCCTCTCCCGCGATGGACCCAGCCCGATCTCCCGCAGCGTGAGATACAAGTAGAGAAAGCCGAGCAAGAAATACATGCCTGCAAAGCCGATCAGCGTAAAGATCGTCTCCCCGTTCGAAACGGTCGGCGAGCCTCCCGCCGCCGTCTTCATTAAACCGTAAACGATCCACGGCTGACGCCCGACCTCGGTAGCCACCCAACCGGCTTCGTTGGCGATGAACGGAAACGGCATGAGCAGCATCAGAATCCAAAGCATCCAGCGAGCGCTCCAAAGCCTTCCAAATGCTAACAATATAACCGCGATCGTTGCGGCCGCGGCGAAGATCGTACCGAGACCGACCATGATGTGATACGCATAGTAGGTCAGTTCGACGGGCGGCCACAGTTCGCGCGCATACGCGTCGAGACCATTGACGTTGGCTTTGTAGTTTCCGTAGCTGAGAAAACTCAAGAAATCGGGGACGAATATCGGATCTATCAAGCGCTTGCGCGCGACGTCGGGCATTCCGATGATCGCAAGCGGCGCCTCGCGCTCGGTCGTAAAGAGGCCCTCTTCGGCGGCCAGCTTGACCGGTTGATACTGCGTCACCTCTCGCCCGTTCCGATCGCCGGTCGGAAAGACCGCGATCAACGCAAAGGCGAAGGCAACGATCGTCCCAGCGCGAACGAGCCGCCGCCCGATCGCCTCATCCCGGCGTGAAAGCAAGTAATAAGCGCCGACGCCGGCCACGATGAAGCCTCCGGCAAGGAGCGCGCCGGAGAGCGCGTGCGCAAACTGCCAGTACGAAAACGGCGAAAAGAGCACGCGCCAAATGTTCTCCAAAAGAATCGTGCCGTCGGCTGCGATGCGATAGCCGACCGGGTGCTGCATCCACGCGTTGGTGGCAACGATGAAGAATCCCGAGAGCCAAGCGCCCGCGCAGACCATCACGCCGGCCCAGGCGACGAACGTTGAAGGCAAGCCGCGCCGGCGATAGAGCAGAGCGCCGAGAAAAACTGACTCGAGAAAGAAGGCAAACATGCCTTCCATCGCTAGTGGTTGACCGACAACCGCGCCGGTGTTGCGCGAAAAGGCCGCCCAGTTCGTTCCGAACTGAAACTCCATTGGAATGCCGGTGACGACGCCGGCGGCAAAGTTGATCGCAAAGATTTTAGTCCAGAAGGCGGCAATCCGCGCCGACTCTTCATCGCGTCTGCGCGCCGCCTTCCACGTGTACGCAGCTACGAATGGCGCCAGCCCCATCGTTCCGATCGGAAAGAGGTAATGGAACATGATCGTGAAGGCGAACTGCAGCCGATCGACGAGCACGGAATCTACGCCATTGCCTCGCGACTACCGCGCGATCACGAACTGCGCAGCAGCTCTCGAGCCTGAGGGCTATCCTGGTATTCTACCGTCAAGATCGCCTTCAGTTGGCCGGCCGCGCGGCGAGACTGATCGTCCGTCATTCGCTGCAGCGTCGTGTAACATGAGTAGAGTAGCATCGGCAGGTCGCGATCGTGAGGATAGACCTCCTGCATGGCCACGATCGCCTTCGCGACGCCAAACGCCTCGTCGCTCTCACGATTCCCGTAATCGTAGTTCAACATGTAGTTGATCCGCTTGAGGCGGTTCTCGATCTCGAGAATCGACATACCCAGCGGTCCGAAGTACTCATCGGCCGGCGCGAGTGTCGTAAGGTAGATGTCGTGCGGAATCGCGGTCACGGTCGCGATGACACGAATCGGGTCGACCGCCTTCAAACGCGCGAGGAAAGTCTGCGCGTTCGCGAGGTCGCCGGCGGTGTAGCCGTCGTTACCCGGCGATGCCCGTTGTGCCGAGGCAACGAGCTCGTTTCCCCAGTTCGTCGGGAGATGCGCGACAGGAAAGCTCGGAGCGGCGGCCCGCTCGAAGGCCAGGCTTCGCCACGCCGGATCGTGCGTCAGCAGCCAGCCGCGCCAATCCGCTTCCACCCGGATCAGCAGCGCGTCGATATCGCCGGGATACGCCTTGATGCTTGCCGTCGCATCTTCGTCGGCGAATCGCGCGAGCGCTTCGGGATCGTCTTCGGAGTTCACGCGGGTCAGCAGCGCCTGCGCCTGCGAGACCGTCGTAAAATCTTCCGAGTGCTTCATGGCCCAATCGGCCGCCTCTCGCACCCACCAAACCGCGCCGTCGTGGTTGGTTAGCGGATTGTAGTGCAGGCCGCTTCCGATCTGTACGGTCAAGGTTGCGAGCACGCCGTAGTTGGGATCGCTCGGATACTGCAGCGAGTATGCGCGGCCGGCGTTGAAAATCGTCGCAAGGTAAATCTCCTGGGCGCGAAAGTTCCAGCCCGCGGCGGCATCCTTCGCGTAGGCGTCCTTCATCTGCGCGTAGAGGACCGCCGGATCTGCTTCAAGCGTTGCACCGGCCTTTGCGGGTAACGCGACGAGTCCGCACAGGACGGCGGCACCCACAACCCTAGACCACGCTTGAATCATCAAGCACCAAACCAAGATTGTTGGTCAGCAATGCGTTCTTGATCTCGCGGGCAATCCGGCGGCCCGTGGACATGGGTTCGGAGTAGTTCAGGTACGAATAAGGAGAGCCGTCAATAAACAGATTCGTTCCAGCGACGATCCGTGCCGAGATCTCCATGACGTAGAAATGGATGTCCGGCGTGATGATGGTCTCGATGCAGAACGCGCCGAAGAGGCCCTTGGGGCCGCAGATTTCTTTGCTGACCCGCACCACGTCGTCGCCCATGCGCAGCGCTTCGGCAAGCATAGACTCACGAAGCGAGACAGGCTGATTGCCGACCACGACGTATGAGGGACTAACGTCCATGCCTTCCTGCGCCGCCGCGGGAATGCGGCCCAGCGAATCCACGTTGGTCTCGTAACGGCGGTCCATCGACATAATTTCGAGCTTGTTCTGCAGCGGTGAATAGAAGTAATGAATGTAGAGCGGTACACCGATGATGTATTCCTGAATGATGTAGGCTTCCTTGAGATGCGTGGCGCGCGCTTCGAAATCTTGGGCGTCTCTAATGAACATGTAGCCTTTTCCGCCCGCCGCCCCGTAAAGCTTGACGATAACCGGCCGGTCGATTTCCGCGCCGGATCGAAACTGCCGCGGCAGCTTGAGGCCGGCCCGCGAGAGCCACTGCCGCTGCAGCTCGCGGCTGGCCTCCCAATCGAGCACCGCCTTGTTCCCGAAATAAGGAACCGTCATTTTCTTATGCTGCTCGAGCGAAAGATAGGCCACAAAGGACCCGTGCGGTACGATGATCGCTTTGCGACGCTCGAGCTCGTCCATCAGCGTCATGAACTCGGAGTAGCGCTCCAGCACGATGACTTCGTCGACGAACGCGAAAGATCGGTAGAGCCGCTCGGTATCGCGATTCGAGATCGCGAGCGTTTTGAACCCTTCATCGTGGGCACCCTTGAGAATCTGCAGAGCCGAATGGGAGCCCAGCGTCGCGATGGTGTACGGCCGGTTCATAAGCGCACTTTTAGACTACTCGCTCGCACGTGGAATGTCCCGTTCGAGCGTACCATGCATTAATAAACGGCTCGTTCGATGGCCGGATTGCACAAGAGGCGTTCGACTGCGGCGCCGAGCGACTCGCGATCGAGGGTTGCTTCGTTCGGGCCGAAGAGGCGCCAGGCAGTGGCCCTTCGTCCTTCCCCTGAGCTTGTCGAAGGGTCAGGATGACGAGGCTCGAGCGGCTCGATCCAAACTTCACCGGAGCGCGGAACCGCTTCATCGAGCAAAGTTACACAATGTTTGTTCGGATTGAAGATCGTTTCGTCGGCCGTGATGCGCTCGATCAGCGCGCTCCCCTCCTCCTCGAAGAACCAAATCTCGCTGCGCTCGACTCGTTCCACACCAATGCCGAGCCTGCGCAGCGCAACGGCTGCCGTAAACGCAGTATTGTCGGGTATTTTGAGGCTGATGGCGACGGCTCTCATTCTTCGACTCGCGCTCAGGACGACGCCAGCGCCTGGACGAAGCTGCGAAAGAGGACCGAGCCGCCGGAGGTTGCGAGCACGTCGTCGCCTTCGCGGCGGTCAAGATGGTTGAAGTTCCAAGCGTCTCGCTCGGGATGCGGCATGATTGCCAGCACGTTACCTGCGCGATTCACTAAGCCCGCGCAACCGAGGGCCGATCCGTTGGGGATCGCGGCTTGGTCCACCGCGCCGGTTGAATGTGCGTAGGTGAAAGCGAGATGGCCGCCCGCTACGATTTCGCGCAAATGCTCCGGCGTGGCAGCGAGGCGTCCCTCGGCATGCGCGGCCCAAGCCGGAACGATCGCATCCTCCGGCAAGGCCGCGGTAATCGCGCAACGTGCGGGCTCGATTGCGAGCTTCAGATAGACGTGCCGGCAGACAAAGTGCGGCGCCGGTGCGTTGCGAGTAAAAGCGGCAGTCGGCCGGCGGATGGAACCCGTCCCCGGCACCAGACCGGCTTCGAGCAGAATCTGCGCACCGTTGCAGATGCCGAAAACGAGTTTTCCACTTCCGGCCGCTTCAATGACGGAGTCCATCATGCGATCGTGGGCCGCAATTGCCCCGGCGCGAATGCGGTCCTCATACGCAAAGCCGCCGGCGAGCACGTAGGCGTCGTAGTGCGCGAGGTTGCTCGCCTGCGACCAATGGACGAGCTCCGCGTTGCCGCCGCAGTCGCGCAGCAACCTCAGCGTTTCGTCTTCGGAGTTCGTCCCCGGAAAGACTGGAACCGCAATTCTGGCGCTCATGGATAGAGCTGCGCCAACGGCTGCGACCAGGTCTCGTACAACCGCTCGACATCGAAGCGCGTGCCGTTGACGACCAGTTCGGGCGTATCGATCGTCGTGCCGATTTGAAGCGTTCCGGTTACATCCATTCCGCTATCGCCACCGATTTCGCAGACGAATCCACCGGCTTCGCAGAGCGGATTGCCAAAGTCGATCTCGGCGCCGAGCTTGCGCCCCGCTAGCAAGGCATCGAAGGCCAGACGCGCAACTGCCGTGAGCATTCCGCCATCGGCGACAACGCGGCACGACCGCATAACTCCGCGCGCAATTCCATCTCTCACGATGGCTAGCGCGGCGCGTTCGGCATCGTACTCGATGTGCGGTAGCGTTCCTTTGTGCCCGAGCAACTCGGCCAGAACCGATCCACCCCCAACGAGCTCCCGGCTTCCGACCCACAGCAGCGCCGAGCCGGCCGCCTTGAAACCCGGCGTGATGACGTTCGCGATATCGGCGATCGATCCGATGCAGGCCACGATCGCCGACGGCGGTATCGCGCGGCCGGTTGCCGCTTCGTTGTAGAGGCTGACGTTTCCGGAGACGAACGGCAAATCGAGCTCCGTTGCAGCACGTGCCAACGCCTCGATTGCCGCCACGAACTCGCCGTACTGCTCTGCTTTGCGGGGATTGCCGAAGTTGAGACAATCGGTCAAGCCGATCGGATGCGCGCCGACGGCCACAACGCGCCGCATCGCTTCCAGTACGGCCTGCTCCGCGGCATACGCGGGGTCGATGCGCCCGTATCGAGGATTGCCTGCAACGGCGAGCGCCACCCCGAGGCGCGAACCCGGAACAGGTGCCAAGACGCCGGCGTCGGCTGCGCCGCGCGGCAGAACGGTACGGCCTCGAACGACGGAATCGTAACGCCGATAGAGCGGCTCGCGCGAGCAGACGTCGCGGTGCGCCAGCACGCGCGGAAAGATTCCCTCGATGTCAACGGCCGGAAGCTCCTGCGCGGACACGCCGTGATAGATCTTTTCCGTGTAGGGCAGCTCGTCGTTAATCGTTCCGGTGAGAAACTCGCTCTCGACGTCCATCACGACCCGCTCGCGATATTGCAGAACGTAACGCTGCTGCGCGGTCACCTCGCCGATGACGACGGCGCGCGCGTTGTACGCCACCTCGGGCAGACTGAACTCCTCGTTATAAATACGCAGGAGATCCGGGACGAATTCCAGCGGCGCGACCCACATCATTCGTTCCTGCGTCTCGCCGACGGCGATGACTTCGGGCGCAATCCCCTCGACCGCAACGTTGACCCTGCTCAGCTCGATCTGCGCGCCGTAGCCGCCATGTGCCGTCATCTCCGCCGAACATCCCACGATTCCACCCGCGCCGAGATCTTTAAAAGCAGCCGCAATCCTGCGCTCGCGCAAGAGCGCAAAGACGCGATAGCTGGCGCGCATCAGGACGTTTTTTAAGAACGGATCGGGAACTTGCACCGCACCTTTGTTGAGCTCGGCGTCACGCGCATCCAACGTGAGTGACGAGAACGACGCTCCGCCAAATCCGCTCGGGTCCGTCGCCTTTCCGACGAGCACGATCTGCCAGCCCTCGGCTCCTTTGGGCACGTACGAGTGAATGACGTCCTTCTCGTTGACGACTCCAAGTGCGACGACGTTGACCAAACAGTTTTCGTCGAACCCGTGCTCGAAGTAGACGTCGCCGGCGAGGTTGGGAACGCCGATCGCGTTTCCATAGGCGCCGATTCCATCCACGGCTGCACGCGCGATGTGACTCTGATGCGACGCGAGGTCGTCGCATCGACCAAAGCGCAGCGGATCGGCGACCGCGACGACCTCGGCACCCATGCAGAGAACGTCCCGAACGATCCCGCCGATTCCTGTCGCCGCGCCCTCGAAGGGAACGACTTGGGATGGATGGTTGTGCGACTCGTGCGCGACGACGACGGCATAGCGCTCGCCGTCGTGCGTGCCGAGATGCAGAATGCCGGCATCCTCTCCCGGCCCGAGCAGGACGCGGGAGCCGCTGGTGGGGAGATTCTTTAAGAAGCGGCGGCTCGATTTATAACTGCAATGCTCGCTCCAGGCCGCGTCGAAGGCGTGGAGTTCCACGACCGAAGGATCTCGGCCGAGCTGCTGGGCGATGCGCTGCAGCTCCTCGTCACGAAGATTAACCAAGCGCAGCCTTCGGCGACATCGGGGGCGCCTGCTGCAACGAAGCGTCGGCGTGAAGTACGGCCGAGCGTGCATTGGCCTGCATCAGCAGCGTCCGTCCGAAAAGCACGGTGTCTTCGAGTCCAAAGAGCTTCGCGCACTGCATTACCACACGTCCGATCTCGTCGCGGCCGTCGACGACCGGCGCCGACGAGGCTGCGTCGAGCATCGACCGGAGCAACTCGTTTTCGCCGACCGGAATCACGATCAGACGCGCGAAGCTCGCCTCGAGCTGCTGCATCAACTGAAGCACGAAGCCCGGTGTCGACGCGGCGTTGGCCACGTGGCGCACGGTCGGGACGCCGAGCTGGCCGAGGGCCTTGACGATTTCGTTCGTGCGCTCGACTTGTGAAGCAGAATCGGCAATAACGGCGACCATCCCCGAGCGCATGACCGGAAACGTTCCAACGAAATCCGCGACCCGTTCGTATGCCTGCTTGACGATCTGCAATGCCGGCTCGTCGACCGTTTCAAGGTTCCGGTAGAGCTGTTTATCGAGCATCAGCTCCTCGCGGGCTTGCGGCCAAATCCGCCACGAGTCGTTGTCGATGACATCGGCGATCACGAGCTGACCCTGATTCTCGCCGCCCGCCAGCCGGCCGAACTCGATCTTGAGATCCACCAGCATGACATCGCGCTTCCGCCATGCGTGCGAAAGAATGTCGAACGTCAATCGTGCGAGCTCCGTCATCGCACCGACCTCTTGCGGCGCGGCGATGTTGCGCGCGACGATTTGATCGGGTGCGATCATGGGGTCGTGCGCCGCATCGTCTTTAAAGAAGAATTCGATCACGTGCGGCACGAGCAAGGTACCTCGCGCGAGGCCGGGATTGCGTTTGGCAAACGATCCAGCCGCAACGCCGCGGGTCACCACTTCGAGCGGTATCATGTTGGCGCGCCGGACGACCATCTCGTTGTTGTCGTCGTCCTCGCCGCCGGTGAGATAATGCGTCGGCAGACCGCAGAGATTGAGCAAGCGAAAAACGCGCGCAGTCGTCTGCGCGGCCAGCCGCCCCTTGCCCGCAATCACGTTGCGCCGCACGCCGTCGCCCGAGGAGATCTGATCGGTTTGCGCGACGACGAGCTGATGCGGCTGCCCGGGATTCTCGTACAGCACCTTCGTCTTGCCGCGCGCTATCTCGATGCCCTTATTCACGTCACGCGCACCTCGGTCTGACGCGGGAAGGGCTCCAAGGCGTCGATACGGTCGGCTAAGAGCCGCGCGCGCTGCGGCGCGGTACCGACGTGACTGCTCGGGTCGAGCAACCGCCGTATTTCGGCCGGCTCGACGAGTGCGGTCAACTCCGCCGGCTCGGTCAACAATCGCGCAAGCGGATTCTCGTCACCGCGACGAACCGCTTCCCACGCTTCCATCGATGCATTGCGCAACGCTTCGTGCAAGAGCTGGCGGTCTCCGCCGGAACGCACCGCTTCCATCATGACCGCCTGCGTGCCGGAGAAGGGGGCATACGTGCGGACATTTTGTGCGATACGCCGCTCCTCGACGCGCAGACCCTCGATCACCGTGCGAGCGAGCGTTACTAACTCGTCCGCGCAGAGCAGCGCTTCGGGCAACACGACGCGGCGGTTCGCGCTATCGTCGAGCGTTCGCTCCAAGAGGTTCGTCGCTGCGTTTTGCCAGGTCACGTCGGCGTAGCCGGGTAACAATCGAGCCAGCGAGCCGATCCGCTCGGAGAGGATTGGATTCTGCTTGAACGGCATGACGGAGCTTCCGACTTGCGTTTGCGCGAAGGGCTCGCCCAGCTCGCCGAAGCCCGGGCTTGCCAGAACGCGAACGTCGGCGGCGAACTTTGAGAGCGATGCTCCGAGCCCGGCCAGCGCGGAGAGCAACAGGTAATCGAGCTTTCTTGGATAGGTCTGCGTGCTGATCTCGCGAGCGGTCAATCCAAACTGTTCGAGCACATAGGCTTCCATCTCCGCCGAGCGACCGCTTTCGCCGAAGAGGCGCTCGTAGGACGCCGCGGTACCGACGGCTCCCCGCAGTCCCTTCGTCGTGAGATTGTTGAAGACAAAGCGCAACTGTTCGTTATCCACGAGCAAGTCTTGCGCGTAGCTCGCGAATCGATAACCCAGCGTCGTCGGCTCGGCCGGCTGCAGGTGCGTGTAGGCCATGCAGACGAGATCCGAATAGGCGCGGATCTTCACACCGAAGGCGCCAAGCAGCTCGCGAAGATTCGACCCCACGTACGAGAGCGCCAGCCGCAGTCGATAGGTTTCGACCGTGTCTTCGATATCCATCGACGTCGCGCCGAGGTGGAGCTTTCCGCCGCCTCGTTTTGCTTGGGACGCGAAGAGCCGGATCTCCGCCATCAGGTCGTGATGGATTTCACGCTCGATGGCCAGCGCCGCTTCGATGTCGATGTCGCCGGCATGCGCGCGCAGATCGTCGAGCTCGGCCTGCGCGATCAAGCCGTGCGCGGCTTGCGCTTCCGCGAGCGCGACCCACACGGCACGCCAGAGTCGCCGCCGCCTTTGCTCCGAGAACAGCGAGCGAAGCTCCGCGCGGCCATATCGCCAGGAGAACGGCGAGGCGTACGTACGATGATCCATGGATTTGAAATGGCCTTCGCCTCACGGGAAGCCGCGGCCTCGTCACCGTAGAAGCAACGCAATGAAAGCGGCCACGGCACTATTGGCAGCCGTCGTAGCATGCTTGGCGGGGTGCTCGAAGAACGACTCGGCGCCGGGCATGCGTCATCCGTGGACGCATGCGGGCGTGCTGCGCATCGCCGTCACCGAGGAGCCGAAGAGCCTCAATCCGTTGCTCGCCGGAACCACGATCGAGATATTCATCGACCGGTTGATGTTCGAGCCGCTGCTGTCGGCCGACGCGCGCGGCAATACCGTGCCCATGCTCGCTGCCGCCGTGCCGACGCTAGCTAACGGGGGCATCAGCGCGGACGGCCTCACGATTACCTATCGTTTGCGCCGCGATGCGTATTGGAGCGACGGCGTGCCGGTAACCGCGCACGACGTCGTCTGGTCCTGGCAGGCGATCGAGAACCCGAACAACGATGCGGTCTCGCGCCACGGCTACGACGAGGTGCGGGCAATCGACACGCCGGATGCGCACACCCTCGTCGTGCACTTGAAGAAGCGCTTTTCGCCGTTCGTGAACACCTTTTTCGCGGAGAGCGATCAGCCGTACGATATCGTTCCGGCGCACGTTCTGGCGCGCTACCCCAACATCAACAACGTGGCATTCAACGCGCGGCCAGACATTGGCGACGGACCCTTTCACTTCGCGGAATGGCGGCGCGCCGACCGCATCCTGCTCGACGCAAACCCTCGCTTCTTCGAGGGGGCGCCGGCATTGAAGCGTGTCGAGATACTCTTCGTCCCCAACGAGGACTCGGCAATCAATCTGCTGCGCGCGCATGCAATCGACTACATCTATCAGCCGTCGATTCAGACGTATCCGACGCTCCGTTCCGTGCCGGACGCGCGGATCGTATGGGTCAACGTCAACGGCTTCGAGGGGGTGGAGTTCAATCTATCCCATGCCGCGCTGGCCGACGGTCGCGCACGGGCGGCAATCGCGGCCGCGCTCGACAAGCCTTCTCTCGCGCTGACGCTGACGCACGGACAGGCCGTCGCCGCGACGGAGGATCTGCCGAACTGGATGTGGGCCTTCGACCCAGTCGTTCGATCCGTGCCGTTCGATATGGCGGGCGCGCGGCAGCTGCTCGCGCAGGCCGGATGGGTCGCCGGCCCCGGCGGGATCGTTGCAAAGCAGGGGCGGCCGCTGGAGCTGCTGCTCGTCACCGATAATGCAACCGCGACGCACCGGTCGGAGAGCCTCTTGATCCAAGCTGCACTGCGGCGAATCGGCATCGCCGTCGACGTGAAGTATTATCCATTGGATCTTCTCTACGCCCCGCAAGCGATGGGCGGCATCCAGCACGATGGAAAGTTCGACATGCTGGTCTATAGCTGGTATGCCGGCATCGATCCGGACAACTCATCCGAGCTCACCTGCGATAACGTCCCGCCGCACGGCTATAACGACCCACGCTATTGCAGCCGCGCGATGGACGCCGCGCAGCAAGCGGCGCTGTCGAACTACGATCGCGCCACCCGCAAAGCAGCGTATTCTAAAATCGAGCACCTGCTGGCGCAAGATAATCCGATACTGTTCTTCTGGTGGCAGCGCCAGCAAGAAGCAATCTCCGTCGACTTCCACGGCTTCGATCCCAACCCGGTCGTCGAGTCGTGGGACGCATGGCGCTGGAGTACTTAGCGGGATTCGTTTCGAACCGCCGGCGTGAATAACGCGGCCACCGCCACGACGGCCATGCCGATGCACGCGATCGTCATCGCGGTGTGCGGCGAGCGATGGTCCGCGACCCAGCCGAAGAACATTACACTCGGCGCCATGCCGGCGAGCACGAGCAGCCGGACGGCGCCCATCAGCCGTCCGACCATGTGCTCGGGAGTGACGCGCATCCGGAATCCGATGATCTGTGCGATCTCGAAATTGGCCAGGGCGTTTGAGCTCGCCCAGAAGAAAGCTGCCAGCCAAATATTCGAGACGAGCACGACGGGAATAAAGAACAGCGCGTCGAGCAGATAGGCCAGTGTTAGAGAGCGCCCGAGGGGCCAGCGATCCGCGTAGCGCGCCGCGACCGACGCTCCGCCGATCGCGCCGAGCGCCGAGATCGCGAAAAAGAACCCGACCTGCTGATCCGTGGCGTCGAATCCTTTCTTGAGAAATGGAATCAGAATCGCATAGCAGCCGAAGCCGAAGATGTTGATCGAGAATGCCACCAAGGCTTGTGCGCGCATGCCGAGGTCGGCCCAGAGCACGCGATACCCGAGCGCGATGTCACTGAGAAAATGGCGCAACGTCGGCAGGCCGGTGCTCTGCTCGGGGCCGAGCGACTGAATCGACACCAGCGAGAGCTGCGAAGCCAAATAGGTGAGCGCATTGATCGTAAGCGCCGGCAGCGGCCCTAGGTATGCGAAGAGCGCGCCGCCGATGGCCGGCGTCACGAGATTCGACGTGCTCTCGGCCGCTAAAAGCATCGCGATCGCCTTGGTGGACTGCTTGCTGCCGAGAAGATACGGAATGCTCGACGACTGTCCGCCCAGAAAGCCGGCCGCACAGATCGAGATGATCACCAGGCCGCCGTAGATCATCGGCAACGTCAAGACGTGCATCGCGTACGCAATCGCGAAAAAGCTCATCACGACAAAGCGCACGGCGTCGCAGCCGATCATCAGCTTACGGCGGTCGAGCCGGTCGGCCAGCGAACCTCCGACGAGCGCGAAGAGTGAAAACGGCGCGACTTCGCAGATCAGGGCCGTGCCGGTCGAAAGCGCCGAGTGCGTCAGGTGGTAGGCCAAGAGCGGAACGGAAAGCATGCGCAATCCATCCCCGACAAAGCTCAGGGATTGACCGGCAAAATACCGCCGAAACCCGCGCGAAGCAAAAATGCTCGGCGCGTTGACCTCGCTAACCACGATCGAGTACTAGCGGCGCAAGAATTCGGAGAGTCCGACGCTGATCCGGTCGACGAGGGCGCGATGGTCGTCCGGGTCGTTGCCGGCCCTGCCCGTAACGATGGATTCGATTCCGTGAACTGCGCCTTCAAAGGCGATGCGAGCGCGCCGAGCGCCGATGCGCCTGGCGAGCGGACGCAGCGAACGCTCCCGCCAGCGCATCCGCTCGGGAATCTGGCCGCCCGGCCGCGCCGCCTCCCACAAGTAGCGGCTCTCGGCCGCCAGCGCCGAGAGGAGCGCGACGGCAGCGCCTCGGTCGCCCTCAAAGAGTTCGTGGGCAATGGCGAGCGCCTCGGCGGTGTCGCCGGCGGCGAGCGCACTTGCGTACTTGTAAGCCTTCGGATCTCCAATCGTCAGCGTTTCGCGTGCTAACTCTGGGAGCGTGATTTTCTTGCCGGCGAGCGCGAGTTTTTCGAGATCGTTGCGGATGGTCGTTAAGTCCGCCTCGCTTCGCGCGAGCTCGCCGACGGCACGCGGTTCGGCGGTCGCATGTAAGCGTTCGAGCGTTTCGGCGACAAAGCGCGCGCGCGTTTGTTCGTCGGCCGTGGTATCGATGCGCAAGGCCCCGCGCCCCGCTAGACTACCCAAGGATTGCGGGCGCGCGCTACGCGGCGAGAGCAGGTCGCTCACGACGAGCGTATTGCCCTCCGGCACGTCCTGCGTCACCGCAAACAGCGCGCGTCGCGGATCCGCGCGCAGCGTTTGCGCCTCGCTCACGACGACCACGCGCCGGTCGGCGAGGAACGGCATCGCGCGCACGGCTTCGCGAAGGTGCGCCATATCGCCAAGGTCGTCCGGTCCGAATCGCGCAAGGTTGAGATCGCGCACCTCGGCCGGCAGTAAACGATCGAGGAGGACTTCCATGGCGCGCTCGGCGAGAGCGCGCTCCGTTCCCTCGACGATGACGAGCTTGCCGATCGCGGGCTGCTTATCAAGAAACTCGTAGAATTTCATGCTGGGTAAGCAGGTACGCGAGGACGGAGTTCGAGGTCGGGTATCGACTCGACGTAGGGCGACCGGATGATGCCGCATTCGGTCACGAACGCGGTAATGAGATGCCCCGGCGTGACGTCGAACGCCGGATTGTAGACGGCTGCGCCTTCCGGCGCGACGCGAGTGCCGGCAAACGAGGTGACCTCTTCGGCGCTGCGTTCTTCGATGGGGATTTCGTCGCCGTTGGCGATCGTAAAGTCGAACGTCGAGCGGGGCGCGGCAATGTAGAAGGGAATCCCGTGATGCGCCGCGAGAATCGCGATCGCGTAGGTGCCGATCTTGTTCGCGGTGTCGCCGTTGCTCGCAATGCGGTCGGCGCCGGCGATTACCAGGTCGATGCCCTTTCGCTTCATCGCGATGGCCGCTGCGGAGTCGGCCATCAACACGGCGTCCACACCGGCTTGGCTCAGCTCGAGATAGTTCAGCCGCGCACCCTGCAAGAGCGGCCGAGTCTCACAAGCGAAGACGTGGGGTTTTTTAGCGCCCCGCTGTGCGGCGATAATGACGCCGAGCGCCGTGCCGCCGCCGGCGGTCGCAAGCGGCCCCGTGTTGCAGATCGTCACGATTCGCGCATTCTTTGGAATCAGTTCGAAGCCGTTTTCCGCGATTGCTTCGTCGATGGCGATCTGTTCCTCGTGGATCGTCTGCGCTTCTTTGAGCGGGTCGTCTGCGCCAAGAACGCGGTCGACGGCCCACGCGAGATTAACGGCAGTTGGGCGCGCTTCGCGGACGCGGCGGGCTGCGTCGAGAAAGCGCGCCTCATCGGCGATCGTCCTGCGAAGCAGCGCCACGCCGTAGCCAGCGAAGACGCCGATGCACGGTGCACCGCGGATCGCCAGACTCTTGATCGCGCCTTCGATCTCGGCAGCCGTGCGAGCGCGTTCGTAGCGTACTTCGTGCGGCAACAAGCGTTGATCGAGATAGCGCACGCCGTCGCCGTCCCATGCGACGGGGATGAATTCGTTCATGCTAGCTCCGAAAGCCGGCGCGGGGGATCCCGACCGCGAGCGTTACCAGCGAAGCCGCAGCCAAGGCAGCCGCATAGCCCTTATCTCCGCCGTTGGGGTTGGCGCGCTCCTCCGCTTGCAAGAGAGTATCGGTCGTGAGCACGCCGAAGCCGGTCGGGACGCCGCTCATCAGTTGAACGTCCATGATGCCGCGCGCGCATTGCGCCGCCACAAAGTCGAAGTGCGGCGTCTCCCCGCGAATGACGGCCCCCAGGGCGACCAGCCCGTCGAAGCGATCGGTTTCGATCAAGTTTAGGCACGCAAGCGGCAGCTCGAAACAACCGGGAACCTCAAAGAAGCTTACGTGATCGTCGCTGACGCGGCAGTCGCGCAATGCTCGCCGCGCGCCATCCACGAGATGATCGGCGATGTCGGCATGGAAGCGCGCCGAGACGATCGCAAAGCGTCGCCCCTCACAATCGGGTTTTGCCGTTTCCCGCGAGCCGTTGGACTTCACGATGCGACGACTTCGTCGAGCATGTGACCCAGCTTGGAGCGCTTCGTGTCGATGTAATGTTTGTTGTGAGCGGTAGGCGTCGTCTGCAACGGCATTCGTCCCACGATCTTGAGCCCGTACCCCTCGAGGCCGAAGATTTTCTTGGGATTGTTCGTGATCAGGCGCATCTCTTTGACGCCGAGGTCGGCGAGAACCTGGGAACCGATCCCGTAATCGCGCTTATCGATCGGCAAACCCAGAGCGAGATTCGCTTCGACAGTGTCGGCACCGCGATCTTGAAGCTCGTAGGCTCGCAGCTTATCGGCAAGCCCGATGCCGCGGCCTTCCTGTCGCAGATAGAGAAAGACGCCGCGCCCCTGTTGGGCGATCAGCTGCATCGCCGCATCGCGTTGGGCCGCGCAATCGCAGCGGATCGAGTGCAAGGCGTCGCCGGTCATGCATTCCGAGTGTACGCGGACAAGAATGTCCTTGCCGTCCCCGATCTCGCCCATAACCAACGCGACGTGCGTGTTCTCGTCAATGGCGGTGCCATACGCGATTCCCTTGAAGTTTCCGAACGCCGTGGGCAGATCGAACTCGGCGATTTTCCTGACGAGTTTCTCCGTGCGCATGCGGTACGCGATGAGATCCTTTACGGTAATCAGTTTGAGCTCGTGCCCGTCGGCGTAGCTGCGCAGGCCCTCCAAGCGTTCCATCGTTCCGTCGTCCGCCATAATTTCGCAGATGACGCCGGCGGGGTAGAGTCCCGCAAGGCGCGCCAAGTCGACGGCCGCTTCCGTCTGTCCGGCTCGGACCAAGACGCCGCCTTCACGGGCGCGTAACGGAAACGTGTGCCCGGGCCGCAGGAAGTCTGCCGGCTTCGCCTCGGGGTCGAGTAAACGTTTGATGGTAGCGGCGCGGTCGTGGGCCGAGATGCCCGTCGTCGTCATCCCTCGGGCCTCGACGGAGACGGTGAACGCCGTTTCGTGGACGGCCGTGTTGTCGCGCACCATTTGCGGAATGTGAAGCTCGTCGAGCCGCGCGCCGGGCAGCGGCACGCAGATCAAACCGCCGGCGTGCTTGCGCATGAAGTTGATCGCATCGGGCGTGACCATCGTTGCCGCCATCACGACGTCGCCTTCGTTCTCGCGGTCCTCGTCGTCGAGGACGACGACCATCTTTCCGGCCCGAATGTCCGCGATCGCGCCCTCAATCGAGTCGAACGGGCTGCCGACCCGACCCAACTGCTCGCCCAAGGAAGGGAAGACGTTGGCGAGGCGCTGTAGCGTGCGGTACGAGGGCTCCCGCCGGCCGGCCCGGAGCAGCGAGATCGCCGACTCCGTCAAGCCCGCGCTCTCGGCCACCTCGGCGGCCGTGAGCCGCGCCTCATCGATAGCCGAGTTCAAAAGGTCCGCAAACTGCCCCATCCCTCCAGCCTATGCGGAACTTTACAAATGTCAAGATGCCTCAGGCGCACGGGGTTTTTCTCCCCAGGAAAGCGGCAGCCGCCCCTGCTGGTCCTCACGTATCATCGCGCGAAGGCTTACCTAAATGGACAGATGGGAGCACTTCCGGGCCATCCGAGACGAGTGGGGCCGCGCCGTGAACACCGGATGGTACTACGGTGTTATCGGAACTCTCAGCATACCAGGTCGAAAGGGGACATCGTAATGTTTGATTTCCGTCGCGCTTTTGGGGCCTGCGTGGCTATCGGTATGCTTGCCGGGTGCGGCGGATCGCAGCCAATGACGGGTGCGCCGAGTACGGGGGTTCAAGCCGCAACGCGCTCTCCAGAGCGATCTCTTCGGGGGTACTTCTGGCTAAATTCACTACTGAGGTCGGGAATAGTCTTCCCGAGTCTTCTTTTTGCTTTCGGTTCAAGTCCTCCGGGAGTTGGTCTAACACGGGCAGTGAAAGCTTTAACGGAACGTACCTTATCTCGGGCAAAGAATTATTCGCATCTGCCGTTTGGCTCCCGTCGCCAGCGGTCTATATGAGCTTGCAAGGGTCCGTCAACGCGAAGCAAGGCTCCGGCATATTTATCATCAGCGGTGTAAACGGCTACGTATCCGGCGGCGGGACGTTCACCATGACGGGTAAGCAAAACAAGTCCTGTAGTTGAGGAACTGCGCGATCCCCTTTTATAGGCAAACGTCGGACTTTATGGGCAGGAGCGATTAAAAGGGCAGAGCCTGACTCACCGACTCACCGGGGCTTTTGTCCGTTGAAGGCCGCCAGGAAATTGACTTGGCGCACCAAACGACGTCAATTCAAAGGGGGTTACCTTCATGCGGAACGCGTCGAGTCCCGGGTGCCTTATGGCGGTGCTCGGCGTTGTCTTTGCCGCGTCGTGCAACGGAGGGAATGCGTCGCCGGTTCCCGCCGGAACAGAGGCGCGCGTTATGCTCGGGCAAGCTCAGCCTGACGTGAGAATCAAAAAGCCCGCGTTGATCTCCATCAACGAAACGAACAGCGACCTCATCTACTGGCCGACGAAGAAGGGGCCAAGCGAGAATCCGATCGCGTTTACCGGACCGCTGGACATCTATCAAGCCGGCGCGATGGCCGCCAACGGCGACGTCATCGTCATCGTGAACGCGGGGACGCCCGCGGCGATCGTCACCTACGACGTGAAGACCCGCAGCAAGAAGACCTACGCCGACAACTACGGCAGCCCATACGACGTCGCCATCGACACGAAGGGCAACATCTACGCGATGAACGAGGCTAGCGTTACGGTGTACGCCGCGGGTTCGTACGCTGAGAAAGAGCTCACCTGTGCCGACATCACCCTGGCTGAGGCGATCGCCGTTGACAACGAGGGCGACGTCTTCGTCGACGGCTACGAGCCGAGCAACTCCATGGGCATCGTCGAATATCCGAGCAAAGGCGGCCACTGCAAGCGGTTAAAGCTCCAGCCGGAGCAAGGCTATATCGGGGGCGTGGGCGTCGACCCGAAGACCGATGATCTCATCGTCGTCGACAACCCCGATCTCTGCGCGGGCGGCTACGAAGGGGTAATGCTGATCTATCCGCCGCCCTACCGCGAGAGCATGTTTACCGAGCAAAACCTCAACGCGCAGTATTGCGCCGGGATCTTCCGCTTGGACTCCGGCTCGAAAAACATCTACTTCTTCGACGCGACGGTTAGCGGTTTTCCGTTCATCGATTCGCGCACGTATCCCTACGCAACGGGCGGCGGCCCGTACGGCGACGGCTACAGTACATACATGGGTGGTTTCACGACAATCCCGAATACGCTACCGAACTAAAACCCCTTGCGCGCGACCGCTGCCCTGCGGCGGCGGGTTCGCCTGGGTTACGGGCGGTCTTCAAAGTAACGCCATAGCGCATACTTGAAACGACTGTTTCAAGTATGCTAGGATAACGCGTGTCAAGAACTCCGGACGAGGCCCGCCGCAGGGAACTACTCGAGGCTTGCGTCGATTACGTTTGCCGGCACGGTTTGGCCGATCTCTCGCTGCGCCCGCTGGCAAAGGCGGTGGGTTCGAGTCCCCGCGTCCTGCTTCACTACTTTGAGTCAAAGGAGAACCTGGTCGTTGAGATCGTCCTCCATGGCCGAGCCCGCCAGCAAGCGATGATGGCGCGGCTCAAGCTGACCGATCTCGCGCCGCGAGAGGTGGTGCGAAAGCTCTGGCGGGAGTGGAGCAAACCGGAGTGGGAAGCGCTGACGCGTCTCTCCTTTGAAATCTACGCGCTGGCGCTGCAAGATCGCACGCGTTTTCCCGGATATCTCCACCGCTCCGTGAACGAATGGCTCCGCGCGCTCGAAAAGTGCGCGCAGGCACCGGGCCGCAGCCGCAGCGAGGCCCGTTTGCGTGCAACGCTATTGGTTGCGGGATTCCGCGGCTTCTTACTGGACCTCGTCGCGACGCACGACCGCGCCCGCATCGACCGCGCGGTCGAACGCTGGATTTCGCTGGTATATGCGGCAAGCTAAGAGGCCGCGCAGCGGCGCGACGATCTTCATCTTCATCACCGTCCTGATCGATATGATGACGTTCGGCATGATCGGGCCGGTGCTGCCCAAACTGATCGCGAGCTTCGTCGGCAACAACTACGCTTTTGCAGCAGAGATCATCGGCCTCTTCGCAACGGCCTGGGCGCTGATGCAGTTCTTCTGCTCGCCGCTCTTGGGCATGCTCTCCGATCGCGTCGGCCGGCGTCCGGTCATCCTGATTTCGAACGCGGTAGCGGTGGTGGATTACGCCATCATGGCACTGGCGCCGAATCTCTGGTGGCTCTTCGCCGGGCGCGTACTCTCCGGCATCGCGACCGCCAACATGGCGACCGCCGGCGCCTACATCGCGGATGTTACACCGCCAGAAAAACGGGCTTCCGCCTTTGGCTTGATCGGCAGCGCGTTCGGGCTGGGATTCGTGCTCGGGCCGGCAATCGGCGGTTTGGTTGGAACGATCAATCCGCGCTTGACCTTCTGGGCGGCGGCGGCCTTCGCGTTGATCAACACGCTCTACGGAATCTTCGTCTTACCCGAATCGCTCTCGCGCGAGCGCCGCACCAAACGGCTGGAGTGGAAGCGCGCGAACCCGATTGGCTCGCTGCGGCTGCTTCGCTCGCATCACGAGCTGTGGGGCCTAACTTGGGTGAATCTCATCACCTACGTCGGGCACGAAGTCTTGCCGAATGTGTGGGTGATCTATTGCATCGCGGCGTTCGGCTGGAGCACGGGCAGCGTCGGCCTGACCCTCGCGCTGGTCGGCACGATTGCGGCGATCAATCAGGCCGCGATGGTTCGACCGGTCGTCGCGCGGCTGGGGGAACGCCGGACGTTACTTGCCAGCCTAGTCGTCGCCGCTCTTGGCCTCGCGCTGATGGGAATCAATAATGGCTTCGTATTTCTGATCGCCGCGGTCATCATCTCGCTACCGATGTATCAAGCTTCGTCACAAGCGCTGATGACGCGGCGCGTCAAGGCGTCCGAACAAGGCGAGCTCCAAGGCGCGCTCGGATCCGTTCGCGGCCTCTCGATGCTGATCGGACCGGCCATCTTTACGCTCACCTTCGCGCAGTTCGCGGGCCCGTGGCGCGGCTTGGGGCTCATCGGCGCTCCGTGGTACTTGGCGGCGACGCTCTACGGCATATCGTTCTGCGTCGCATGGCGAATCACGTCCCGCGCCGACGACGTCGTGCTGCCGGTCGAGCCGATGCCACCGCAGTACGCCGAAAGCTAACGCGGCTCGGTGAAAAGGCGGGGGCTAATCGAAACAGACGATCGGTTTGACGATCCGAGATTCCGCCAGTTCTCGATAGGCGCGCGGGACGTCGTCGAGGGAGATCAGGGCGGCGCCGACCTTTTCGGCCGTGACGACGCCGCGTTCGATCAAGGCTAAGGCCTCGCGCGTGTCGTCGGGGCCACACGAATAACTTGCGACGAGTCGCAGATCGCCGAAGTAAAAACGCGTTGGATCCACGGTTACCGGAACGTCGGGCGGAAAGGGGGTGAACATTACTACGGTGCCCCCGCCCGCCGCGGCGGCGACCGCGGCTTTCATCGCGGGAGCCGTGCCCGGACCGCAGATCACGACATCGGCGCCGCCGAGGAGAATGCGGTCAACGTCGTCGGGAGTAAAGACCGTCGCGCCGTTGCGCTCCGCGATTTTGCGACGCTGCTCGATGAAATCGCTCGCGAAGACTTCGGCGCCAAGTGCTCCGGCAGCCAGGACGTGCAGCAATCCCATGACGCCCAAGCCGATCACGTAAAGCCGGTCGTTCTTTTTCACGCCGCTGCGCCGCAGCGATTTGACGACGCAAGCGAGCGGCTCGACCAGCGAAGCATCGCGAAACGGAACGCTCGCGGGCAGCGGCAGCGTGTCGCGCTGGTTTTCTCGCGACACGCGAAAGTATTCGGCGATGCCGCCTGGCTCGATCTTTGTGGCGCGCCAGGTCGCACATTGCACGTAATCGCCACGCGTGCAGGCGCGGCACTCGAAGCACGGCGCATGATGATGAACGAAAACGCGATCCCCGATGGAAAGCGCGCACTCGCCGGCGACCGCCGCCACGATGCCGGCCGGTTCGTGGCCGAGTACGAGCGGCGCCTTTCGCGCGATGTACCAACCCATGACGTCGCCGCTACAGATCCCGCTCGCCATCGTTCGCACGAGCAGTTCCCCGTCGCACAGCTCGGGCACGGCGCGTTCTTCGATGCGCACGTCGTTGACGTCGTAGAGTACCGCGGCTCGCATCGTTTTGGGCGTCATGGTTCGATCAATAACTTCAAAGCGTCGCCGGTGTCGAGCCTGTGGAAAGCGTCGCCGATTCGATCGAGTGAATAGGTATCCGAAATCAAACCGCTCAGCGGTAGCG
>PMUK01000147.1 GCA_003166915.1 Candidatus Cybelea palsarum
TGGCGGCGCTTCGAGGATCAGTTCGAGCGCTCGACCGAGGCGCTCTTCGACAAACTCGCGCGCGTTTTAAAGCGCTAGTGGCGTAGTCCCGTGCCCGACCCGGTCGACTTCATCGACGTCGCGGGGCTGTTCTCCGACGAAGAGCGGCTGGTCCGCGATACCGTGCGCGCTTACGTGCGCGACCGCATCCTGCCCAACATCGCCCAATGGTTCGAGGAAGGAACGCTTCCGCGCGAGCTCGGCCTGGAGCTCGGCCGTCTCGGATTGCTCGGCATGCACCTCGAGGGCTACGGTTGCGCGGGCGCGAGCGCGGTTGCCTACGGCATCGCCTGTTTGGAGCTGGAAGCCGGCGATTCGGGAGTTCGCAGCTTCGCTTCGGTTCAGGGATCACTCGCGATGTATGCGATCCATCGCTGGGGCGACGAGGCGCAGAAACGGACGTGGCTTCCGCCGATGGCGCGAGGCGAGCTGGTAGGCTGCTTCGGCCTGACCGAACCGGACTTTGGCAGCAATCCAGCCGGTATGCGAACCTACGCCCGTAAGGACGGATCCGATTGGGTCATCGACGGGACGAAGATGTGGATCACAAACGGATCGATCGCCGACCTCGCCATCGTCTGGGCGCAAACCGATGAGGGCATTCGAGGCTTCGTCGTTCCGCGCGGCGCGCGAGGCTTTTCGGCGACGAATATCGAGCGAAAGCTGTCGCTGCGCGCCTCGGTTACGAGCGAGCTCGTACTCGCCGGGTGCCGCCTTCCTGGCGACGCGCTGCTGCCGCTCGGCGCTGGCTTGGTCGCGCCGCTCTCGTGTTTGAACGAAGCGCGCTTCGGCATCGTGTGGGGAGCGATCGGCGCGGCGCGAAGCTGCTACGAATCGGCGCTCGAGTACAGCAAGACGCGCATTGCGTTCGATCGCCCCATCGGCGGCTTCCAAATGACCCAAGCGAAGCTCGTAGACATGCTTTTGGAGTTGAACAAAGGCGCGCTCCTGGCGCTACATCTCGGACGGGCAAAAGACGGCGGACGCCTCCACCCGTCGCAGGTTAGTCTCGCGAAACTCAACAACGTCCGCGAGGCGCTCGCGATCGCCCGTCAGGCGCGGACCATTCTCGGCGCTAATGGCGTCACGCTGGAGTACCCGGTCATTCGCCACATGAACAACCTGGAATCGGTGCTGACGTACGAGGGCACGAGCGAAATGCACGCACTCGTCGTGGGCAAAGAGATCACCGGCCTGGGCGCCTTTACATAGGAAGCGCCCTGCCATCTCATCAGCAAGGGGCCGTTGGAGCAAGCAACTAAGCTTTGACCGTGCCGACGCCATTGCGGCAGGCCGCCTTGACCTCACGCGGCGGCCCTGGTACACTGCCGAAGTTGCGGTTCATGCCGGTTCGCTTTCCAATGCGCGCCGGCGAAACAAATTACTATAGTACGCCTGGCTCCGTGGCCTGGCGATTCTCACAGAAACGGGCGAATGAAGAACATCCTTGGCCGGAAAGTCGGGATGACCAGCATCTTCACCGACGACGGCCGATATGTGCCGGTCACGGTGATCGCGGCCGGTCCCTGCACGGTCGTCGGTCTGCGAACGAAGGAAAAAGACGGCTACGCGGCCGTTGCTTTGGGCTTCGAGCCGATCAAGCGCCGCCGCCTGACCCGCGCGCAGGCTGGACACTTCAAGAAGCAGGGTGTCGAGCCGGTTCGTCTCGTCCGCGAGTTTCGCGGCGACGCTGCGGAGTCCGAGCTCGGTCAAGCCGTGACCGTCTCCGGCTTTGAGCCGGGGGACCGTGTTGACGTCGTCGGGGTTTCCAAAGGCCACGGGTTCGCGGGGGCCATCAAGCGCCATAACTTTAGCGGCGGAGGCGCAAGCCACGGCTCGATGATTCATCGTCAGCCCGCTTCCAACGGCGACACCAACGCCGGGCGCACCGTGCTCGGCAGCCGCCGGCCGGGGCATTACGGCGTCGACCGCACGACATGTCAGAACCTCGAAGTGGTGCGGGCCGACGGAGAGCGAAATCTTTTGCTCGTGCGCGGTGCCGTGCCCGGCGGTAAGAACGCACTGGTGCTGGTGCGCCAAAGCGTCAAGTCGCTTCGTCCTTCGACTGCGCTCAGGATGACAAAAGCTGGAGCGAAAGCGTGATGCCCAACGTCATCGACGCTTCCGGAAAGGTCCTCCGGGAGATGGAATCGCCCGCGGTTCTCAATGAAGACTATGGCGATAAGCTCACGGTCGTCTACCGCGCGGTGCACCGGGAGTTTGCGAACTCGCGAGCCGGAACCGCGTCGACGCTCAAGCGCGATGAAGTGCGCGGCGGTGGGCGCAAACCGTGGCGGCAGAAGGGCACGGGGCGCGCGCGTCAAGGCTCGATTCGTTCGCCGCAATGGCGTCACGGCGGCGTGGTCTTCGGCCCCCAGCCTCGCAGTTTCGTCGAATCGCTCAATAAGAAGGAACGCCGGGTCGCCTTCATAGCGGCGCTGGCCGACCGCTTTCGTAACGACGCCGTCACATTGTTGGAGACGGCAGATTTTTCGATCGGAAAGACGGCAGGCTTCGCCAAGCTGCTCTTCGGAAGCGCGAAGGCAGCGCGGGTTGGTCCCACGACGCTGATCGTCTGTCGCCGCGGCGAAGCGCACGCAGCCGAGATCGAGCGGGTCGGCCGGAATCTAACGCGAGTCGGGTTCACCGACGACGGCGCGCTCGACGTCAAGGATGTACTTCGCTTCGAACGGCTACTTTTCACGACTGCCGCGTACGAGGCTCTTACGCAGCGCCTTGCCGAAAAACAGGAGCAAACCGATGGACGCCCGTGACGTCATCGTAGCACCGCGAATTACCGAAAAGGCGATGGCCGACGCGCTCGGGCAGCAATATACGTTCGTCGTAAACCCGAAGGCCACGAAGACGCAGATTCGCCATGCAATTGAAGAAATTTTTCACGTCAACGTCTTACGAGTCAACACCGTGAACGTGCGAGGCAAGTCGCGCAACTCCGCGCGCCGAGGAGTTCGGGTTAGCGGCAAAATGAGCGACTACAAGAAAGCGATCGTGAAGATCAAGGCCGGTCAGAAGATCGAGCTTGGCGGAGTGAACTATTTTGAGCAGTAAAAATGCCCGTTAAGAAATATCGACCGACTTCGCCTGGCAAGCGCTTCTTAACCACGCTCGATTTTTCGGATCTCTCCAAGGTTGAGCCCGAACGCTCGCTGATCGAAGTTCGCAAGAAGCATTCCGGGCGCAACAACAACGGCCACATCACGGTGCGTCATCGTGGCGGCGGCACGCGCAAGATCTATCGCATCATCGACTTCAAGCGTGCGAAGGATGGCGTGCTGGCGAAGGTCGCGACCGTCGAGTACGATCCGAACCGTTCTTGTCGCATCGCCCTGCTGCACTACCGCGATGGCGAAAAGCGTTATATCTTGGCGCCGCTGGGTCTGCGCGCCGGCGAGCTCGTCGAATCCGGACCGAACGCCGACATTAAAATCGGCAACGCGCTGCCGATCAAGAATATTCCGGTGGGCACGGTCATCCACAACATCGAACTGCGCCCCGGCGAGGGCGGCAAGCTCGTACGTTCCGCAGGCGTGTCGGCACAACTGATGGCCAAGGAGGACCAATACTCGCAGGTCCGGATGCCGTCGGGCGAAGTGCGGCGGATCCACATCAATTGTCGCGCGACCATCGGACAGCTCGGTAACGTCGAGCACGAAAACCAAGTAATCGGTAAGGCCGGCCGTTCGCGCCATCTCGGAAAGCGCCCGTCCGTGCGCGGCATTGCGATGAATCCGGTCGATCATCCGCATGGCGGCGGCGAAGCGCGCTCGACCTCGGGCCGTCCGCCGACGACGCCGTGGGGCGTGATGACAATGGGCAAAAAGACCCGGCGCAACAAGCGCACGACGAAGATGATCGTTCGCAGGAGAGGCTCGAAGTAATGTCGCGTTCGCTGAAAAAAGGCCCGTACGTTGCGCCCGATCTCGTGCGGAAAATCGAGAAGCTCAACGAGACGCGCGAGCGGCGAGTGATCAAGACGTGGAGCCGCGATTCGACGGTGCTTCCGACGATGGTCGGTCATACGATCGGCGTGCACAACGGCAAGACGCACATCCCCGTCTACGTTACCGAGAACATGGTCGGTCACAAGCTGGGCGAGTTTTCTCCGACGCGGCACTTCCGCGGTCACGGTGGGGATAAGGCGACGGTGAAAACGTGACGGAGCGGGCTTCGCAGGCCGTCGCGCACTTGCGCTTCGTACGCACCGCGCCGCGAAAACTGCGGCGCGTCGCCGATGCCATTCGCGGCAAGAGCGTGCGCGAAGCTCTCGTGCTCTTGAAGTTCGCCGAAGTCTTTGCTGCCGAGCCGATCGAGAAGCTCGTTCGGAGCGCGGTGGCCAATGCCGGCAACAATCACGATATGAATGCCGACGAACTCTATATCGCCCGCATCACGGTCGACGGCGGCCCCGGGGGCCGCTTCACCAAGCGAGTCGATCCGCGCGCGCAAGGTCGCGCCTATTTTAAGCGTAAGCGCCTCTCGCACGTAACGGTGATCGTAAGCGAGACGCCGCCGGCAAAGCCCCGCAAGAAGACCGCTGGTGCATCGGTCCAGGCAGCGCGCGTGACGCGCCGTGCAGCTCCGGCAGCCGCCTCGGCGGCGAAATCACCTCGGAAGAAACCGGGCGCGCGCAAACGCGCGGCAAGCGCCAAGGGAGCCTAAGTGGGACAAAAGATTCATCCCGTCGGAATGCGCTTGGGGATCACGCGGACCTGGGACAGCCGATGGTTCGAGAAAAAGCACTACGTGGAATGGCTGCACGAAGACATTGCCATTCGTAAGTCTTTTAATCGCTGGATGCGCTCCGCTTCGATCAGCAAGATCGAAATCGAGCGCCGTGCCAATCAGGCTCGGGTGATCGTCAACACGGCCAAGCCCGGTATCATCATCGGTAAACGCGGCGTCGGTATCGACGAGATTCGCAAGACGCTCGAGCAGCTTACCGGCAAGAGCGTCGCCGTGAACGTGATGGAGATTTCACACCCCGAGCTCGACGCGAGGCTGGTTGCGCAGAATATCGTGGATCAGCTAGAAAAGCGAATCGCGTTTCGCCGCGCGATGAAGCAGTCGATCATGCGCACGATGCGTGCCGGTGCGCGCGGAATCAAAGTGCAGGTCTCGGGGCGCCTCGGCGGCGCCGAAATCGCACGCACCGAGCATAATGCCGATGGCAAAGTGCCGCTGCATACGCTGCGCGCGGACATCGACTACGCGCAAGTCGAAGCCTTTACGACGTTCGGACGCATCGGAGTCAAAGTCTGGATCTATCGCGGCGAAGTCTTGCCGGATCAGCCTCGCGGCGACGGAGCCCTTCGAGATCATCCCGGCCGCGAACGCCGCGAACGCGGTGGCCGCGGACGCCGCGACGGTCGCGCTCCGAGCCCCGCGGGTCGGCCGGCGGCGCCCGCGAATGCGACGTACGAGCCCGTTATCGCCTCGCCCGAACCATTGGTGCCGGCGCTCCAGGCCGTGATACCCGCGGTCGAGCCCGCGACGTTCGTACCCGAGCCCGCGACGCCCGCGCCCGAGCCCGCGACGTGCGTACCCGAGGCCGCGACGCCCGCGCCCGAGCCCGCGACGTTCGTACCCGAGTCCGCGATGCCCGAGCCCGTGGTACCCGAGCCCCAGCCCGTCGCTCCACCCGTGGAGGTGACCGAGTAAAGTGCTGACTCCAAAACGTGTGAAGTGGCGTAAAGTTCAACGCGGTCGAATGACCGGCGCGGCCAGTCGCGGCAACTCCTTGACGTTTGGCGATTTCGGCTTGCAAGCGATGGAGCCGTGTTGGATGACTAGCCGTCAGATCGAGGCCGCTCGTATTGCCATGACGCGCCATATCAAACGCGGCGGCAAGGTGTGGATCAAGGTCTTTCCGGATAAGCCGGCGACGAAGAAGCCGGCCGAAGTGCGCATGGGCTCGGGTAAGGGAAACCCGGAGTTTTGGGTCGCGGTCGTCAAGCCGGGCCGCGTGCTCTTCGAGCTCTCCGGCGTTGCTCCGGCCGTCGCGCGAGAAGCGTTGGAGCGGGCGGCCGCAAAACTCCCGATCGGCACCAAGATCGTCTCACGCGAGGAAACATCGTGAAAAAAAGTGAGCTCGACGGATTGCGCGATCTCACCGTCAAGGAGCTGCAGCAAAAAGCTCGTGACGCAAAGTCTGAGCTTTTCACGCTGCGCTTCGCGCTGCGCACCGGTCATTTGACCGATTTCAGCAAGATTCGCGCGATGCGCCGCTCGTACGCGCAAATTCAAACCGTCATTTTCGAGAAACATCTCGCCGAGGGAGAGCATGGAGCAGCCTGACAATTCCTCGACTCCGGTCTTGGTTCAAGACGAGGCATCGGACCAAGAGATGGACCGAGCAAAGAGACGCGTTAAGCAAGGGCGCGTAGCTTCCAATAAGATGGACAAGACGATCGTCGTGGTCGCGGAGACGCGCGTGCCGCATTCCGTCTACGGCAAGATCGTCCGCAAGTCCACTCGCTTCAAGGCGCACGACGAGCGCAACGAAGCGAATATTGGCGATGTCGTCCGCATCGCGGAGTGCCGTCCGCTGTCGCGCGAGAAGCGCTGGCGTCTGGTCGAGATCGTGGAGCGGGCCAAATGATTCAACAAGAGAGTCGCCTAAAGGTTGCCGACAACAGCGGCGCTCGCGAGCTGCTCGTAATTCACATTACCGGCGGCGGACGGCACGTTTACGCGCACGTGGGAGACGTGATCGTCGGCACCGTCAAGAGCGCGATTCCAGGGGCGGCGGTAAAAAAAGGTCAGGTCGTAAAAGCCGTGGTCGTGCGGACCAGCGCCCCGATTCGGCGAGTGGACGGCTCCGTGGTTCGCTGCGACGACAATGCTTGCGTGATCATCAAGGGGGAGAAAGATAATTTGGACCCACGCGGCACGCGAGTCTTCGGGCCGGTGATGCGCGAGCTGCGCGAGCGCGGCTTCTTGAAGATCGCTTCCCTCGCACCCGAGGTACTTTAGGATGGCAGCGAAGGCATACGTCGTTAAAGGCGATACGGTGATGATTCGGCGCGGCAAGGAACGCGGGAAACGCGGAACCGTGAAGGCCGTGCAGATCGAGGCCGGTACGGCGACCGTCGAAGGCGCCAACGTCGTCAAGCGGCATACCAAACAGCAGGCCTCGAGGTCCTCGAATATGGGCGGCGCGTCGCAGACCGGGGGCATCATCGAGAAGGAGGCTCCGCTGCCGCTTTCGGTGTTGCAATATGTCTGTGAGAAGTGCAAGGCCCCGTCGCGGCTGCGTCGCGGCCGCAGCACCGATGGCGCCGTTCATCGCATCTGTGCGCGCTGCGGCGAGCCCGCGCGCGAGTCGGCAAAGGGAGCGTAAAGCGATGGCAGAGCGTCTAAGAGAGCGCTACGAGCAGCAGATTCGCGGTCAGTTGCAGGAACGTTTTGGCTACAAGAACGTCAATGAAATCCCGAAGTTGGAGAAAGTCGTCGTGAATATGAGCGTCGGCGAGGCGATCGTCAACCCGAAAGCGCTCGATGCAGCGGTGAGCGAGCTGACAGCGATCACCGGCCAAAAGCCCGTGGTTGCCAAGGCGAAGAAATCCATCGCGGCATTCAAACTGCGTGCCGGGATGAACATCGCGGCCAAGGTGACGCTGCGCGGCGACCGGATGTACGTCTTCGTGGACAAGCTCTTCAACGTGGTTCTGCCGCGTATCCGCGATTTTCGCGGCCTTCCGGCCAAGTCGTTCGACGGTCGCGGCAACTACAACTTAGGCTTGCGCGAACAGCTCGTGTTTCCGGAGATCAATTACGACAAGGTCGACAAGACGCGTGGCATGGACGTCACGATCGTCACGACGGCCAAAACAGACGAAGAGGCCTCGGAGTTTCTGGTTGCGATGGGCTTGCCGTTGCAGAAGGCCGCTTCGACGCCCACGGGACCGCAGAGGTAGCTGGAGTAATGGCAAAGACGAGTTTGATCGTTAAGTCGCGGCGGACGCCAAAGTTCGCGGTGCGCGGGTACAATCGCTGCAAAGCCTGCGGGCGTCCGCGCGGCTATCTGCGCAAGTTTGCCATGTGCCGGATCTGCTTCCGGGAGAACGCCCATTCCGGCGTGGTCCCCGGCGTCACGAAGGCCTCATGGTAAGGAAGGCGAGCACATGTCGATAACCGACCCGATTGCCGATATGCTGACGCGCATCCGCAACGCCAACACGGCCAACCACAAGACGGTCGACGTGCCGGCCTCGCGAGCGAAACAGGCCATCGCGAAAATTCTGCAAGACGAAGGGTTCATCGAGAGCTTCGAACGGGTTGCGGAAGGTCCGCAGGGCAAGATTCGAATTCAGCTTCGGTACGGCCCGGAGAAGGAGAAGATCATCACGGGTCTTCGCCGCATTTCTCGTCCCGGGTTGCGCGTGTACACGGGCAAGACGGAGATACCGCGAGTTCTCGGCGGACTCGGTTTGGTGATCATCTCGACGCCGCAAGGCATCATGTCGGGGAAGCGCGCGAAGAAGCAAGGCGTCGGAGGAGAGGTTCTTGCATACGTCTGGTAAGGTGGTGCGGCCGTGTCTCGCATAGGTAAGCTGCCCGTCGTCCTCCCGTCCGGCGTCAACGTGAACGTGGAGGATGACGTCGTGCGCGTCAGTGGCCCAAAGGGAGAGCTGCGCCAGCAGATCCTCTCCCGCGTCATCGACGTCCAGCTGCAGGACGGAAGAATCCTCGTCGGTCGCAAGGGCGATGCGAAGGAGCACCGCAGCGCACATGGTTTGACGCGCACGCTCATTGCGAACATGGTCGAGGGCGTGAGCAAGGGCTTTCGCAAGAGTCTGGAGATCAGCGGCGTGGGCTATCGCGTCGCGAAATCGGGCGAGAAGCTGACGCTGAGCCTGGGCTACTCGCATCCAGTTGCCTTCGAAGCGCCAAAAGGCGTCGTGCTTTCCGTCGAGGGCCAAACAAAGATTCACGTTGACGGCATCGATAAGCAGGCCGTAGGGCAAGTTGCCGCCGACATTCGGCGCTTGCGCCAGCCGGAGCCTTATAAGGGCAAGGGCATCCGCTACGAAGGCGAGCGAATTCGCAAGAAACTCGGTAAGGCCGGAAAGGCTGGAAAGAAGTGATCAGTAAAGGGGAGGCTCGGCGCGAGCGCCACATCCGTCTTCGAAAGAAGCTCTCCGGCACGCCGGAGCGGCCGCGGCTTTTCGTGCGGCGCTCCCTGCATCATATCTATGCCGTCCTGATTGACGATGCGAAGGGACATACGCTGGCGATGGCGTCGACGCTTGACGAATCGCTGGCAACCGGGTTGAGCTCCAAGACGAACCTTGCGGCCGCCCAGGCCGTCGGCTCGGCGATCGCAAGCAAAGCGAAGGCAGCCGGCATTTCCCAAGTCGTCTTCGACCGGGGCGGATACAAATACCATGGCCGCGTACGCGCCCTTGCAGACGCTGCCCGCGAAGCGGGGTTGACTTTCTGATGCAATACCGGGGTCGCGAACGCGACAATAGCGGCTTTGAAGAGACCGTCGTGCGCGTGAATCGCGTCGCGAAGGTCGTCAAAGGCGGCAAGCGTTTCAGTTTTAGTGCGCTCGTCGTCGTCGGCGACCGCAAAGGTAAGGTTGGTTTTGCCATCGGCAAGGCGGCCGAGGTGCCCGAGGCGATTCGCAAGGCCGTCGAGCAGGCTCGCAAGAGTCTCATCACCGTCGCGATGGTCGAACGAACGATTCCCCACGAAGTACGCCACGAACTCGGCGCCGCGACGATTCTGCTCAAGCCGGCGGCGCCCGGTACCGGCGTTATCGCCGGAGGTTCGGTGCGCGCCGTACTCGAGCTGGCCGGCATCCACGACATTCTCACAAAGTGTTTGGGGACGACCAATCCGATCAACGTGGTGAGGGCGACCATCTCTGCGCTCGCGTCGCTGCGGACCGTCGAGCAAGTTGCCGCGATGCGCGGCAAGACCGTTAAGGAAATCTACGCGGCGTAAGAACATGGAAGAAAAGAAAATCCTCAAACTCGGCGCCCTCAAACCCGCACCCGGCAGCCGGCCGAAGCGGCAGCGCATCGGTCGCGGTCACGGCTCCGGCATGGTCAAGACCGGTGGAGAAGGCGGCAAGGGTCAAACGGTGCGTTCCGGCGGTGGCAAGGGTCCGGCCTTCGAGGGCGGCCAAACCCCCTGGGCGCGCCGTCTACCGCACGGGCGCGGGTATTCGCAGAAGGCGCGCGACACGGGTCACTTCGGCACGCGGCTCGCGGTCGTCAAGCTGAGCCGGCTGTCGCAGTGGGATGCGAACGTTGAAATCTCGCCGGAGTCTTTGCGCGAACGCGGAGTCCTCAAGGCCCTGCGCGACGGCGTGAAAATTCTCGGTGACAGCGGCCCTAGCGTCGCCCTTCCGTCGGGTCTGCGTTTCCGCGACGTGCTCTTCTCAAAGGGCGCGCGCGAAGCGTTGGTCGCCGCCGGAGCCCAGCTTGAAGAAGCTCCAAATTAGTGTTCGATAACCTGCGGGCGGCGGTGCTCGTGCCGGAGATCCGCCAGCGGATTCTCTTCGTTTTCTTCGCGTTTGCGTGGTTCGTCTTCATGATCCACGTGCAGCTGCCCAACGTAAACCAGGAAGCGTGGCAGCGCGTGTTGCAGAGCGGCGCGTTCTATAACCTGCTCGGCTTCCTGTCGGGTGGCGCGCTGCAGAAGCTTTCCATCATAGCGATGGGCATCACCCCCTACATCAACGCGTCCATCATCATGCAGCTCATGACGGTCGTGATGCCGCAGCTCGAAGAGATGGCGAAGAAAGGCGGGGAGGAAGGCCGTAAGAAGATCAGCCAGTACACGCGTTGGCTGACGATCGTGCTCGGCACGATTCAGGCAACCTTTATGGCGATCTCGATGGAGCGTTCCGCAGTCTTTTACGACACGAGCATTTGGTATCTGCTCTACGCAATCGTCGCGATGGTCGGCGGCACGCTCTTCCTGATGTGGCTCGGTGAGCAGATCAGTGACAAAGGTATCGGCAACGGCGTATCGCTGATCATCTTCATCGGCATCGTCTTGCGTTATCCGCAATACGTTATGCAGACCTACGCCTCGGCCAGTCAGGGCGCGGAATCGCTGCTCAACTTGCTGCTCTACATCGCCACCGCGATCGTCATCATCATCTCGATCATCTTCTTGTACCAAGGACAGCGCCGCGTGCCGGTCCAGCAAGCACGCCGGACGGTCGGGCGCAAGATGTTCGCCGGGAGATCGACCTACATTCCGTTGCGCCTCAATAACGCGGGCGTCATCTCGATCATCTTTGCGATCTCGATTTTACTTTTGCCGCAACAGGCGCTGTCGTGGTTCGGTCGCGGTCAAGTGGTCGTCGGCAGCGGTCTTTGGCCGGCGATCGAACGGGGAATGCAGGGCTTCTCGGCGTGGCTCAACGTCTGGTTCACGCCCAACGGCTTCCTTTACAACATCGTCTATTTTCTGCTGGTCGTGGTCTTCACGTTCTTTTACAGCTCGATCGTCCTCAACACGCGCGACGTGGCGGACAATCTGAAGAAAACGGGCGCCTTCGTTCCCGGCATCCGCCCCGGCCAGCCGACCGTGGATTACCTCAACAGGATCCTGATGCGAATCACCACGGCGGCCGCAATCTATCTCGGGCTGCTCGCGGTTTTGCCGGGAGCGCTGCAGCGAGGCCTTTCGGTGACCACGTTCTATCTCGGCTCGACCTCGCTGCTGATCGTCGTCGGCGTGGCCCTCGACACGATCACCCAGATCGAAGCGCGCTTGGCGATGCGCGACTATCGCGGATTCATCAAGCGATAAGTCGTGCGCGTCGTCTTTCTTGGGCCGCCGGGCGCGGGCAAAGGGACGCAGGCGCGCATCCTTCACGAGCGATTCGGCCTGGAACAGATTTCGACCGGGGACTTGCTGCGCCGCAACTGCGCAGAGCAAACGGAGCTCGGGTTGCAAGCCGAAGGATATATGGCGCGAGGCGAGCTCGTTCCCGACGGGCTCGTCATCGCGATGATCGAACGCGAGCTGCGCAGACTTCCCACCGGTTTCGTGATGGACGGCTTCCCTCGCAACGTGGTACAAGCCGAGGCCCTCGACGCGCTGCTCGCGCGCCGGGGATGGCCGCTCGACGCCGCGATTCTCTTCACCGCCGACCGGCCAACGCTCATCGCCCGGCTTGCGTCACGTTGGACCAATCCGCGCAACGGCAGGACGTACAACGTTTTGACCAACCCGCCGAAGGTCGCCGGCATTGACAACGACGACGGCGGCGAGTTGGTGCAGCGCGATGACGATCGTGCCGAGACGGTCGCGACGCGCCTTGACGTCTACGATGCGCAGACCAGGCCGCTCATCGAATACTATCGGAAGACCGGCAAACTCGTGGACGTAAACGCCCTGGCGAGCGTCGAGGCCGTGGCCGAACGGATCGCTGCAGCCATCGGCAGCACGCACGTTCCGGGCGCAACATGGTAACGCTGAAGTCGCCGCGCGAAATCGAGATCATGCGCGCGAGCGGCAAGATTACGTCGCGAGTCCTGGCGGGGCTCATGAAAGCTGCGCGGCCGGGCATGACGACGGGCGAGTTGGATAGTCTGGCCGAACGCGGGATTCGTGACGCCGGCGGCATCCCCACGTTTAAAGGTTACAATGGTTTTCCGGGATCGATCTGCGCTTCGGTCAACGACGAGGTCGTACACGGGATTCCGGGGGCGAGGCTGCTGTGCGACGGCGATCTGCTTTCGATCGATATCGGCACGACGCTCGATGGTTACGTCAGCGATAGCGCCGTGACGATTCCGATCGGCAACATTCCACAGACGGCGCAACGCCTGCTCGAGGTGACCCGGGGGTGCCTAACGGTCGGGATCGCTGAGATGAAACGCGGCAGGCGAGTCGGCGATATCGGGGCGGCGGTGCAGGCTCACGCCGAGGCTCATGGCTTCGGCGTCGTGCGCGAACTCGTGGGGCACGGCGTCGGCCGCGCGATGCACGAAGAGCCTCAAGTTCCCAACTACGGTGAGCCGGGGACCGGACTGGAGCTGCGAGCCGGGTTGGTCCTGGCCATCGAGCCGATGATCACGCAGGGAGGACCCAAGGTCCGGATTCTGGAGGACGGCTGGACAGTCGTTACCGCAGATGGTAAACTCGCAGCGCACTTCGAGCACACGATCGCGGTGACGGAGGACGGGCCCCAGATTCTGACGCTGCGCGATTACGCAGAAGATCCGGAGATCGAACGGTACCGGCCGCCTAGGGAAGCTATTGCGTGAGATTCCCGGGTCGAGTCGACTGTAATCTCCAATGTCATTCCCAGTGTCATCCTGACCCTTCGACTGGCGCTCAGGGCGAAGGATGATGAGAAACTAAGGTAAGAAAATGAAAGTTAGACCATCGGTCAAGAAAATTTGTGAAAAATGCAAGATCATACGGCGGCACGGAAAAGTGCGGGTGATCTGCGACGTCAATCCAAAGCACAAACAGGTTCAAGGATAAGGATTAAGAGATATGGCTCGTATCGCTGGTATCGATCTGCCGCGCGAAAAACGCGTGGAGGTTGCGCTTACATACATCTACGGTATCGGCGAAACGACCGCGCGCAAACTGCTCGACTTCGCGCGCGTGGATCCGAACGTGCGCGTCAAAGCGCTCAGCGAAGAGGACGAGAAGAAGCTGCGCGACGCGATCGACGCGCTTTCGCTGCGAGTCGAGGGAGATCTGCGCCGAGAAGTCCAAGGCAACATCAAGCGCTTAATGGATATCGGATGCTATCGCGGCATTCGGCACCGTCGCGGTCTGCCGGTTCGCGGACAGCGAACCAAGACGAACGCTCGCACCCGTAAGGGTCCAAAGCGCACCGTCGCCGGCAAGAAGAAGACGATAGCCAAGAAGTAACCTGCCTCTGTGAAAGCGGTCGTCACCGCGGGAGGCCGAATCGACGGCGCCTTTGCATCGGCGGCCGGAACGCGCGTCAAGGCGCTGGCTTCGCTGCACGGCGCGACGATGCTCGAGCGCGTGCTCGACGCGCTTCGGGGTAGCGGCGCGACTCGGATCGCAGTGGTTGGCGGCGACGAAGCCCGCGGTGCCTGCGGGGCCGCCGTCGAGCGGTTTATCGACGAAAGCCCTTCTGGAAGCGAGAACCTCGTACGTGCGCTGCGAGCTTGGCCCGAAGACGGAGAGCCGTTACTTTATGCGACGAGCGATTTGCCGTACGTCACTGCCGCGGCAATCCGCGACTTCACGCGACGAATTCCCAGCGGTACGCTTGGCGTGCCGCTGGTTGAGTTTGCAGATTACGCCGCACGCTTTCCGCAAGCGCCGGCCTGCGGAATTACGCTGGCTGGAGAGCGCGTCGTCAACGGCGGCATCTTTCTCTTGCCGCCCGATAGCGCGCCGCGGCTTGCCGGAGCGGCAACCGCTTTTTTCGAGTCGCGCAAACGTCCGTGGCGGATGGCAAGCCTGATCGGTCCTTTGGCATTGATTCGTTTCGCGGCGGGGCGGTTGAGCGTCACGGATTTGGAGGAGACGGCGCAGCGGGTCTTGCAGATGCCGGCGCGCGCGGTGCGCGGCTGCGCCGCAGAGCTGGCCTTCGACGTCGATACGGTGGCGGAATACGGTTATGCAACGGCGCACCGTTAATCCGTTTCGACTCGCACTTTTCTGGCTTGGCATTCAAGCGGTTTGGGGTGCGTTACTGGGAATTTCGCTGCAATCGCGCACGATCGAACTGGCCCCCGGGGACGCGCTCATTGCCTACGGTCGCCTGGCTACGACCGGCGCAATCGTCGCGGCGATCGTGCAAGTCGTCGTCGGCTTCTATTCGGACGCGCGTCGCCGGCAGCGTAGCCGGCGCGTCGAGTTCTATGTCACCGGCGCGGTTGGGGGCGCCGGCGCAATCGGATTCTTCTACGGTGCCCACACGCTCGTGGCGCTGACGATTGCATACGTCGCCGTGCAAGCCGCCCTCAACCTCGCGATCGGACCCTATCAGGCGATTATTCCGGATTTCGTCGAACGCAATCGCACCGGTATTGCATCCTCCTGGATGGCCGCCTTTCAGGGCGCGGGCAACGCAATCGGGGCGCTGGCCGCAAGCTTCATCGCTAATGCGCGCTGGCTTGGCGCAGCCTTGAGCGCGCTGCTGCTCACGACATGTCTCGTTACGTCCGCGCACGTGCGACAGCTGACATTATGCGTGTCGCCGGCCGGAGCCGAAAAACGACCGCCGGTCACGCGGGCGTTCGTGGATTTGTTCATTTCGCGCGCCCTCGTGTACGTTGGCTTTTATACCCTGCTGGGCTATCTGCTCTTCTACGTCAACGGCGTGCTGGGGCCGGCGACATTGGCCGACGGGCGGCGTGAGACCGGCATACTCATCGTGAGCTTTACGCTCGTCGGTGCGGTGGGCGCGGCACTTGCTGCCCGCCCGAGCGACCGTTTGGACAAGCGGCTCGTCGCGACGGCGGGGGCGGCGGGCTTCATCGTGGCGTTGGCGCTCTTCATCGGCTCGCACGGCCTCCCCGCCGTGGTCGCGGCGACGCTGGTTGCCGGGTTGGGCTGGGGAGTCTTCCTCGTGGCCGACTGGGCAATTGCTTGCCGGCTGCTCCCGACGAACGCAATGGCGGCCGCAATGGGGATCTGGAACCTCGCCATCGTCTTGCCGCAGATCATCGCCCCCGCGCTGACGACGGCGGTCTTGCAGGCCCTTCGGCTGGGCGTGGGACACCAAGCCCCGCGGGTCGCGTTTACCATGGCTTTGTGTGAGACGTTAGTCGGGGCCGCGTGGCTCTGGCGCTTACCTCGTTGCGTAATCGACCAATAACGCGTATCGTGTTCTGGTACGAGAGGCAATGCTTTTGGCGCGCCCTCGTCTATTCTCATGTGGTAAGGCAGCTGCCTTACCGGCAAACGTCATCTTCTAAGGAGGTACTCGTGAAACGACTGAGCACCGGATTGCTCGC
>PMUK01000202.1 GCA_003166915.1 Candidatus Cybelea palsarum
CTGCGCTCCTCGGTCAGAGCCTTCTCGGCATCACGTCGCCCATCTCGCCTCGCATCGAACCTCTGCCCTAGGGTGAATCGCGGCTTCCCTTCCTTAGAACGGGGCGGAGAGGCGCAGCAAGAACGACGTTCCGTTTGCAATCTGAGTCGTGTTGAAGCCGTTGGAGACCTTGATCGGGTACTGATGGTCGAGCAAGTTGAGGACTTGCAGCGATAGACCCAAGCCCTGATCCTGCCCTTGCCGGCCCGGCGTAAGGTCGCGCCCGAGCGAGAAATCGAAGGTCGTGTGCGCCGGAAGCGTTCCCTTCAAGTTCACGTTGGCATCTTGGAACTGGACGGGAAAGCCGCTGCCGTAGTTGGTTTGCAGTGTGGAAAACCAGAGCTTGGCTCCGCCTCCGAAGCGGTGCGTATACGCCGCGGTGGCGTCTACCGTCTGACTGTGGTCTTCGAGTGAGAGCTGCGCGACGCAAGGGACGCCCGGAAGATTCGTATTGGGCGGAAAGAGAAACTCCGAACCGGAGACGCAGGCGGCGTACGATTCCGAAACCGTGCCGCTCAGGAACCATTGGTCGCCGCCGAGCTCCTGGTTTTGCAGTCGAATCTCGGCGCCGTGATCGATGCCGATGGCATTGTTGTAGACGGCGAAGATCGGCGTGTTGAACAGCTGCGTCGTGTCGAGCACGTTGACGACGCTCTTCTCAAAGACGTTGAGCGAGCCCGTGAAATGCGGGTTAAACGAATGGACGACGCCCATTTCATAGTACGAATCGCTCTCAGGCTTTAGATCGTAAACGGGATTGGTAGTCGAACAGGCTTGCTGAGCCGACAGCAAGACGCACGCCTGGCGCACGTCCTCGAGCAGCGGCGCGGCGTAGAACTTGCCGTAGTAAACGTGCGCGACGTTCTTACCGCCGTCCCAGATATTTACGCCGATGCGCGGGCTGAGCTGCCAACCACCGACGTAGCCGGTAGAATGGTCGTAGCGCAGGCCGTAGCTCCAGACGACCGCCGGCGTCATCTGCCATTTGTCCTCACCGTAAATGCCGATATTCGAACCGGCCTGCCCTTGTGGGGTGGTGAATGCCGGAAAGTATGGCTTGGCGACGACTCCGCTCGAGGCACAGTCCACGTAAAAACAGGCGAACTCTTGCGATGCCGTGGCGCTCTCGCGATCGAGATCGACGCCGATCTTCCAGGCATGGTTTTTCGTTGCCCGAAAGTCGGAGGCGCGCACGCCGACGTAGCTGGCGTACGAGCCTTGGTCCAACCCAACGAGATTGACGCTCTTTGCGCACGTTGGCGGACAGATGCTAAAGTCCGGCTCGACCCCAAGTACGTCGAGAGGGAGGTCGCCGAGGTAATCGATGCGGGTCGACCGCCACCACGGAATGACCTGGAATACGCCGTTACCATCCTTGGAGACTTGCGTCCAGTTGAGATTGGAGAAGCGATCGTACTCGAGCTGCGTGTCGAGCGTGCCCGGCGCGTTCACGACCGGGTCGAAGGGGTTGTTGGGATCCGTGTTGATCGGAATTTGGAACTGCGAAAACTGGTTCGAATAGTCGAAAGCCAGTGTGTCGCGCGGCGCGAGTTGCGTGATGAAGCGAAAGAATTGGTCGTTGCTCGAGCTGGCATCGTTGATCGGAGTATACGTTGGCGCATCCAAGCCGCGGCCGGTCGTCTCGACGTTTCCGCTCAGGAAGAACTCGCTCGCGCCGGACCGCGACTCGACGTCCAGCGTTCCCAGGCCCTGCGCCTGATTTCCAAAGCCACCCGTGATCGTGCCAAAGGTGCCTTCAGGAATGTCGCTTGGCCGATTGCTGATGATGTTCACGACGCCGCCCATGCGCTCGCCGCCATACTCGGCCGGAATCGCGCCGGTCAGCACCTCGATCGAGTTGATGAGCTTCGGGTCGATGATTTCGGCGAAGTTCGAGGTCGTGGCTAGCGGCAACGGCGCGCCGTCGACGTTGTAGCTCACGCCGTGAAAGCCGTTGATGACCGGCTCGTTGTAGGAGAACTGTACGACGCCCGGCAGCGTTTCGAGCAGCCGGTCGAGGCTGTTGCTGACCGGCGAGGTCGCAATCGTACTGCGAGTAAGCTGATTGACCGAGGGCGGATTTCCTTCGGCGCCGGCGTGGGCCGTCACGGTCGTCTGCGCGATTTGCTTGAGCTGGGTCGAAAGCTCGAGGTTGATCGTCGCGACTTGACCGCTGGCGACGTCGGTGAAGACGGCAATCTCGTGCGCGCCGCGCGCTCGCGCGCTCACTCGATACGAGCCGAAGGGCACTTGAGGGAAAACGTAGTCACCTTTGGCGTCGGCAGTCGTCTGAAAGCGCGAGCCCTCGCCTTGGAGAACGACGGTCGCCCCCGGCGCCGGTTTGCTATCGACGGTCACCGTGCCGCGAACGAGCCCGGTCGTCGCACCGAGCGCCGGCGCGATAAAACTCAAAGCCAAGAAGACGGCGACAAGCGCCGTGCGAAACCGAAACATGGGTCTTCTCCGATCTTAGATGTGGAAGAAAAAAGGATCGACGCGCGCGGTTACGCGCAGTAGTCGAGCCCGATCGGAGGGGGACGAGCGAATCGGCGACGCGTCCACAGAATTCGACGCGTAGGGCGGAGTGAGTGCGAGCGCGCAGACCAAACGGGCGTTCTCGGCGAGAACGCGGCGCGCCACGTGGCGATGAGTGCGCCTGCCAAAATTGCGACGACGCCACGGGTGAGCAGCGCAACCAGCCACGATGCTGCCGCCAACAAAAGCGGCACGGCGAGAAGCGACGCGGACGCGTGATGCGGTTCGAGGCACTCGGCCACGCCATACCAGGCACTGGCCGCGATACAGAGCGATCCGTAGCCGGGAAGGCGTTCGATCAGTCGAGCCGCCAGGACGCTGCCGTCGACGACGGCATTCTTGCCGCTCGCGGCCAACAAGCCAAAGAAAAGAAATAGACCCACAGCGCCGGCCAGCGCCGTCTGGACGAGCGCAGCGTGGTAACCGCCACCCATGGCGTGCTCTCCGCCGTAGAGCCCGCCGTGGGCGAGCATGGAGGCAAGCAAACCAAGCGCGAGCGCGGCCGGAACCTTCCGGAGGGTCACGAGGGCTCTTTTCTAGGCGAGGTTGCGGGGAGACCTGGGGACCGCGTCGTACTGACCGTGCCCCTTGGGGATTCGTGAACCTGGTGGGATGGAGCCGCGAAAGAAGAGCCAAGAGTGATGAGCACCCGAGTACGCGTCGAGAATGCCGATACCGTCAGTTTGGTTTGCGCGCTTTTAGTGCGCTTTCCCGAGTTGGCTTCGATCCGGTCCGGTCCAGCGGACCGTACGCTGCGCTTGACCTTCGCGGTGCGTCAACGATTCGACCGAGCCTCCCAGATCGCGCTCACCGAGGCGATCGAGGAACACGTTCGCGGCTTTCTCGCTCTAAGCAAGGACGAGCCGACCGCGCTTCGCGTCGAGTGCGAGGGTGATCGAACGCTCACGTTCCTTCACGTCACGCGCGATCTGGAGAGCTTCTCAAAGGAAGAGCTCGAGCTTCAAGTAGGCTTCTTGTGCGATCGCTGCGGCGATACGCTCGTCCGAAACCCGCCTCCCGACGATCATCTCGAGGGCGACCCAGCCGCCGAGGACGAGGCCGCGCTCTATGCCGTCGAGGCGTTGCGCGATCCGTCACAATCCAAGAGTTTGGTGGGCTTTAGAGAAGAAAAACGCGTGCTCGTGTATTTTTTGAAATCTCAAAAGAAAGCGAAGGCGTCGGCTCGCCGATAGATAGCCCGAGCCTGAACGTCATGATCATCGGGGACGTGGTCGGCTCCCCGGGACGCGAGGCGCTCAAGCGTTGCGTATCGTTGCTTCGGGAGCAATATCAAATCCACGCCTGCATCGCCAACGGCGAAAACGCTGCAGGCGGGTTTGGCTTGACCGCTCAAACTGCCGAAGAAATGTTCGCCGGCGGCATCGATTTCATCACCGGAGGAAATCACATTTTTGATAAGCGCGACTTCGGCGAGTACTTGGAAAGCAGCAACCGGGTAATTCGACCGGCAAACTATTCGCCGGCCGTGCCCGGACGGGGCGCCGGAACGTTCGCGGCCGACGGAGTGACGGTGGGTGTCCTCAATTTAATGGGGCGCACGTTCATGCCGCCTACGGATGACCCGTTTCGCTGTGCCGACGCCATGGTCAGCGATCTGCGCCGACGGACCCCGGTAATCGTCGTGGACCTTCATGCCGAGGCAACCTCGGAAAAGGTCGCCATGGGGCGCTACCTCGACGGACGCGTCTCGTGCGTCGTTGGGACGCACACCCACGTGCAGACGGCCGACGAGCAGATCTTCCCCGGGGGAACCGCCTACATCAGCGACCTGGGCATGACGGGTCCGATGGACGGAGTCATTGGGATGGAACAGGGAGCCGTGCTCGACCGGTTTCTTACGGGTCTTTCGGAGCGGTTCAGCGTGCAAAAAAGTGGGATGAAACAGTTCAACGCCGCGGTAGTTTCGATCGATCGCGGCACCGGCAAGGCCACGGAGATCAAACGAATCTTTTTGCGAGGGATCGCATGACGGCCATCGGAGTTACCTTAAAAGTCTCGGCTAAGAGCAATCCCAACGCGGTGGCCGGCGCGCTGGCAGCCGTCCTTCGCGAGCGCGAGACCGCCGAAGTTCAGGCCGTCGGTGCCGGCGCAATCAATCAAGCGATCAAAGCGGTCGCGATTGCGCGCAACTACCTCAAGGGCGCGAAGCTCGATATCGTTTGCACGCCGTCATTCGTGCTCGTGGCGATCGACGAGAGCGAGCGCACCGCGATTTCGCTGCAGGTCGAGCGGCGCAAGCTGGAAGAGAAAGTTGTCGAAGTTGAAAGTTGATTTGCATTCGCATACGAGCATGAGTGACGGCACGCTCAGCCCGCAAGAGCTCTCCGACTTCATGGGCGAGCGAGGGGTCGAAGTCTTTTCGATTTCCGATCACGACACGCTGGCGGCGTACGGTGCGTTCACGCCGCCGCCCGGAGCGCGCGTGATTACCGGGATCGAGATCAACACGACCTGGCGTGAGAACGAAGTCCACGTTTTGGGATACGGCGTGCCTTTGGGGCCGTCGCCGATCAACGACCTTCTCGAATACAATCAGGCCCAGCGTCGGATTCGAGCTGAGACGATGGTCGAACGCTTGCGCCAAGCCGGCTACGCCTTGACCCTCGAGGACGTTTTGCGGGAATCCGGCGGCGCGTTTGCCATCGGCCGGCCGCACGTGGCCAAGGCCTTGGTGCGGCTCGGAATCGTGGATAGCGTGGACGCCGCCTTTAAGCAGGCGCTAAGCCGCGGCAAACCGGGCTACGTTCCGCAGCATTACACGACCCCCGAGCACGCGATTCAAAAGATTGCGGAGGCCGGCGGCATTCCGGTGCTGGCCCATCCGGGGCGGCTCAGAGATCGCATCCTCATCGACGAGCTTGCCGATCGCGGCTTACGAGGTCTGGAGGTTTTCTATCCGCTGCACGACGCCGCAGATACGGCAGAGTTCCGGGAGACCGCGCGGCGTTATGGGCTGGTCATGACGGCGGGCATGGATTTCCACGACATTCGCTACCATACGCGGGGCGTCGGCATGGAAGTGGACGCGCAGGATCTGGCGCCGTTCTTCGATTTGGTCGGAGCGATCGCCTAAGCGCTATCCGGGATCGCGTGTCCGAGTTGGGCGCGGACGCGTGCGAGGATTCCCTGCGCCGCGACCTCGCGCTCGCATAAGGCCGCCTCTTGCCATGCGACAACCTCCGAGTCGTGCATGAAGCGATGGTTGATTCGCACGTTGTAGGCACAACTCGCCAGCGCCGCGCTCGCAAACTCGGCCGCGGAGCCGACGTCGCTGCGCAATGCCCGGATAGGAAAGTCGAGCAACTTCTCGAGCAGCTCGAGAACGTTCAGGCTAAGTGCCGTCGCGCGCAAGGGTTCTGCGGCGGCCCGTGCGAGGGCATCGTTCACGGCTTGCTGGCGCATCGTTTTGTCGGTCTCCGTCTGCTTGGGCAAAGCCTGTGCGGCGACGACGGCGGTAAAGGCCACTTCGTCGCGAAGCCGCGCATTGGCAAGCTCGACGCGCAGCACGTCGCTGCGCTCGACGATCATATCCAGCGCCTCGGTCGAGCTCGAATTCCTGGGGTTGCGTCGTGCGATTCGCGCGACCATGGCGGTCAGCGCCGCACCGAACGAAGCGACCAATGCCGCCGCGCTTCCGCCCCCCGGCACCGCGGCATCGGACGCAAGGCGTTCGAGATATGCGTCCAGCGTCTCCACGCACGCTGGGTTGGCGGATTGTCATCCTGAGCCTGTCGAAGGATGCGTGCGACCTTCGTCGGTCGCTCCTGCGGCGGAGGTAGCGTACGATGCGACGAAACGTTTTCCGACCTTCCCCAGATCGTAGGAGTTCTCAACGTGCCTCTTTTAGATTCAGCCCCCGGCGACGTCAAGGATCCGGCCCGCGCCGAGGCCGGCCGCTCCCGCATCGGCTGGGCCGGCGCGTACATGCCGGTGCTCGCGCAAATTCACGACCGCTTCGAGGTGGACAAACCGCTGGCCGGCATTCGGATCGGCGCCTGCCTTCACGTGACGACGGAGACCGCGAATCTGATGCTTGCGCTGCAAGCCGGCGGCGCGGAAATCGCGCTATGCGCCAGCAATCCGCTCTCCACGCAAGACGACGTCGCCGCCGCTCTGTGCGAATACGGGATCGCGACGTACGCAATCAAAGGGGAAGACCACGCAACGTATTATTCGCACATAGAATCCGTCATTGCGACCAAACCGGACATCTCGATGGACGATGGTTGCGACCTCCTTACGACGATCTATACTAAGCACCCCGAGCAACTCGCGGAGATGATCGGCGGCTGCGAGGAGACGACGACCGGTATCATCCGGTTGCGGGCGATGCAGCGTGACGGCGTGCTGCCCTATCCCGTCATCGCGGTGAACAACGCCCTCACCAAGCACATGTTCGACAATCGCTACGGCACCGGGCAATCCACGCTTGACGGCATCATTCGGGCCACGAACGTTTTGCTGGCAGGCCGGACGCTCGTCGTCGCCGGCTATGGCTGGTGCGGGCGAGGAATCGCGTCGCGCGCGGCCGGCATGGGCGCGCACGTCGTCGTGACGGAGGTCGATCCGCGCAAGGCGATCGAGGCCGTCATGGACGGGTACCGCGTAATGCTGATGACCGAGGCCGCCAAAATCGGCGACATTTTCGTGACGGTTACCGGCAACTACCACGTCATCGGCGACGCGCACTTCAAACTGATGAAGGATGGCGCGATCGTCTGCAACTCCGGCCACTTCAACGACGAGCTTGATCTCGACGCCATCCGGCGGCTGGCAAAGGACAAGGCCGAGCCGCGCGAATTCGTGGAGCAGTACGAGATGCACGACGGCCGAAAGATCTGCATTCTTGCCGACGGCCGGCTCGTGAATCTGGCGGCGGCCGAAGGTCACCCCGCCGCGGTGATGGATATGTCGTTTTCGAATCAAGCGCTGGCGACGGCCCACCTCGTCAAGCATCACCGGGAGCTCTCGAAGCGGGTCTACGACGTGCCGCTTGCGATCGACGAAGAGGTTGCGCGGCTCAAGCTTGCCTCGATGGGCGTCGATATTGACACGCTCACGCCCGAGCAAGTCAAGTACGCCGAATCGTGGAGCGAGGGCACCTAATGCCGTACAAGCGGCTTTTCACGAGCGAGTCGGTGACCGAAGGACACCCCGACAAGCTCGCCGATCAAATTTCCGACGCCGTGCTCGACGCGCTGATCAAAGACGATCCGTTCTCACGAGTTGCCGTCGAAACGTTTGCCATCACTGGTCAGATCCACATCGCCGGCGAGGTAACCACGAGAACGTACGTGGACATCCCGCGCTTGGCGCGAGAGGTCGTCCGCGAGGTTGGATACACGAGATCCGCGATCGGTTTCGACGCCGAAACGTGCGGCGTGAGCGTATCGATCGACGAGCAATCGCCCGACATCGCGCTTGGCGTAGATCACTCGCAGGAGTCGCGGGCCGGCGATGACGACGAGTTCGAGCAAATCGGCGCCGGCGATCAAGGGATGATGTTCGGGTACGCGTGCCGCGACACCGAGGAGCTGATGCCGCTGCCAATCGTACTGGCGCACAATCTGACGCGACATCTTGCCGCGGTGCGCAAGAATGGCGACATTCCGTATCTGCGGCCCGATGGCAAATCGCAGGTGACCGTGGAGTACGAAGGCGATCGTCCGGTTCGCGTGGAGGCCGTCGTGCTTTCGACGCAGCACGACCCCGATATTCCACTCGAAGAGATTCGTCGTGAGATCACCGAGAGAGTGATCGACCACGTCATTCCGGCGGCGATGCACGACGCGCGCACGCGCCTTATCGTTAATCCGACCGGCCGTTTCGTCATCGGCGGTCCGAAAGGCGACGCCGGGCTCACCGGCCGCAAGATCATCGCCGACACGTACGGCGGAATGGCGCGCCACGGCGGCGGCGCGTTTTCGGGCAAGGATCCGACGAAGGTCGATCGCTCCGCCGCCTATGCGGCCCGCTGGGTGGCCAAGAATGTGGTCGCGGCCGGACTCGCCGATCGTTGCGAACTGCAGGTTGCCTATGCAATCGGTGTCGCGCATCCCGTAAGCGTCTTTGTCGAGACCTTCGGCACGGGACGAATTTCCGAAGAGCAAATCGCTAAAGCCGTGACCGAGATCTTCGATCTGCGCCCGGCGGCGATCATCCATCACCTGAACCTGCGACGACCCATCTACAAGCAGACCGCGGCGTACGGACACTTCGGTCGTCCCGACCTCGATCTGCCGTGGGAGCGTGTCGATCGCGTCGACGCGCTTCGCTCTGCCGCTGCCTTCAATGGAGAACAACTACGTGTACCGCACTTCGCTAATTAGAGCCGCCGCGGTCCTGCTCGCGGCATCGATCTTTCCGGCTCAGGCCGGCTCCGTCACGCTCGTTCCTTCGCAAACGTACAAAGCGGGGACGAGGATCGGGTGCGTGCTCGACGAGCATCTCGACTCCTCGAAACTCGCCTATGGCGACAAGTTCAAACTGCAGGTGGTCGACCCCAATTTCCCCGCGCTGCACGGAGCGAAGATCATCGGCTACATTACGGACGTGCGCCAGCCGCACGGCGTAAATCGGGCGAGGGTCGGCTTCATGCTGACGTCGATCCATTTGTCCAACGGAGAGAAGAAAAGCATTAGCGCCACCGTTGTCAGTAAACGCGTGGTTCCGATGAATCCCACCGCTCAATACGCGTCGCGTCAGCAGCTCTCGCCGATGGCCGGAGTGCCGTACGGAACGGTAACGCCGGGGCCTATCGCATGGCAGATGCGTATCGGGAACGGTCCGTCGAGCGTGCAGAGTCCCGCTTCCCAGAATCTTGGCGGATACGTCTACGCTACGAGCAACGGCGAGCCGATTGTCGTCAATGCCGGGACGGCGGTCACCGTGGAGCTTTCTGCAAACCTGACGGTTCCGTAGGATTGATCAGTTGGTCCATCGTGCACTGACGGGGCGCCTTATCGACCCGCCAGCGTAAGAGACGCGTCGCGTGCCGAAACCGGCGCGCGGTCACGTGATCGAACGAGACTTCGACGACGATTTCCGGTTTAACCGGAAACCACTGCGCATTCTCGGCGCGCCGCCAGCGGCTCGGACCGCCCGGTGCGGCTCCGGTAAACCCAGGCGCCTCGACGAGCGGCTTTAGCAAGCCGGCGGCGTGTTTGCGTTCTTGTGCGCTCATCGAACCGACGAACCCGACGTGGTGGAGCAGACCATCGCCGTCATAGAGACCGAGTAACAGCGACGCGGTCGAACCATCGCTCGACGTGCGGAAGCCGCCGATCACGCAGTCGGCGGTATACCGCCGCTTCACTTTGACAGCCGCGTCGCGGCTGCCGAATGCATAGGGCACATCCTTCTTCGCGATGACGCCGTCGAGGCGAGCTAAGCTTCCGGAGAGCCAACGTGCAGCGAGGCCCGGGTCCTCAGTTGTGGGCGAGAGCGTGATCGTGGAATTCGTCGCGAAGTTGCGGTGCACGAACGTTTCTAGGGATGCGCGACGTTCGCGTAGCTTGCGCTCGAAAAGTTCGCTTCCGTCTTGCACGAGTAAGTCGAACAGCACATAGATCGCGGGCGTCTCCGCCGCGAGCCTGTGAACGCGGCTTTCGGCCGGGTGGATGCGTTGGAGAAGGGCGTCGAAATCCGAGGATTCGCCTTCGACGATCATCAGCTCCCCGTCGACAACGAAACGCTGCACCGTCGCTTCGAGCAACGCCGAGACGATCTCGGGAAAATAGCGCGTTAAGGTTTCGCCGGATTTGGATTGCAATTCGACGTTCTTCCCGTCGCGGAAGGCGATGCAGCGAAAACCGTCCCACTTCGGCTCGTACGTCCAGTCGTCCCCCTCGGGAATGCGTTGCGCGTGCCGCGTCTCCATCGGCTCGATCGGCGGACGGAGAGCGAGTCCTTCAAAGCTCGGCATTGAGGTCGAAGCGGCCGCGATTGCTCAGCAGCGGCTTCCAGAGATCGCCGATTGTTGCGACGCGCTGCGGTACATTGAAAATCGTGAAGTCCGTCAGCTCGCAGCCGGCATCGAGCTCTTCCCACGTGACCGGCGTCGAGACGGTCGCCACTTCATTTGCGCGCACCGAATAGATCGAGGCTAAGGTTTTGCCAAACGCATTTTGATTGTAATCGACGAGAACGCGGCCCGGCGGCCTCTTCGCGATGCGGTATTCGGCGGTGAGAACGTCGGGATGGGCGGTGGCGATTTGCTGCCCGATCGCTTTAGATATCTCCCAAACCTCGTGCTGCGTCGGACCGACGCGGATCGCGACATAGATATGAACTCCGCGACTGCCGGTGGTCTTGACGTACGGCGTCATCCCGATGCCGCGGAGAACGTCGCGGACAATCAACGCACCCTCACGCACCACGGAGAACGGCGTGCCCTCCACGGGATCGAGATCAAAATGCAAGTAGAGGGGACGACTCGCGTCCTCGCATAGCGAGTACCATGGATTGAGATCGATGCAGCCCAGGTTGATCAGCCACAGAAGCGACGGACGGTCGTTGATGAGCGGAAAGTCGATCGTATTGCCCGAGCGATGCTCGATGGGACAGGTTCGTATCCAAGACGGTCGCGGGGACGGCGTGCGTTTCATGTAAAAGAAGTCGCCGGTTACCCCGTGCGGATAACGCTTCATGACCATCGCTCGGCCGGTAACGTGGGGCAGAAGAGCTCCGGCGATGCTGAGGTAGTAACGAAGCAGGTCCCCTTTTGTCAGCCCAAGTTGGGGGAAGTAAACCTTGCGCAGGTTGGTCAATGCGACGCGCCGCCCGTCGATCTCGAGCGTTACATTGTCGACGTCGCTAGGTATCTCGGCGGTCACGCCGACCACATTTCTTTAGCGATTGCGTAGCGAACGCTCGAGAGACCCTTCGGCGAGAGGCTCTCGGTTTCGAAAATCATTCCGCACTTTTCCATGACGCGCCTCGATGGCGCATTGGCCGGTTGCGCGATTGCAATAATCCGCTGCAGATCGAGCGATTCGAAGCCGACCTTGAACGCGGCCATGGTGATCTCCGTCGCCAGTCCGCGGCCCCAGTACGCCGGCTTGATGACGTACCCCACCTCAACCTCTCCGGCTTCGCGCGGCGAGTCGAACAGGCCGCCGTGACCTACGATGGATCGATCGGAATCTTGAAAAATCCAGAATCCCTTGCCGGTCTCTTCCCACATTCGCACCCATCGGCCCAAGCGTGCTCGCGACTGCTCTGGGCTCTGAATCTCGCCGGATAGCCACTGCGCGATCCGCATGTCGCCATCTACTTCCACCAAGTAGTCGAGGTGGTCGGCGCTTACGCGACATCCGGTGAGCCGGCGGGTCACTATCGCATCCGGAGCTGCCGTTGACTCTTGCATTGACGGCGAGTAGAATACGGATCTTGGCTCGCTGCGCCTCTTGCCAGGGCCGCTCCGAGCGCCGCGCACATAGGCGCCGACAGGGACCACGAGGGACCCGTGGAACCAGGCTCCCCGGCCTTGTCTGAGCGCACACCGTCGTTCCGGATTAGCTCAGTTGGTAGAGCAGCTGACTGTTAATCAGCGGGTCGTTGGTTCGAGTCCAACATCCGGAGAGTTCCAAAAAAGCCCTGTAAAATAAGAACTTTGCGGGGCTTTGTGTTTTCGTCAGAGATTCGCTTAGCCCCGAAAGGAGGACGTGATCACGCCGCAGCGCCGATTTCTTGCCGATGTCAAAGCCGGAAAGGTCGCCAGCTTTACGTGGACCACGCCGCTTTGCGCGAACTCCGATCATCCAGCCTGCGGCGGCGGTGCCCCGTCGTGGGTCCCGTCGAACGCGGTGGGTGAGAGTAAGTTTTGGGATTCGACGGTCATCTTCGGAGGATTCCGGAAGCCCGGACTGCAACCCTCAGGAACGCCGCCTAAAGTCCGCGGAGGCCTTCGCCACGGGTGCCGCCTCAGTCGCCGTTAGAACGCGATGAACGCTTCAGCCGCACCGGTAGACCGCTTCTGCGAACTAAGGTGCGGCCCTACGTTACCCAGCTACACGAAGGAGAATTCTCCCTATGCGTTTCTTTTCAGCAGCGCTGTGTACAACGGTCGCTGTTAGCCTCCTTGCCGGCTGCTCCGGCAACTCGTCTTCGCCGAGCTCGTCGATGCCGAACGGCATCGGTGCCGGCGCCCAAGCCCGCCACCGGGTGGCCACGCTGGCCATTTCCAAGTTGCCGTCGGCAAAAATCGGTCAGTATCGCCTACACAATGTAGCGACGTCGTGGACTCGCGGTATCGCTACCGCCCAGTTCACCCCTTCAGGCGGCACTTCGTGGGTCTATCCCAAGAACAACACCGGCAACGCGCCGCCTATTTGCGGTAACGCCAGTGTTGCCGTCAACGGCCTTGGTTCGGACCAGGCGGGAGACGTCGAAATCCCCGAAGCCTTCGACGGCATCAGCGTCTATGCACCGCCCTTCACGGCTAGTTCGTGCGGAACGTTGCTCGCAACGATTCCCGACTCGTTGGGTCAGGCCGAAGACGGCGCCGCCATCAATGCAGCTAGCGGAACGATCGTCGTCGGACACAACGATGGCATCGTTGCCACGTGCACCATCTCGGCCGATAGCTGCACCGAGCTTACCAGCCCGAACATGTACCCCGACTTCGTGCAGGTCGCCATGGACGTGAACGGCAACTGCTACGCGGACGGATATGCTACTACCACCTATTCCATATCTCTGTGGGTATACAGCGGAACGCCGTCGGCGCCATGCACGGGAACGGGCGTCGAAGCCACCGGCTTTTCGGAGACCTCCATCGGCGGCATCGACGTCGATAACAAAGGCAACCTCGTCGCGCTATCGCTGGGCGCCCCCAGCACCGTGACCACTTATTCAGGCTGCGCCACGGGCGCGTGCACGGTGCTTCAAGCTGCACACTCCATAACCGGCGAGAGCATCTACGGTCACGTGGGGCGTCAGGGCGAACGGTACGTCACGGGTGATGTCACCAACGGAACCATGGAAGTCTACAGCTATAACGCTGCCACCGGAGTGGGGGCTATGCTCTACAGCTTCAATAATGGCCTCACATGTTCGCCTACCGATCCCTGCGAAGCAGCAGCGTACATGCCGATCGCTCAAAAATAGATCCAGCACTTCCCTAGAGCGATTACCACAAAATGGAATGGCCGGCTCGCGCCGGCCATTCCATTTTTCTTCTCAGGCCGGCATCAGTCGTCGCCGATAAAGCCCGCCGGTTTGGCGTGCCAAGGCGACATGCGATCGCGCCTGATCCAATACGCGTTCGGTTTGCTGCCCCTAAACTTCCTGAACGTGCGCGGCCGTTGATTGTAGTCAAAGGCGTCCGTTGCCGGATCGTCGGCGCGCTCGTCGCTCTTGGCGAGCGGGGGCAACCCGAAGTTGTCCTCGATATAGCGTAGCACGCTGGAGGTCTCGTACTGCACCTCCGTGACGTAGCCTTGCTTCGCGTACGGCGAGATCATCAGCAGCGGCACGCGGAAACCAAGGCCGTCGTAATCCTCGAAGACCGGCTTGACGGGGTCGAACCAGCCGCCCCAGTCGTCCCACATGATGAAGATCGCCGTCGAGTCCCAAAACTTGCTCGTACCGATCGCGTCGACCAGCGATGCTACCCAGGCCGGCCCGGTGCTCGAGTCAACGTCGGGGTGATCGGAGTTTTCATAGGTTGGTGTGATCCAGGTGACGTTCGCGAGCGTTCCGGCTGCGATATCGGTGAGGAATTGCGAAGGCGGATTGATCACGTCGGTCGTCCAATCCGGACCATTGTAGATCGGGCTGTCGGCTTGGTACGAAGACCAGACTCCGCCGTCGCCGTTGACCGAACCCGCATAGAAATGCCAGCTGACGCCGGCGGCGTCGGCTTCGCTACCGATCGTCGGGTTGTCGAAACATGCAAGGATGCTCGAAGCGTACGTGCGCTTTGCCGTAAGCCGCTGGATCGTGTCGGAGGGACCCCCTTCGCAGCCCCAAGCGGACTCCGGTGAGTCCACGGCCCGGCTGGCATAAGCGGCAACGTCGTACTGGTGCGCGATGAAGCTGCCGTCGAGGCTTGACGCAAACATCTTGTCAGCCAGCACGTACTGTTTGGCAATATCCCAGTACGGCTTCGTTTCGATGCGCGGCACGTACGCGTACGCGTAGTTCGTGGGCGAACCGATCCCGGCTCCTTCATTGTTCCAGCCGTCCATCTTGCAGTGTGTTCCCGGCAGACTTTTTTGGCTGTCGCAGGCGGCGAAAAAGGCTTGCGAAAAGTGCTCGATGTCCCAATCTTGAGCGAGACCCTGGGAGCGCAAGACGATCTTTGCGCCGGTCGTGTCGTACCCGTAGCGCTGAGTCTTGGCGCCTGGATACCCCATGAAAAGGTTGTTGAACGAACGATTTTCTTGAATGATGAAGACGACGTGCTGAATCGGGCTCGCGGTGTTACGCTTCGCGGGGGGCGGCAACGAGCGCGAGTCGGTGCCCTCGCGCAGGTTGGAAAGGCCGCCGGAGGCGCTGCAGGCCCCAAGCACAAGCACGACGGCAACGGACGCTGCGACCTTCAAAAGCGTATTCATGCGAAGTTCCCCTCGGACAGTTGAGTTCGCATCCCAAAGCACGGAGTCTTTGTATGTATGTCTCCAGTGCGGCTTGCGGCTCAACGGCCAGCAGAATGGGCTGAACGTCGCCTCGCAATTAGCAAAGCTGTCCTAGAGCAAAGTCACGCTGAGGCTTGGGGCCTTGCAAAGGTAAAGGCGCCCGCCTAAACGAGCGCCCTGGTCGTCCTGCGGCTTCCCGGCGCCGCTAGCCTCGTAGCTCTGTAGCCTAACTGTAGCCNNGGTCTACGCTGACTGTTAATCAGCGGAAACCCTTGCGGCAGCAACGCCTTTGTAAGGGTTTCTCCGTGTGTGGCCGTAAGAACGAGGCCCCCGTCATGCGACGGAGGCCTCGCAGTTCCTAAGCGCGTTATCGCTTACAGTCTGAGATTTGCCGTCAAGTAGAACTGGATCGGCGTTTTATAGGAACCGTTTAGCGCCGAGATGATCGCAGGCCCCAGCTGCGGCTCATAGGGGTACTTCCGGAAGGGCTGGATCTGCGATCCATTGTAGCCCGGCGGATTGACGATCGCGCCCGGCGTCCCGTATGGAGCGACGGGGTAGACCGTGCCCTGGACGTTGCTGTACGAGCAGATGTTGCCGTCGTTGAAGGTCCACGGCTCCTTCGTTCCGCCCCAGCAGTAGTTGACGATGTTCGTCAGCGCGCCCACGAGTTGAATCCGCGGACTCACCTCGTAGGAGAGCTGCAAGTTGGCTATCAGCTCGTTGGGTTCCGTGAAGGCGCCGATCGGATCGAACGCTCCTGTGTATGGATTTGGGATATCGACGACGCCAGTGCACGTTGAGGCATTGTAACGATCGCCGGCACCCTTGAGCGGCGAGCAAACAGGCAGCGCCGAAGTCGACGAATTTGGCGGCCCAACGCTCGCCGGGTTGATTCCAGCTTCGGTGATCGGGATGCCGTATTTTCCGCCACCCTGGAACTGCACGGACGGCGTTATTGCGAACTTCTGGTGCTTGTAGTTCACTAAGAGCGTTCCGACGTACGGCGAGCCGAAGCCTTGCGCCGCAAGCCCGAGCGAGCCGGGGAACGTGTCGTAGGTCGGGAAGTTTTGGCCAGTATTGACGAGCGTTTGCGGCGGGGCGTTCCAATACGGATTGGCGATGTCGCCGCTCGGACAGTTCCCGTTGGGAAGCGCCGCCACCGGGCTGCCGTCTGTCGTATAACAAGCCTTGGCCGTCATCCCGTTTGTCGTGCTCCCGCCACACATGGTATTCGAGCCGCCGGGATGCGTCGCGCAGTATTTCGTGTACGCATTGTACTGAGCGATCGAGTTGTTGATCGGCGCGAGCACCGTCGATCCTGTCGCGCCCGCGGCGATTGGTCCGTAGTGGACGTAGGAGTTAGTATAGGCGAACGAGAGCAAGCCCGAGAGGCCGTCGCGCGAGAAGTCGCCCTTTTGCAGTTGAAACTCAACGCCTTCGCTACGCTGGCTGCCGACGTTCAGACCGGAGACGAACCCGTTTTGCGGGATCAGGAAGAACTGCTGGATTTGGTCTTGCGTCTGCCGCAAGAACGGCGTCAGCTTGAACGACCAGTCGGTGTTATTTACCCGATGCTCCCACGAGATGTCGTAGTTGATCGAGGTCGGCGGCAGAATCGGATATCCGGGGCTGTTACGGCCGAACTGCAGGAAATGCGATCCGATGTAATCCGCCAGATCCTCTTGGCGAGTGTTGTACTGCTCGAAGGCGGTGTTCGGCGCTTCCGTATAGCGGCCGTAGGAGAATCGGAAGACGTCGTTCGGATTTGACGTATACGTCCCCGCTACGCGAGGCTGATAGATATTGTACGTGAAGTTCGCAGGGGTGTTTTGCACGTTTGCTGCGTGAGAACCCGCGGGACACGGCGCGCTCACGCTTCCCGTCTGCTTCGCGATCGGCGCCCCGGTCGAGTTGATCACACAATTGTCGATATTGTAGGCGTTGAACCAGAACTGACGCGCTTGCGCACCGCCGCCGCCGAGGGGCGCAACCTGCGTATTTTCTCCGTCGAAGCCGAAACTGTCGAGTCGGACGCCGACGTTCAACAGCCACTTGTCCGTCGGGCGGTACTGGTCGGTGATGGAGGCTCCGTAGAAGTTCGGAATGGTGCCGCTGTAGGTACCATTGAGACCATTCTCGTCGAGCAGGTACGTGCATGCGGTCCCGGCGGACGGCTTACCCGGAATCGCGCAGTTTGCACCCGTGAGTGGCGGTACGCTGTACCCCGGGCCTAGCGCGGTCTTGGTGAGGTCGCAATTCGCGACGCCACTTTTCGGAACGCTCGGGGTCGGGGTGTAACAGTACCCCGCGTAGGGGTCGGCCGCGTTCACGACGTTGGCGTAGTTGCCCGCGGACCCCGTGCTGTAGAAGCCGTTATTGTCGCGGACGATTCGCGCCGTCGTGAACGAACCCGCAACCGTGAGCAGATTCTGTTCGTTGATCTGATCTTGGAACTCGAGGCTGAGGCCCCGCGAGTGCGTGTTCAACTCGTAGTCGGGCGCCAGCGGACAGAAGAAGTAGCAAAAGCCCGTATTGTAGGGGCCATTGAGGAACCAGTCGCTGTAGAACGTAAATCCGTAGAGACGAAGGAACGCGGACGAGCCGAAGTTCTTCGTGTACTGGATCTTCGTAATGGCGGTGTCGTTATACGAATTGTCCGGCGCTCCGGCCGGTATTGTGGAAGGATTCGTCGGCGAGCCGACGTTGGTGCCGTTCGGAAAACCGTAGGGCTTCACGCATCCCCCTAGGCTGTTGAGCCCCGTCGAGCTGAACGTTTTGCCGACGGACGATCCACATCCCCAGGTGTAGGTGTTCGTGAACGTCACCGGGAGGGACGTCCCGTACGCAACGCCGCCGTTGGTCAGCGTGGATATTGTCTCGCCGTTGACGGCGTACATGCAATTGGCTCCCGACTGGGCGGCTGAACCCGTGCAAAACGGCGAGGCGAAGGCGTCGGCACCGTAGTAGAATTGGTTTTTCAGCGACTCATCGTCGTAAAGCAGCTGAATGTCGTCGCGACCCGCGTCGTTGCGATGCGGAATGCCGATGTGGACGTTGACGACCGTGTCGCGCCCGTAGATCGACGCCGTCCCAAGAGACGCGTCGTTGTTCGGCCAGTTAATCGGTCCGAGCGGGAAATACGTATTGCCTAAGCCGCCGTAAAACAGCGACCAGCCCGGCGCAAACTTCTGGCTGTACGGGTTTGGCTTCCCGTCGATCGGGTTACCGACGATGCCCGATACCGGACCGAGCCAGTTATCGTACTCCGAGCCGTTATTACCGTTGATGTAGTCGTACGATTGGTTCAGGCCGGCAATGCCGACGTAGTACGAGAACAGACGGTCGGGAGTCGATCCGCCGACTTCGAGTGCCGCTCGATGATAGAACGACGGCACTCCGATTCCCAGATTCACCGTCCCGGTGCCGGGATAGGTTCCGGTTTTGATAACCTGATTGACGAAGCCCGAGAGGCCTTGGCCTTCGGAGTTCGCGGGATTGGCGCCGGTATAGACCTGGACTTCCGCATTGCCCAGCGACGAGGCCGAGCTCGACGCATAGTTGTCGAACGAACGGTTGACGGGCACGCCGTCGAACTCGTAGCCGACCTGGTCGTAGTCGCCGCCGCGGATATTGATCGTCGCGTAGTAGCCGGTCTGGTTTGGAATGACATACGCGCCAGGAACCGTCGAAATAGCCGAATAGGCCTGATTGATGAGTCCGCCGCCGCCCAGCGCCGCGGTGGATGCCTGCGTCGCGGCGTTGATTGAATAAACGTCAGCTGTCGTGCCGGACTTGACCAAAGCGCTACCCGCGGTCGAGGTAACGTGTGCGATCGTCCTGAGCGTCTTGAGCACGCGCACCGGCACGGATTGAACGGTGTCGGCGAAAACGACCTGCCCGGGAACGCTCACCGGTTGATAACCGCTCTTTGAGACGGTTATCGTGTAGGTATCGGGTGCGAGCGTCAGAAAACCGAAATGCCCCGCGGCGTCCGTCGTCGTCGTGGCGGACTGCGAGGGGCTCGTTACGATAACCTGCGCCCCTCCAACGGGAGCAGACGTGTCGGCATCGGTGATGCTTCCCGTGAGACCGCCCGTCACGCCGGCCAGTGCCCATGTTTCCTGGCAAACGAATGCAACGAGCAGCATCAACGCGGTAACGAGATGCCGGAGTGATCTCCGTATCATAGCGTACCTCCTGAAGTTTTCAAAAGAGCGCACGGTTTCGGGCCTTCGCCCGTCGTTAAAGCGGGCTAGTTCGCACTCGCTTTTATGCTTCCTTGAGAAATTCATGAGAACGCCGCATGCTCAGCAGCACGTCGCGCGGTATTGCGATCGGGTCGGCGGCCGGCACCCGCCGCAACGTAAGCAACCGATCCCTCGCAATATTTGTCGGCAGCCTGCCGGATTGCGAGCCAGCCGCCTCGACCCCCACACCGCAACGAAGGCTTCGGTCGAAACGCCGCCGACCGGCAAGGGTACGTTGACGACGAAATCGCCCCCGCGCCGATAGTTCCGAGTGCGCGTACCGGGATACGCAGGATAAGCGTGAGTGGAGCAAAGCAGAGCCCGTCGCGGTCGAGGGCTTCCGACACGTTGCCGTGATGATAGTCGAAGTCGACGATCAAGACGCGCGCTTGGGCACCGTGATCAGAAAACCGTCATTTGGCTTGCTTGACAAGGCAATCAAGTCGGCGTATTTTGGGTTTCCACACAGCTCGGCACGCTGGCTTCTGCGAATGCGCAATCCAGCAAAGCCTCCGACGGTACGGTCTTTACGCGATACGCGCCTTGAGGAACACCACGCACTTTGGTACTGTCGCTGTATAGTCTTTTCGCCGCACAGGGTCACCCTGGCGCGAAGCCTGCAGCCTATTAGGAGCGATGCCATGTCGTTGAAGTTCAACCTCGATCGCCGCCGCTTTTGTGGAGCCGCGGCGATGGCCGTCGCCGGCGGCCAGCTCGGCATGTTCGGCTGCGCGCGATCCAATAGAACGGCAGAAAACCCTTCAGAAGGGAGTTCACCTATGACTACAGTTGCACAACAGACGGGCAGCGGTACGACTGCCGTTCGTCCGTTTCCTAAGCTGAACGTCCCGGAGGCGGAACTTGATGATTTGCGCCGTCGCATCAAGGCGACGCGGTGGCCCACAAAAGAGCTCGTCTCGGACCAGTCGCAAGGCGTGCAGTTGGCGACGACGCAGGCGCTGGCGACCTATTGGGCGGACGGTTACGATTGGCGCAAGATCGAGGCCAGATTGAATTCGACCCCGCAGTTCGTCACCCAGATCGACGGGGTGGACATCCAGTTCATTCACGTTCGTTCGAAACACGACAACGCGTTGCCGCTCGTCATCACGCACGGATTCCCGGTTCGATCATCGAGCAAATGAAGGTCATCGGTCCATTGACCGATCCGACGGCATACGGCGCGAGCGCATCGGACGCGTTCCATCTGGTGATTCCGTCAATTCCGGGATACGGCTATTCGGCCGAGCCGGTAGCCCTCGGCTGGGATCCCGTACGGATCGCCAGGGCCTGGGTCGTGCTGATGCAGCGCCTCGGATACGATAGATTCGTCGCGCAAGGCGGCGATTGGGGTGCGGCCGTCACGCAACAGTTGGCGATAATCGCGCCGGATCACGTGATGGCCATTCACAGCAACATGCCCGGGACCGTTCCCGACGACATTCTAGCGAAGGCAATTGCCAACGCTCCGCCGCCCGCTGGGCTCGCGGGCGACGAGTTGAACGCGTATCGGCAGCTGGCCGACTTCTACACTCATCACCTCGGGTACGCCGTCGAGATGGCGAACCGCCCGCAAACGCTCTACGCCTTGCTCGATTCGCCGATCGGCTTGGCGGCTTGGATTCTCGATCACGACAAGGACAGTTACGAGATGATCGCGCCGGCCTTTGCGGGTAACCCGGGCGGTCTTTCGCGCGACGACGTGCTCGACAACATCACGATGTACTGGCTGACGAAGACGGGCATCTCTTCGGCGCGCCTCTACTGGGAAAACAAGCTCGGCTTCTTCAACGTTGCGGGCGTGAAGATCCCGACTGGCGTGAGCGCGTTTCCCCACGAGATCTATACGGCGCCGCAAAGCTGGTCGGAAAAGGCGTATCCCAAACTGGTGTTTTACAAGAAGCACGACGTGGGCGGACACTTTGCGGCCTGGGAACAGCCGCAACTCTTCTCCGAAGACGTTCGCGCGACGTTTCGATCGTTGCGTAAAGGGAGCGCGTGATCGGCGCCGCCGCGAAGGCTGCTTCGGCGTGGCTGTATCGCGCGTCCTATTGCTCGGTAAATCGATTGCAATCGTAATAAATGCAAGAGGTGAACAATGACGCTTGACAATGGCGAAATAGATCCGAGCGTAAAGCCGAGCGGAACCGGGTGTAAGGAGTGTCTTGCTGCTGGGGGCTGGTGGCTGCACCTTCGTCGATGCGCGAAATGCGGTCATATCGGCTGCTGCGACAGCTCGCCAAATCAACACGCCAGAGCACACTTTGGCAGCACGAAGCATTCCGTCATGACGAGCTTCGAACCCACTGAGGACTGGTTCTATGATTTTCGGACGGAGAAGTTCTTGGAAGGGACCAAGCTCGCTCCGCCCCTCTCACACCCGGTCGGGCAACCGGTGCCCGGGCCGCACGGGCTCGTTCCAAAAGACTGGCAGGAGATGCTTCACTGACGACTCAGCCCTCGGAGAATGCATAATTACCTTACGAAAAGACCAGCGAGGCGTTGTCGGCCCGGAAAACCGCCGGAATCATCTTCTGAGGAGACGGCTCGTATCGTTGCGATGGGGTACGCTGCGCCGGCACGAGCGCCGATCGCCCGCCGGTGGCATCGTCGAACGTTTGGGTTCGTTTCGATCGAAGCCGTGGGAACGTCGGCCAATCGACGCGCCCGCCGCGAGAATAGTTTGCCAGCTCCCATCACGTTTCATAGCGAGCGAGCGTTGTGCACGATGGGCTAAAATCACGTCTCAAATATGAGGTGTTCGGTTGAAAACTTGCATGACCATTGCTCTCGCGCTCGCTTGCTCTGCCACCGCTCTTGCACAGGTCCCCTCGCCAGACCCGGACTACCTGACTATGGGGCCAATCGAGCGATACCTGATGCCCAGTGCTGCCGCCGAAATCGCGCTCGCTCGCACGGCAGCGCCGCCATCGATTTCTGCTAAGGCCTCGATCCTCGTGCTCACCAAAACGGGCTACGTCATTGCCGTGGAGGGGACCAACGGCTGGACCTGCTTAGTCGGGCGATCCTGGCAAGGGGGCTTCGATGATCCCGAGTTTTGGAATTGGCGAAATCGCTCGCCAGTCTGCTTAAACCCGCCGGCTGTAAAAAGCGTATTGCCATACTACGAGGCGCGCGCAAAGTGGGCGTTCGCCGGTGCCACACGCGATGAGCTTGCGAAGAAGGCACAAGTTGGGTACGCGAGCCATCATTTTACTGACCCATTGCCGGGATCGTTCTCGTTCATGCTCTCAAAGCAAGCCTATCTGAACGATGATGTGAAGGGACCGTGGCATCCGCACGTGATGCTGTTCGTTGCAATGGATCAGATGGACACGTGGGCCGCGGGCTTCGACGGATCGCCGATTCTCGCGCCGCCGCCCAACACGTATCGCGCGTACGAGCCAATCACGATCGACATCCCGGTGCACCGTTGGTCGGACGGCTCAAAGGATCCCTAAGAAATAGGAGACCTGCGCCTTGAAAAAGGTCCTCCGCGGTGCGCGGTTCACTTCAGCGAAGAGCATTACATAACGCGGTGTATCCGGGTTTAGAACGGGCCGAGTTTGTAACCGGTGAGATTTCACACGTTGACGGCCGTCAGAGCGCGGGCCACTGGTAACGCGCCTAGACTCGCCAGACAGCGACTTTGGGACGTGATATTTTCAGCTGATGGAAAGCCGTACGAATGGAGCCGCGACGATCAGGCGGCTTCGGAGGACCGATCTGCCGATCGACACGATCGAGCTCGCACGCTTCCTGATCGGAAAAATGTTGGTGCACGACTTTCGTGGGCCTCGCACGAGCGGCCGCATTGTGGAGACCGAAGCCTATCCGGCCGGCGATCCAGCGGGGCACGCGTTCCGGGGTAAAACGGTGAGAAATTCCCCGCTATATTTGGCACGCGGTCACGCGTACGTGTATTTCGTATACGGCATGTATTATTGCCTGAACGTTTCGAGCGAGCGACTCGGCATCGGTGCGGGCGTGTTAGTTCGCGCGCTCGAACCGTTCGAAGGAATCGACTGTATGAAGGAGCGCCGCAGCTCTTCGTCAGTGCCAGATCTCGCGCGTGGCCCAGGACGTCTCGCCATCGCAATGGCGAATCGATTTGCGTTACAACGGGGTGGACTTGTGCACGGATCCTTCGCTGTGGCTCGGCGTGTCTGATTCCGAATACCGCGGCGTTGTGTCGGCGACTACGCGAATCGGCTTGAGCCGCGAGCGAAGCCGGCCTTGGCGCTTCTACGAGCGCGGCAGCATCTTCGTAAGCGGTCCGCGCTAGCTGGACTCGGCCCCTCGTCGGCCGCCCAAGGAAGTGCGCCACGGGCCGTCGGAGTATTCAATCATCTGTAAAGGATGCGTGATATGCGACTACCATTGACGGCGTGCATTGTTCTGTTTGCGCTGGCGGCCTGTCACTCCGAAGCGGGGCAGCAGCCCGCGCTCTTGCCGCCGGGAAGCGATGTTAGTGGCGCGTCGGCGGTTCCAAATACCGCTGGAACTGCGATCGATTCTCGAGGCTGCGAGCGACGCGATAACGACACGTTGGTCAAGATCCAGCAGTGCATTACGCAAGCATCGTTGTGGCGCCGACTGTCCAGTTTTCAACTCATTGCCGACGAGAACCCAGGCCCCCAGGGTCACGGAAACCGCGACATCGGCACGCCGGGGTATAAAGCTTCGGTAGATTATGTAGCCAAGCTCATGCGCGCTGCCGGTTATGACGTCACGATTCAGCGATACAAATATCGGAACTTCAAAGTGAGCGGAACGCCCGAGTTTCGCACGGAAAGCCACGTCTACGCGATCGAACGCGACTGGTTCGTCGCTAGGCTCTCCGGAAGAGGCACTCTGGACGCTCCGGTGGAGCCGCCGAGCGGCTCGATCGCGGGTTGCCTGCCGAGCGACTTTGGCGGCTTCACTCCTGGAAACGTCGCCCTCCTCGAGCGCAGCACTTGCGACTTCGACACTCAAGTGGCAAACGCGCGGGCGGCCGGTGCCCGCGCCGTCATCATCTATAATCGTGAACCGGAGGTCGATGCTTCCGGCAAACCGACGCTAGACGGCGCGGCGTACGAGGCTCGGCTGATCGATCCCGCCAGCATTCCCGTGATCGGCGTCGCGACTTACGGCGTCGGGGCATATCTCCTGCACCAATACCGCTCCGGCGTTGCGGCCGACGTGCACATCGATATTCGCATGAAACGCGAGAGCGGCACCGATTACAACGTGATCGCCGACTCGCGGTCCGGCGATCCGCACAAGGTCGTCGTCGTCGACGCGCATCTCGACTCGATCTATGGCGCTGGAATGTTAGACAACGCGTCCGGTTCGACGAGTATTCTTGAGGTCGCGCTTGCTATGGCGAAGACGCGGGCGCACAACCGGCTGCGTTACATATGGTTCGGTGGCGAAGAAGTGGGCCTCCTCGGTTCGCATTACTATACGGCGCACTTGAGTGCTTCGGAGCTGCACGATATCGCCTTTGATGTCGACGTCGACGTAACCGCTACGCCGAACTTTGACATTCTTATTGCGGATCCGAAATTTGCGCATGCAGTGAAGCACTTTCCCCCACGCGTCGTTCCGGATTCAAAAATCGGCAATGCCTATTTTGCGAATTTTTTCAGAACTGCGGGTGCAATATCACGTCCCGCCTGGTTTGGTAATGATGGGACCGACTCGTTGTCCTTTAGCTTCGTTGGCGTGCCCAATTCGGGAATCCTCACAAACCAAGATTGCTGCAAACGCGTTTGGGAAACGAAATTATGGGGCGGCTTTCGCGGTAACTACGAAGGTAAGATACCGAGCTCCAATGGCGGATGCGTCGATTATCCCCATCGCTGGTGCGATAACCTTTACAACAACGATCCCTTCATGCTGGAGTTGATCTCCAAGTCGGTTGCGTTCGTGACGTATAAGCTTGCTAACCACCATTTTTCTTGGTAAGTGCTTGCCGCGCCGCTTCTATTTCCACACCATTGAAAGGTTGCGAACGTGGATGAAAAAGCAAACGCCCAGAAGCGAACGCGCGTTCGATGCTTTCATGCCTTTTTGAGGGCATGGTAGGATGTTCGAGTGCAGCGGCTAGGGATTAGGGTTACGCTATGCGTCGCCGGCGTTTTTGCCTTAGGGACTGTGAGAGGTCCGGCGTCGTTTGAGCAGCCGCTGGGCCAATGGCTTGCGCAGGTCGTGCCGTGCGTTGCTCCGACCCTCGTCACGCCCACCGTCGTCACGCCCACCGTCGTCACGCCGACTGTCGTCTCGCCGACCGTTGTTTCGCCGACTGTTGTTGCTCCGACCGTTGTTGCTCCGACCGTT
>PMUK01000137.1 GCA_003166915.1 Candidatus Cybelea palsarum
GAAAAACGCTTGGATCGTACCACAGGCGCTAATGGCTAGCTGCAATGCCGTTTGATTACCCGAGGCTGAAGCGCCCGCACCTGCTTGCATCCCGTATTCGGGGTCTAGTACATTAAAAATGCCCGGTTGTGACAACGCCATATTGTTGAACTCCTTTTCACTTACGTCGTGTCGAAGCTCCACATCGGCAGTTGTCGCGAAGCGCGTTCCGGGCTTCAACGGTAGCACAGAGTAACGCAAGAATGATGATGATCCGGTTAAGCCTTTGAACGCCGCTTCGATGAAACTCAAACGTCGTATCGCTCGGTGACGTCGCTGGCCAGAATAAGCCTGAGTTATCGATCGTCACGGAACAAGAGGACTCGTCGCGCATAAGCCTCGCCGCGTGCTTCGGCACTCCCACGGAATGCTTCAACTTTCGCAAATCGCTCGCCAGATCTTCTCGGCGCATATTACTATTAGGCCACGAATCCCAAGCGCATTGAAGAACTGATGCGGCGAAGTCGCGCAAGGGGATACCTAGAACCTTCCGCGAACGATAGTAATGCGACACGCCTGCGGTAAAGAAGAGGAGTCGCCCAATGAAGTGTCAGCTGCTCGTTTCTCGCGTCTCGGGGCTTTGTCTCGTCACTTTGCTGCTAATTGGCTGCTCCGCAAACTCGGCGCAGCCGCCGATCGGGGCAGTTTACCCAAGCTCCATCCTAGGGAAGCGGATTCGAATGGGAGTACGCGCTTCGCAGGCACAGTTGTACGATCCAGGGTCCTCTTGGGTGGCGCCTGAGGCTAAGAGCGAGAGCTTAATTTACGTCTCCGACTCGTACACGGTGACTGTCTACTCCTATCCCCTCGGGAAGCTGGTCGGAACGCTTAAGCACTTTTACCGCCCTTCGGGAGAATGCGTTGACAGCGCCGGCGACGTTTTTATCGCTAATGAGGATACCATCGTGGAGTATAAACACGGCGGGGAAAAGCCCATCGAAACGCTGACCTTTCCAGGCTACGGTTCTATAGGCTGTGCCAGCGACCCGACGACCGGAAGTCTGGCCGTCACGTGGGATGACGGGTTTTCCAATGGCTATGTTGCCATCTACCAGCATGCGAGCGGAACGCCGACGCTTTACACCAACGGGAACATGTTGTTTGTCTTTTGCGGCTATGATGATAAGGGCAACCTCTACGTTGACGGGCAGTATGGCGAGGCGAATAAATTTGCGTTCGCCGAGCTCCCCAAGGGCGCTAGCAAGCTCAAAAGTATTACGCTGAACCAAAGCTTCGTAAATAAGGGAGCCGTTCAGTGGGACGGAAAGTACGTTGCGGTCGGCGATGACGGCACGGAAAATGCTCAGAAAATCTATCGGTTTTCGATTTCCGGCTCAAGGGGCACCCTCGAAGGTACCACGAATCTCGGGAGCAGTTATTTGGGATATCAGTGGTGGATTGACCGCAAGCGGGTCGTGGCGACGAATAGATATCCTGGTGACACCCGACTGTACTCGCAAGTACTCTATTACAACTATCCGGCGGGCGGCACGGCGACAAAAACGATCACCAAGGACGTCGGTGCGCCCTTTGGCGTAACGATCAGCAAAGCGCCACAATAACGTCAGCACACGGGATCTACTGCTCGACTGTCCGAAGTATTCGGCGACTCCGTCTGGTTCTCAAAGTTGTTCAGATTTTACCCTGTGGGGTCGGTACGGGCGTGAATGGCCGGCGCGGCGCCCCCTGCTTGCGGCGCACCGTGTCTGAAAAGACTGGCAAAACGCCAGTGCTTCGGAAGCCCTAGGTCCACCGGGCTCGGCCAGGTCCGGAAGCCCCGTACTGAGTAACGCTGCGCGGCCTTCCGCGCCACCTCAGGGCACCTAGACACACTCCACCTCAGAGGCTTTAGGAGTGCGCTCTAACAGGCATCTAACGGGGGGCCGGGGATTTGACAAAATCGAACAGGACGCAAATCCTGTTTGGTTCGAGAAAAACCCTGACAGGATAAGCTCTTGCGGTACGTAGCGGTTCCTGCCGGGACCCCGACGTGTGGGTTCGGAATCCCGCGGGGCTATATTTTCGACCTTATTTCACAAGAGTTTAAGGGAACGGCGTCCTCCACCGCGTGCGCGACTAAAAGATGCTGAGAAGGCGCAACAGGCGGTAATGCGCTTGCGCGCTTACCATCGGACCATTTCACGCAATGAGCAAGAAAATCTGCAACTATTACTGGCTTCCTCCGGACAACGGTACTCCGTAGGGCCGCTCGCCCGTCCCGGTGAATGAAAAATGAACAGCGAAAAGCTCCGCGAGAAAGGCGAGGAAAGTCATGAGGCGGTTGGACTTGTTGGCCACAATGCTTACGGTACCGTTCGCTTTACTAGCGACAAAAAGTACCGCAGCGTCGGAGTTCGAAGACTTCGGCGGCGGTAGTGGAACGTTGCGAAATGTGAGAGGCGGATTTGTGAACGCGCTCGACTACGGTTTGCGCGCAGGCGGTGGCCACGGTGAGCACAACGCCGTCGCATTACAGCGCGCCGTCGACGATGTGGCCCTCGTCGGCGGGACGATACTGATCCCGACCGGCCGTTATGAAATTGCATCGCCCATCGGTCTTACCGTCAGCTCGGGAGAGCGGTGCACGAAGGAGATCGCCATTGTTGGGGCGAGGGCGCGGTCCTGGTAACGCACGGCGACGCTGTGTTCGCCACAACCTACTCCGATGACGCACAACTGGGCCGGGTCGAGATCCGAAATCTGGTGCTTCAAGGCAACTTGGACAGAAAGATGCAAGACCGCGGCTCTGAAGCTATCTAAACCTGCCGAATAGCGTACCAACGTCTGCCGGCCAACACGTCGTCTAAAGTGCCGGCCCGAGTCGGATCGTGTTTGCGTCGATGCGGTGACGTCGTGCGACTTCCTCGGCCGGCGCGCCAGCATCGAACTCGCGTAGAATGCGACGACCTGCGCTTTACCAGAAGCGACCCCTGCGCACGGCGTGGATATCTTCCGTTGCCCGTTTGGGCGGAAATCCACCCTTGCCAAATCGTCTTTAGCGACGTGAAACGATCCCCGCGAGAAAAACGATTCTTCTCACGGATTTGCTCTCCACATAAGATACGATTGGGCTCGATAAGGGTCGATTGGTCGGCTTCGCGTGCTCAAACGATACTTGCGAGGACTTATCGAGGCTAGCTGCAAACATTTCAAGACCTCAGCATTCGACCGCTCCGCCGAGTCTACCCGTTAATCTGACCGGCCACGCGAAGAGTTAGGTTGTCACAGATTTGTCACGGAGCGGCCGAATCGCCGCGGTATTGGTCGGAATCGGCTGGAACGGTGAAGCGCCGAAAGCCCGATAAGATAAGCGTTTTCGTCAATGCTCGGGATCGGCCGGGACCGCAGAGGAGGGGTTCGATTCCCGTTGGCGCT
>PMUK01000034.1 GCA_003166915.1 Candidatus Cybelea palsarum
GACAAGACTGCGCGCATCTGGGATGCGCACGTGCCGGCCGATCTTGCGGCGCAAATCCTATGGGTCGCCTCAGCCGTCTCCGATCCGCTCCCGGACACCGACCGGACACAGTTGGGTCTGCCGCCCGATTCGCGGGCTAGGTTAGTATGGCCGACCGAAGCGTCCGCCTGCGATCAGGCCGCCGCGGCAGTCTATGATCCGGACCGCCTCACACGCGGCGCCGTGCTGCAAACCATCACCGTGGACATCGCCGGCTCCGCCTGCTCCGCGGAGACAGCCAAACCTGAGCATGCTGCGCGAGCGGACTATCAGATGGGGCGCACGTTGCTCGCCAAAGGCGATTCGAACAGCGCCAGGCGGCAGTTCGAGATCGCTGTGGCAAAGCGTTACCGCTCGGCACGAATCGATCTCGGTGACTTGTTGGTAGACGCGTCAACCGAAAAGGGCGATCCTGGTCGTGCGGTGTCGCTCTACGAGCAGGCGTGGCAGGAGGGGGTGCCGATCGCGGCCTTCAAACTCGGTCATCTTTTCGAATATGGAGTGCAGTCGGCCGATGCCGCCGCCGGCGTGTTCAACACGGACGCCGCCAAAGCATGGTCGTGGTACCAGAAAGGTGCCGACGCCGGCGAGCCGAACACTCTGGCGCGCTTCGCTGAGCGCGACGAGAGAAATGCGCTCGTGCAGACGGATGCGTTAAAGCGCAATGCGCAACTGCTCCAAGCGTTCGCGCTCTACGCGGCGGCTGCTGAGCGCGCCCGCGAAGAGGATTGGCCGGACGGCGCATGGAAAGGCTGGCGCTATCGTCGCGCGACTCTCGCCCGCCTGCTGGCGCGGGAGGGCATGATGCAGCAGGTCGCCGATGCCTATGCGGCGATGCTCGAGAAGGCTGCGCCACGCTCACCGAGCCTGCTGCAGCGATTTGCCACCTCTTGGATTGCGATAACGAAACACACTGGAAGCGACCCGTGATTCCAGATTCCCAAAACGATCACGATGATTGAGTCATTCTCGACGACGCACGTGTCGCGTTCGTGACTTGCCCGGCCTACCGTCGGCGCTCGCAACTCGCAGTGACTACTCATACGCGGCGACCCGTCGCTCGAGCGGACGAAAGATGACGATGACTGATCGGACTCAAGCGAAGCGTTACTGTTCGAACACTATCGCGAACGCCGGTAACGTTGCGTCGGCGGCCCGGAGCGAGAGGACATTTTCCGGGCCGCCGTAAATCCGTCCGTGAGGGATGGCCTCAAGATTCGGATCATCACGTACGCCAAGGCCAGACAAGCGATTGATTTCTTTGCACTCAGAGATGACACCGTTTCTCGAGTCGATATGCAGCGTGGTCGATGTAGCAAGCGCCGGATTTATTTGATTGTGCACTGCCGCTAATGTACGTGGAGTTCCGTTTCTTGAAGTCAGGCCTAACTGCGCGGGCGCGCTTTTCGCGTCGTCCGGTGCAGGCGTTGTATAATAGATAAGTCAGCGGCAAGTTTTTTTGATTGTCTCGCCACCCGGTCCAACCACATACGTTGTGTCGCCAAGAATTAACTGTGCTTCAAGCAAATCGAGTTTTGCCGCGTTGACATCCTCGTTCGAACTGAACGGTACCAAGCCGTCAATGATATCCCTCAAAGCCTTGTGGACATCGGGTAAGTAACCTTCCCCGTCAAAGAATTTGATTAGGGTATCTAGTTCACCACGTGCCTTGTCGACAGCCTTACTCATCGGTGACGATTCTCCAACAATGGTGCTGGCGCGCCCCCTAAACAATCGATTCGCTGCGAGGCTTAAATGTTCCTGTATCTCGTTCATCGTTCCCTCACTGTGCCCGCATACCGTCCTGATAGACCAACTCCGCGTCCATCATATCCTGCCATGCCGCGCGAACACGTAGGTCAGAAATTCCTTCGATCGTCTTAGCGCTGGCATGAAGATGCGCTGCGGCGTTTTACAAGTCCGAGGCCCCTACTCCGCTATCCCCTATTCGGTCTCAACGCATATGCCTTTCGCATTGTCGTTGCGAGTGTGTCGAACTCATCGTATTCACTATTGTGATAATCAAAATCCAAGTATTCATGCTCGTCTCCTTTTCACCTAGATCAGTAGCCACGACAGTGCCCACAGCCCCGCCGCAAGCCCCACCGCAAAGATTCTAGCCACAAGCATCACCCTCCGGGGTACGGCTCCAAGGTAAGATTGATGCGAAAATAGGACTTTGAGCGTGCGGCATCATCCTAAATCGTTGAATTCACTACTTGCAGAAGGATCTTGCACGCAAGCCTGCAGCTAGGTCGTAACATCTTGATTTTGCATTTGCGTGCTGATCGAAAGTCTCTTTTTTTGGCGAATCTACCCTTGGGGCCTGATTGCGAGCCGAATATCTGGCGTCATTGGCGAGAAATTGGCCAAGCCTGCGCGCCCGCGTTATTCTTTCGTGGCTGAACGCTCGCTCGAAAATTGGAGATCACGGATATGGATAAGGTCAAGATCTATCGATTTCGGTCCTACGACATCCACAATGACACGATGAAGACATCAAGCCGTTGGGGAACTCGCGAGGCCATCAAGGACATTGCTCACGGCGAGATCCTTGAAGACACAGGAAAAGAGGTCGAAGCATTAGTGGTGCAATCGGACATTCTCGGCATGACCNNCGCGCCTCGGCGTCGAGCGCGGCCAGTGCGAGCTCGACGAGCAGCTCGTCGGCCAGGTTTTCGAGGATTAGCGAGCGGCGTATACCACAAGGTTGCCGAGGCTTCGAGCACAACGGGAGATCCATCGCGGTAGAACACGATCCCCATGTGGCCAAAACTGCGGCCCCGTCGCCCGCTGAATCGCCACCGACTGCGATGACATCGAGGTCTGAAAAATTATGTCGCCGTCTTGAACCGCCGGAACATCAATCCCGCCTGAACAGGCCGCGACGACTGCAAAAACGACGACAACCAAAAGCTTGATTGCCGTTGATATGGCGTTCATTTTCTCGCACCGAGCCGCGCCAGAATCAACGAAAGATCCTCCGGACTAATATAGAAGTGCTCGCACACCCGCCCCCACAACATCGCCGTTGGCACGTTCCGATCACCATGCTCCTCCTGCGTCCGATGCAACACGTACAAGACCACCCGCTCCTCGCGCGTCAATCCATCCCGGACATCCGGTATGTTTTTGTATTTGGCTTTCGGATCGTAGTCCGTAATGCTCCCAATTATCTCCTTCTCTACTCGGGCCCACACTTCACGGTGCGGCGGGCGCCAGCTCGATCGTCGCGACTCCGCCGCGACATAGGATTTCGGCCGAGTCACCGGTTATCGTATCGCTCGGGTCGGCTCGCGAACATTACGTCGCAACTCGTAACCGCCGCTCACCTCGTGCATTGCGCCGAACCGCCAACGTGTTTGACGGGGCGTGCAAAACAGGGATGTTTTGCCCGCAGCGTCCACGGACGGATTCACAGGAGCCCGGAAAGCACCTTGGCGGTCCGGCGCTCTTGAATGATATGTGTGGTTCACGAATCCCTTCCCTGTTGCTTCGCCGACATCGCCCCGCGCGCCGCCAGCACTTTCTCCCCATACCGCATCGGCATCCGAGTATCTTTCCACCGCCCCG
>PMUK01000197.1 GCA_003166915.1 Candidatus Cybelea palsarum
CGTCCACCTCGTTGTCTACGTTATTGTTGGCGTGAGTCGACGCAAGTCTCTCGATTCATTTTTGGATCTCGGTGGGCAGGCCGCGTTTGCTTCCGACTCCTTGTCGAATCCCACAAAGCAACGAGAAAGCAATCGTAAGGTTAAGCTGACGACACTTATTTTCTAGATGGAACAAGAGCCACTTCTTGCATTGCCACACGTAAACGGCTCCTTTTTTCCGTAGTGCCGATTGGCCCAGTCTAACTCTGCAGGCCGGCCGACTCGACTGGAAAGCTGAGATTGACCGACCGCCTCCCCTCAGCCGGGGCTACGGCCGCCACGCCTTTACTCCCCGCCCTGGTTACAGTAACATGGTTACAGTAACGTGGAGTAGCGAAAGAGGACAACGTGAACGAACTGATCGAACTCGCCAAGGCTGCAGGAAAGGGGTCTGCCGCACAGGTGGCCCTGCAAAACAAGCTCGGCGGCAACATCCGCAAGCGGGACGCCTTCCGCCGCAGAATCCTGAAGGGTGCCACCGATAAGGAACGCCGGATTGCCGACTTCGCCTGTCCTTCAGCGGAAGCGACTTCCAGGTTCTGTGCGAAATCGCCAACCGCCATGCCGCTCTCTAGCGCCGAGAAGGTCTCCGCGTTCCGAGCCCGTGCCAAAAAGTGCGGGCTCTGCTGCGTCTGCGGCCAGCGTAAGCCGCGCCCAAGGCGGAAGACCTGCAAGCCCTGCAATGAATCCGCAAAGGAGCGCGTAGCCGCGTCCAGGGAGTAGTTTATTTCTCCGGTTTTTGGTAGCACTTTTCGTGGCGCAACAGTGTGGGGTCGACCGAGGCGCTGCAAACGTAGGCCGCGGTAATTCGCGCGTATGACGGGGGTCGAACGCGTTTTTTTCCGTCGCGCGTGGGCCGATCGTGGGCCAATCGGTGGACCTGACGGTAAAAAGGGCTGTGAAAATCGCGCATTTCGTCGATACGCCAGCGGGATTAGAGCCCGCTAACGCGCCGGCGCGGCTGACCGGAGGAGCTTGCCAACGCGCCAATGGCCCATTTCTGGCCCACCGTTGGCCCTAAACCGCGCCTCTGGAAGGGCGGAGCCCTTCTGTCCCGACTTGACACAGTGAAATCGCCTGGGGTCCAAATATCGGACCGTCGGCCCGAGGTAGGCTCACTCGCGCGCGGCAGCATGGTCAAATGCGGCGCGTAATTTGCGAATGCGATCTGCACCAACATCGTAACCCTTTCGATTCGGCCACGCCACCGGGTGAGGGATGATTACGACCGTGCAGCAATGCCGATCGACCGCCGCCCCGACGATAGAAGCCGACGCCTCGTCGATTTTGACCAGACTTCCGCAACCTTGCCACGTGACGTGCAGATCGCGACTAATTGCCCTGAAACGAGCGATCGTTTGCGCGCCAAGGACAACCAAAACCTTCGGCCTCGTCCAACGAATTTGCAGTCGCAAGAACGCTTCGCATTGATGCAAGTACCTTCGTCCATCGGCGCCGCGGCCAACCCGGACGGAACCGGCGGCTTCACCAATCCGCTCGCCCATCAATGCGTTCGTGAAGAAACAGCGGTCGTACGCTATCTTCAGCTCAAGGTCGCCCAGGATCGCGAGCATCCCTTGCCACGTATCGGAGTCGAGTTCATCAATTCGATTCGGGCCGTCGCCCCTTTTTGCTTCGCTTTCCGTACCGTCGAAGTTGTGACCCACGAACAACGTGCCCTCGACTGGGATCGAGGGCGCTGGCATAGTCGGATCGGCGCGCCAGACCCCATATCCGCCAGGGAAGAAAGCCGTGCCCTTCAGGTAAGGAAACGGCTCTTGAATCGGCTTAACGCCCCATTCCGAGCCGTCAGCATATATGCCACAAGGATAGGTCGTCACGATTCGTTTCATGGCGCGGAAGAGTTCATCCACACTACGTGTGCGCATACTGATTGGCTCATTCGGCATGAACTGAGCCTGAACCGTCATATTTGATTTCCGCCGCCATCGTGAATGAAGGCTCTGCCGATCCACCGGGGAGGCGCGTAGCGACGCTAGAAGAGACAGTACCCGAAGGTGGATTCCTAAAATGCATAATCCGTGGCGTGACTTGTCCTTCAAGCGTCCCTACGTTTTGCTGGAAGACCATGCAGCCATCGAAGAGGCGAACAAAAAGAACGACAACTGGGAGTTTCAGTATCATCTTGAGCTGCTGCCCGATCCATACATCGGCAATCTAGAAGCGCCGGTAGTCCTGTTCTCGCTTAATCCCGGCTATACGAGGGCCAAGCAGGGGGATGCGAATTGCAACGACGATTGGTGGCACGCGAATAGCCAGGATCTGCATGATGCGTACCGGCGTAACTTCAGAGAAGAGCGCTCGCTCTATCCTATGTTTTTTCTCGACCCGATTTTCGCGAACAATCCGGGCGGAAGATATTGGAATAAGAAGCTGGGCGACCTGATTGCACTATGCGGGCGAGAAAAAGTAGCGAAAGCGCTGCTTACCATCGAATTCTTCCCGTATCATTCTCACAAGTTCCGCGGTGGCTGTCACGTCCCATCACAGAAGTTTGCGTTATACCAAATACAACGTGCGATGGAACGCAAGGCGACAATCATACTGGTTCGCGCCACCTCGGTGGCCACCCAAGATGT
>PMUK01000215.1:0-872 GCA_003166915.1 Candidatus Cybelea palsarum
TGCGCGCCCCATCTTGCCCGCGCCGACGACGAGAACGGACTTCCCCTTCAACGTACCGAGACGGACGCACGCCGCTTCGACCGCCGCGGTAGCGATTGAGACCGATTCACTTCCGATGTGCGTCTTCGCCCGAGCGATTTTGCCGGCCGCGATCGCCTCACGGAAGAGACGATGCAGCGTTCTGCCGAGAGAGTCGGCTTGGGTCGCGGCGACGTACGCCTCTTTGACCTGCCCGAGAATTTCGGCTTCGCCGATCAGCATCGNNGAGCCGAGTGTAAAGATAAGATTCGATATCGTAGCCGGTGGTGCCGTGACGGAAGTTGGTCAAGAATGATTTTATCTGTGCGACGCCGCTCTCGTAGTCGGAGAGCTCGGCATAGATCTCTAGCCTTCCGCAGGTCTGCAACATGACGGCTTCGGTAACCGCCTCGTAGTCGCGCAGGGCGACCAAGGCTTCGGCCATCCGAGATGCCGGAAAGGCGTGCCGCTCCCGAACCTCGATGGGGGCCGTGTGATGCGAGAGGCCGATGCAGGTCAGGGGCATGAGGCAATCCTACGGCTCCGACGCGCCGTCCGACAAGTGCATCGCTCGCAACGGACGCTCATCGGTCGCCCGAAGCTCCTCAAGCGCCAAGTCCGAGGCCGCAACCGTGCGGTCGATCTCTGCGGCGGTGTGGGCCGCGCAAAGAAAGTTCGACTCAAAGGGCGATGGTGCGAAGTAGACGCCCCGCTCGATCATGGCGCCAAAGTATTTTGCAAAGAGGCGCCGGTCGGTGGCTTGGGCTCCACGCAAGTCGCTTACCTCGTCGCCCGTGAGGAAGATCGAAAACATCCCTCCCGCGCAGTTGACGAAGCTCGGAAACCCATGGCGG
>PMUK01000215.1:1007-10339 GCA_003166915.1 Candidatus Cybelea palsarum
ATCACTTCGTCGAAAATCAGCACCACGCCGTGCTGAGTGCAGAGCTCGCGAAGCTCGAGCAGATACCCGGGCCGTGGCAAGATCAGCCCCATATTTCCGGGATACGGCTCGACGATCAGCGCCGCGATCGCCCCCGCATTCGTTTCGAACGCCTCTTCGACGGCCGCGACGTCGTTAAACGGCAACACGATCGTATCGGCAGCGACACCTTCGGTGACGCCTGGCGAGTCGGGCACACCCGCAGTTAGTGGACCGGATCCGGCTGCAATCAGAAACGAGTCGCCGTGACCATGATAGCAACCCGCAAACTTCACGATCTTCGGACGCCCGGTATAGCCGCGGGCTAGCCGGACGGCGCTCAATGTCGCTTCGGTTCCGCTGGAAACGAAGCGAATGCGTTCGATTGAGGGCATCATCGAAACGATCAGCTCCGCGAGCTGACTCTCCGACTCGGTCGGCGTTCCGAACGAAGTACCCCGCGAAGCGGCATTGACGATCGCCCGCGTAACGGCGGGATGAGCGTGGCCAAGGATCAGGGCGCCCCACGACATGAGGTAATCGAGATACTCGTGACCGTCCACATCGTAGAGCATCGCCCCGGCGCCGCTTTTCATGAAGATGGGAGAGAGGCCAACCGAACCGAGCGCGCGGACCGGCGAGTTCACGCCGCCGGCAATGACGTTGCGGGCGCGCGCAAATTCGGCGATCGAACGTTCCAACTTCACGTCGTTTCCATTCTGCGTCCGAGGTCGGAGCGCGTGTTCACGTTGCAAAAGTAGCGGTTCTCCATCGGCACGAAGCGAGTTGCAACGGCGGCGATCAGATCGCGCATTGCGGTACGGCTTGCGCGGCGCAGTCGAAGGCCTTCGCGGAGAAGCGCGAACCTGTCGTAGAGAGCTGCGAGCGGTTCGATGAAGCCGGCATGCTCGGGCACGGCGGCTTCGTCCCCCGGCATCCACGCAGCAGCCAAACATTCGAGCACGCTTGGCTCGAGCTGCGGCTGATCCGCCGCGACGGCAAAGATGCGATCGGCCCTAATGAATGGGCAAGCGGAGAGCAGCGCATGCAGTGGACCCCGCGTGGACCAGCGATCGATCAGCAACGGCGCGCAAAGTGCCGCGTCGATCGGTGGCGCAAAGCTTCCCTTGCCGGCTACATATACCGGCCACGGGCCGTGGGCCAGCTTCGCAAAGACTCTCACGATCATGGGCTGGCCCTCGATGTCATGCTCGAGTTTTCCTGGAAAGCGCGTCGCAGAGCCACCGGCCAGGAGCAGGATCGCATCAGCCATGACGCCGTGCGTAGGTCTTGGCGAAATACGTGATGACGATGTCGGCGCCGGCTCGCACGAACGACGTCAAGATCTCGTCGATGGCGCGATCGCCATCGAGCCAGCCGTTGGCGATTGCCGCTTGAAGCATCGCGTACTCGCCGCTGACGTTGTAAACGGCAATCGGCACGTCAAACCGGTCGCGTGCGGCGCGAACGACGTCGAGATAGGGCAGCCCCGGCTTGACCATAACGATGTCCGCGCCCTGCGCAATGTCTAGCGCGATCTCACGCAGCGCTTCGCGAGAGTTGGGCGCGTCCATCTGATAGCCACGGCGATCTCCTTGCCGCGGTAACGAACCTGCCGCATCTCGAAACGGCCCGTAGAACGCCGATGCATACTTCGCGCTGTATGCCATGATGGCGACGCTCGTGCGGCCGTGGCCGTCCAAGGACGAACGAATCGCCTTGACGCGGCCGTCCATCATATCGGATGGAGCGACGACGTCGGCTCCCGCATCCGCGTACGTCAGAGCGATGCGGCAGAGCAACTCCAATGTCGCGTCGTTGTCGACCTCACCCTCCGAATCGAGAATTCCGCAGTGCCCATGGTCGGTGTACTCGCAGCCGCAGAGGTCGGCCATCACAAGCATCTCCGGCAGCTCCCGCTTGACGGCGCGAATCGCTCGCTGGACGATTCCGTTGAGGTCGTAACTGCTCGACGCAACGGCGTCCTTGTATGCGGGAATGCCGAAGAGAAGCACGCTCTTGATGCCTAACGCAAAAAGCTCACGCGCTTCGGCTACCGTGGCGTCGAGCGTGAGCCGCGAGATTCCCGGCATCGACTCGATCGGGCCCGCGTCTTCGTCCCGTTCCACAACGAAGAGCGGTTGGACGAGATGCTCGATCCCGATGCGATGCTCGGCAACGAGCTCGCGCATGACCTGGCTGCGGCGCAGGCGCCGGGGCCGCACTGCAATCACGGCCGGCTCACGTTGCGGCGACACTGCGCGCGGCGAGCTCGGTGGCGAGCGCGGTTCCCAGGGTCTCGGCCTCTTGCACCGTCGCCACTGAGCGTTCGATGCGATGACGAAGAATAACGCCAGGCTCGGCTTCCACCGCCGCGTCAACCACCATGCCCGCTGCGCCGAAACGCGCGTGGATTCCGATCGGCGCGCTACAGCCCGCGTGCATTGCCGCGAGGGCCGCGCGTTCGCAGACGACGCAGAGTTCGCTGACGCAATCGTTTGCAACCGATCGCAAGGCGTTCGTCAACCAATCCTCTCCGGCGCGAGTCTCCACGGCGAGCGCGCCTTGACCGACGGCGGGAACGACGCGATCTACTTCAAACGGCACGAGATGCGTAGCGCGTTCTCCCAATCGATTTAAGCCGGCCATCGCGAGCACGATCGCATCGTAGCGGCCGTCGCGTAACTTCGCAAGCCGAGTACCGACGTTACCCCGCAGCGTTTCGTATCGCAGATCGGGACGAAGCGCCGCGAGCTGTGCTCGCCGCCTCGGGCTGGACGTTCCGACGACCGATCCTAGCGGGAGGCTTTCGAAGTCGCTATAGCGCTCGCTGCAAAAAGCGTCGCGCGCGTCTTCCCGATGGGAGATGGCCGCGATCTGCAAATCATCGGGAAGCGTGCTGGGTAGATCCTTACAGGAATGAACGGCGTAATCGGCGCGCCGTTCGCGCAGCGCGTTCTCCAGCTCCATGATGAAGACGTTGACGGTGCCGAGGCGATCGATGGGGTGCTGCTTATCACGATCGCCGCTCGTCGTGATGCCCAGCATAATCGTTGCGATCCCACGTTCGGCCAAGCGCCCTGCGATCGTGCGGCTTTGAATCATCGCGAGCGGGCTGCGCCGGGAAGCGCAGACGACGGCCACGTCCGGCATTGCGGCAAGCTCGGCAATCGGCCGTTCCGCGAGCGTGCGCAAAATGGCGGCGCCTTCCTCTCGGGGGAAGGCGTCTTTGATATGAGCGCGCATGCGCCGCAGCACTTCCAGCGCATCGCCGTACTCCGATCCGAACTGTTCGGATAGCTCGCGCACGACGCGTCTCGAGAAAGCCGGCGAGCTTCCCGCGGAGTCGGCGCTGATCGTCAGATCCCCGACATGAAAGGTCGCCGGCATCGTAAAATCTCCTCGATCCGCAGTGGACGCATCGCAAACGAGTATGCGCGCCGCGCGGGCGTCGGCAACGACGCGCGCGTTGATTGCATCGTCGTCGGTTGCAGCGACCACGAGCGCCGCCCCGGCGAGGTCGCTGCGTTCGTAGCCTCGCTGCGCGCACGTGCCCGCGTTCGCGCCTAAGAACTCGCGCAAACGATCGTCGATGCGATGCGCTACGACAGAGATTTGAAAGCCGGCCTCGGCAAGCGATTCGGCCTTTCGGGCCGCAACGGTTCCTCCGCCGATTATAACCGCCCGGCCGCCGTTTGGCCGCAATGAGATCGTCAACATGAAAACATAAAAGACTTCAGCGCCCGGCAGCCAAAAACCGCCTTTCGTCATGAAGAGAACCGCGGACGGAGCCGTTCGTGCCGCCGCCGTGGGTGCGGTCGTTGCAGCCCTCATAACCCTTCCGGGTTTGGGCGTCGGCACTCTCTGGGACAACAGCGAAACGGCATACGGCGAGGTTGCTAAAGAAATTCTTCTCACGCATGACTGGGTGGTCATGCACCTCAACAGCGTGCCGTATTTCGTCCAGCCGCCCTTGTATTTTTGGTTCGGCGCCCTTTTCTCGCAGCTGGCAGGCCCAACGCCGCTGGCGCTGCGACTTCCATCGGCGCTGGCGACGATCGTCCTCTCCGCCTTCACCGGCTACGCCGTCGCGCGGCAAGCGGGATCCCGCGTCGGCATTTACGCGGCCGTCATTCTTTCGACGTGCTTGATGCAAGCGGTGATCGGCCGGCTGGCGATCATGGACGCGCTGCTCGACCTGGCCGTCGCGATGACGATCTTCTGGTGGTTTCGAGCTCTTGAGAGCGGACGCGACCGGTACGCGATTCTTGGCTGGATTGCCGCGGGATTCGGGTTCTTGGCAAAAGGACTGGTTGCACCGGTCGTTGCGCTGTTGGTCGTCGTGCCGTTCTTCTTTTGGAATCGGCGTTTCGAACCGACATATGCGCCGTCGGCGCGAGCCTGGGTCGTGGGGCTTCTTGCTTTTTTTGCTATCGCCGCTCCGTGGCCAATCGCATTGGTGTTGCACTATCACTTCTTTCCGCTTCAAAAGCTCATTGGAGAGTACACCATCGGCCGTTATACCGGCGTCGTCGAGAATCAAGCCGGGCCGTTTTGGTATTACGTGCCGGTCATCATTCTTGGCTTCTTTCCGTGGATTGCGTTCCTCCCAACAGCGATTGCCTACGGTATTCGAAGGCTGCACCCGACGCAGTCGCAGGATCCTGGATCTTCGCGTCTGGTGCGCCTCGCATTTGCGTGGATCGTCATGCCGGTGCTCTTTTTCAGCTTAGCTCGAACGAAGCTTCCGAATTATATCGCTCTCGAGCTTCCCGCCCTCGCATTGATCACCGCGCTCTACTTCGAAGCGGTCGTGCGCCGGGGCGGTACGCGTTCGGCAGTTTTTTCCGCGGCGACGGTGCCGGTGACGATCGGGGCGTTGGCTATTGCGATCTCGCTCTTCACGCGGAACAATCGCCTGACGGCCGAGGTAGCGATCGCGGTGCCCCCCTTGCTGGCGATGGCGGCGGCGATCTTCGCCGGCTCGTTGTTGACCGCGCTGCTGGTCGCGCGGCGCAGTAGCGTGCGCGCGGCACCTTACGCGCTGGCATTCGCCGCGATCGTCGCGACCGACGTGCTCGCCGTGACGGTCTTACCGCACGCCGAAGCATTTAAGCCGGTGCCGCGATTGGCCGCGGTCATCGAGCGAGAGCAGCGCTCGGGCGACGTCGTGGCCATTCAAAACGTTTCGGGCGGCAATGCGTTGCTTTTTTATACGCACCCGGTCGTCCGCGTGCTGGCACCGCCCAGCGATGGAGATCCGCCAACCGACGGCGTCGACCCTCGCACGATTCTCTGTGTGGCATCGCGCGCGTGGGTGATCGTTCCGGCCGCGAACGTGCCGACGGATCCCACGTATGGCCGCGTGCGCCGCCTCGTTACCGTCGACCGCAAGGCAGCGCTACTGCTCTACGAGGGCCCGCCCTGCCGCTAGGGGGCGCTGATTCAGCCCAACTCGTTGTCGCCTCGGTCCTCATTTACCACAGTAAACTTTGGACCTCGGCTCCTAGATTTGGACTGAATCAGCGCCCCCTAGTCACGTTGCCTTAGGGCTTATAGCCAGCTACTTGCGCTTGCGTCACAGGCGATGCGTGATTGCTTCCAAGCCCCCCGCGAATGTACGTTATGACGTCGGCGATGTCGTTATTCGAAAGCTGACCTTTCCACGCCGGCATCTGTCCGTTGTAGCTCATTCCCCCCACGGATATCTGCCCGTGCAGGCCGCCGATCAGGACTCCAATGACTTTTTTGGGATCGCCGGTGACGACCGGATTGTTGGCAAGCGGGGGGAATGCGCCCGGGGTGCCCTGGCCCTGCGCTTGGTGGCAGCTCGCGCAGTTCGCAGCAAAGACTTTTGCACCATTGGCGTTCGTGGCGCCGGCGGCGCCCACGTTCGACGCCGCAGTGGCCCCCGGCGCCCCGGCCGTAGAAGTCGTCGCGGCCTCCGCTTCGCTCAATACGAGCGACTCCGGCGGTGAGGGCGGCGCTGCGGCCTGTTTGGCCATCGTCGTCACTTGGGCGTAGATCGACAATCCGACGATGGTGCAAACGACGATCGTAGTCGTCCACAATATGCTCGAGCGCGCGGCGAGACTTCGCGTTCGGCTGCGGTCCAGCCACGGAAGCAGGAGAACCACCACCAGGAAGAGCGTCGGCACGACGATCGTCGCGATTAACTCTGTGCCGATGGTCAGTGGACCAAGATGGAGCTCGGGCGGCACGAGTGCGAGCAGGCCGAAGAGCGATAAGAAATACCAGGCGGGATAGGGGACGAAGAACTTGGTCGGATCGGCCTTCGCGTCCAGATATGGCGGAAACGCGAACGCGAGAAAGCAGATGATGACGAAGACGATGAACGAGAACGCGCCGTCCATAAACATCTGATCCGGCCAGAACCGCCCCACCTTGAGCGTGCGCGGGTCTTCGACGACCGGTCCGGCCGAGCCGTTATGGCGGAAGATCGCCAAATGCGCGCCGACGAGCAGCACGAGTACGGCCGGCATCAACCAGACGTGTAGCCCGAAGAAGCGGTTGATCGTGGCGGTGCCCATTGCGCCGCCGCCCTGCGCGATATGCTGAATAACGGGGCCAAGTCCCGGAGCGAGGCCGGTTATGTTGAGTGAGACCTGCGAGGCAAAGTAGGCATCCATGTCCCACGGCAATAGATAGCCCGTCAGGCCGAGCACCAAGGTCACGAGCAGCAAGAGCACCCCGACGACCCATTGCAGTTCGCGCGGCGATTTGTAGGCGCCAAAAATGAGCACTTGCAGCAGATGCAAGAAGACCAGGGCGATCATCGCCGAGGAGCCCCAATAGTGGACGGAAAGCAAAAAGTGCGTGTAGGGGTTGAGATAAATCGCGCGCGTCGATTCCCATGCGGTGGCTGCAGACGGCGCGTAGAAGAAGGTCAGAAAGATGCCGGTAGTAATCTGCACGATCATCGCGAAGAGCGTCGCGCTTCCGAAGACGTACCAATAGCTAGCGCCGCCGGGTACGTCCTCGGTGAGAAAATCCTTCGTCATCGAGACGAAGCCGGTTCGTTTTTCGATCCAGTTCAGCATCAGCGATTCCCTATGCCTGATAGGAGACGACGATACGTTGCGGTGTGTTGGACTGATAGACGATCCACGTTACCTCGGCTGCGCCAGTTTGTTCGCGAAACGGCAAGGGGTCCAATCCGCGTGGCGCGGGCCCCGCGACGTGCGTCCCGTCGAAGGTGTATTGCGATCCGTGGCAGGGACACATGAACCGGTTCTGCGCGTCGTTCCAGTTGTAGTAGCAACCCAAATGCGGGCAGATCGGGCTGAAGATCACGAAGCCCATGGTGACGGCGTCGTACGACACGTTCGCGGCTCCGCCCGGACCGTTGAAAATGTCGGGGCGGGCGGCCTTAAACTTTGCCGGATCGATCTTAATGCCCCAAACGTACTCGGGGGCGCTCTGCTCGGGCAGATAGCCGTCTTTGTACTTGAGCGTGAATGTCAGCTTGACCGGCTTATCGGTCGCCTTTTGCAGGGCGTCGAGCTCCTGCGTGCTCAGGGGCGCCCAGCTTCCGCTCGAGGCGTTCTTGGGCGGCAACAGCGACCCCACGATCGGCACGGCCAGTACGACTCCGACGATCCCGCCGATGGTCAGCGTCGCGTTGGCCATGAACGTCCGGCGGCTGACTTCGTCACCGCTTTCAGCCGCAGCGTCGCTCGCCGCGCCGGCATTCGAGTCAGACAAAGGAGCTTCTCCCCAAGAGCGTAGGTACGGGTGGCAGGCTCATTTGGCGACATTGTAACCCCTGCCTGCAGCAGCCTGCCAGGACTTCAATCACATCTTGTAGCTGTGCAATCCCGATATCCAGATGTTCACCCCGAGATAGCAGAAAATGATCGAGGCGAAGCCGATGACGCTGACCCAGTTCGTGCGCAGCCCCCGCCACGCGTGGCGAGTGTGCAGATGCATGTATGCGAGATAGACGATCCAGGAGAACAAGGCTGCCGTCTCCTTGGGATCCCACTGCCAATATGCGCCCCACGCCTCGTGCGCCCACATCGCGCCGGTAATGATCCCGATGGAGATCAGCGGCAGACCGATCGCGACGGCGCGATAGACGATCGCGTCGAGCTGCGGGAGGCTCGGAAGAGACGCCAGCCAGCGCGCGATCGAGCCCGTGCCGGAGCGCGCCGCGTAGTACTTCAACAGATAGATGCATGAGAAGACGAAGGCGACCAAAAACGCGGCGTACGACGAAACGACGATCGGCACGTGAATCTTGGCCCAGTAGGACTGCAGCGATGGAACCGGCGGCATCGTTCCTTCGTACCAGGTGACCCCGTAGGCGAGAAATATCGCTGCGAGCGCGAGCACGAACCCGCCCGCGAACCAAAGCCGGTAGCGAAACGCAAAGCCGATGAAGATGGCCACCGACATCGCCGAGAAGAGCGAGAGCGATCCGTAAAGGTTGAGCAACGGCCAGACATGAGTCGTTTCGAAGCGCACTGCGAGCTGGACAAACTGCGCGACGCATCCGAGAATTGCCAGCGGAACGCCGGCTTTGCGGAACGACTCGTCTTGAGAAAAGAAATAGATCACCAGCGCGAGCGCGCCCAGCGTGTAAGCGCCCAATGCGACGCCGATGAGGATTTCGTCCCAGGGAAGGTTCATGAAGTATCCGCTTTCAACGCTACCACCAATCGGGCAAACTCGCTCTCGAAAACGTCGTAGCCCTTCACCGTGGTCGCCGCCAGACCGACGCTCGAGCGCTGCGCGCCGATGTCGTCGACGCGTACGTACAGCCGGGCCGGGACGAAGTAGAACGAGATAATCAGGCCCGTCAGCAGCACGAACGCGCCGATCCCGACGAGCGGCACCCCGGGATCGTGACGATACTGAAATCCACTGTACATCACGTACTTCTGTGGCTCCAGTCCCCAGCCGCCCCCGAGATCGATCCGGGAGCCAAGCGGTACGAGGGCCTCCCCGAGAGGCGCGCCGCCTTGCGAGACTCCCAGCACGACCGCGGGATCGTTGACGCGTGGGTCGGCCGTGGGCATGCCGGTTTGCTTGTCGACGGTCGGAGCGAAACGCTCGTACAGAACGCTGCGCTGCGTCCCCGGAAGATCCAAGGAATCGCCCTCCAGCAGCGTGCGGCCGGAGAGCGCCGCGTCGCGCCGTCCGTCGTGCGTTACCGAAAAATGCATGCCGAAACCGTAGCTTGCCTGGTAGTAGAGCGTGTCGTCGATATCGATCGGATGGTTGACGCGCACCGTCATGCGCGCGGGGATTCCGTTCTTGCCGCTTGCCGTAACGAGCGAGACGTAATCGAT
>PMUK01000024.1 GCA_003166915.1 Candidatus Cybelea palsarum
TGTCGCACGACTTCCGGCCGACTTCGCCGGCAAGTATCGCGTGGGAGCGGCAGTCTTCATTCATTTCGATGGGTCGAATCCGCCATGCCGAAGCAGCGCATCGGTGGGCTACGCCCACTCGAGTGACGCGGCGGCGGCAGCAGCATGGCATCGGCTTTACGGGCGGTATTGGCCGTTCGGTTTTCAGCCGGACAATTTTACGGTTGGACTGCGTGAGTATTACGCCTATTCGCAAGTGGAAGCGCAGCGAGGCAATTTGGTGCTCGAGCTTGGCGAGATCACGTGCCCCGCGCAACGCACGTGGCTCGCACAGCGCCTGCAGTGGGAAGGAGCGCTGCTAGCGCGCTTCTTGAGCGAGCGAGTTGGTAAAGGGCACGTGCCCACCCCACAAGCAGGACAGGCGACGCCGAAGTCGCGTTAGAACGACAGGCGATGATTCGCAATCTGCAAGGCGACGATCGCACGGACAGCGGCGCTTTTGTGCCGATCGAGCGGCCGAGGCTGGTCGAGCGCCTTTCGGTTTCGGCGAGCTTCCCCATCGCATTGTTGGTCGCACCAGCTGGCTACGGCAAGAGCGTCGTGCTGCGCCAGTACCTTCGCAGTTTGCGACAGCCGTGCGCGCGGTTCGCACTACGCGCCGNNCCGCACGCGATTACTGCGCTGGCTGGGGCATACCAGCGCAGTAATCGCGTGCGGCGCCCAAACGCGGGACCGACTTGGCCCGCTGGATGAACGTGCACTTGGAGTCGTTTTCGGGCGTCGTTGCTATCGATGACCTTCAAATAGCAGACGACGATGCCGAGGTTGCCAGATTCCTGACTGCGTTGATCGAAGGAAGCAAGGAGCGCATCCGGTGGATTCTCGCCTCCCGATCGACGACTGGGCTTCCGGTTGGAAGCTGGCTCGCCTATCGCGATGCCGACTTGGCGATCGACGAACACGATCTGCGATTTACGTTTGAAGAAGCCGCGGCTGCAGCGCGCGATTTGGGCCTTTCGATCCGTGAGGATGAGCTCTGCGATTTGCTCGACCTGACCGAAGGGTGGCCTGCAGCCATGAGCTTTGCATTGCGTACATCCACGCGGTCGTCAGACCTTCGGAACGTTTCGGCCGTCACACGTGAGATGATCTATCGCTTCCTCGCCGAGCAAGTCTACGGTACGCTGGATGGCGAGGAGCGCAGTCTGCTCGAAGTTGCGATGGCGTTGCCGAGGATCGAGGTGAAGGTCCTCGAACGGGCCGGATTCGATCGTGCGTTGCAGATTGTAGAGCGCCTGCGTGAGCGTACGGCCTTCATTCATGAAGAATCGCCTGGCGTGTACTACTGTCATGATCTGTTCAGGAATTTTCTCCGACATCAAAACGCGCTCGTTGGGAAGCGCTCCCAGCAGGTCGTGCAAGAGCGAGCGGGTCGCGCACTTGAAGAGAGTGGCGACATCGAGCACGCGATCGCCGCGTATGCCGCTGCAGCGTTACGCGAAGACGTGCTCCGCCTCCTGGAGCAGCACGGCTTCGACCTCTTGGAGCGGGCTCGCAGCGACGTAGTTTTGCGCACCGTAGCGTCGCTCGACGAAACCACCCGTTGCGAAAACGCTACTATCCTGGCGCTGCAGGGGGCCCTCCAGGCTATGGCGGGCAAGTTCATCAGGGCCGAATCGCTTTTCCGCCGCTCACTAGCTCGTGCGGGTGACAACCGCAATCTGATGGCAATAGCGAGCCTGCGTCTCGCCTCAATGATGGCAAATCAGGGCCAAGACGTCAGCGCGCTGCTGGAAAAAGTCGGCGATGATTTGGATCAAACCGCCGCTCATCGAGCCGAAGCCATTTCTTTGATCTCTGGCCAACAGGCAGTTAATGGCGACCCTGCAATCGCCGCTAGCGCCGCCATGCGCGTGGAAAAAATGCTTTGCGACGTCGATTCCGACGCGGTACGCGCGAAAGTTCTCCATCGCATAGGCATCGCTTACCATCACCTAGGCATGGCGGTGCGGGCATTTGAGGTACTGACGCAGTCCTGCGAGCTGGCCGCCGACTTGCACTTGTTTGGCTTGGAAAGTAGAGCAAACGCTGTGCTTTCAAATTTAGCACTGCATGAGCGCGATGATGTCGAACAACAGTTGCGGTACGCGGAACTTGCGGCCGCGTCGGCGGAAAAAGCCGGTGACGCGTTCGCATTGCAGACCGCGTTGCTCCAAATGCTGAGCGCCGAGATGCGCCGAGGCGATGTTGAAGCGAGCATTGCAATTGAGCAACGATCGGCAGCAGTAAGAACCAGTGATTTAGCGAGCCGATACCTTACGATCTTCCGCTCGGCCCGCTTGGCTTGGGAAGGACGGTTCGGCGAGGCACATCAGTTGCTATCGTCGTGTTGGAGCGAGATGACGTTCAGTTTTGACCGTGTCTCGTGTGGAGGTGAGTACGCGCTTTTCTTAGCGCTCGATGGAAAGCGCGAAGAGTCGGCAAGGCTCGTAAAGGAAATTCTCGAGATACTAGAGTCTCACCAGGCAACTGGACTTTATCGAATTCGTGCCACTGCTATTACGACGGTACTTTGCGCGCTGACGGAGGCTATAAATGGCCGTACGACGCGCGCTGATCGAATCCTAAGCCGGTTTCGTTCACACAAGGACGGCGTAATAACGATCGTAGTAAGAGTAGTCGAAAGTATCATGTTGAGAATGCGACACGGCAGTGAGAGCGGCGCGGACCGCGTGAAAGAAGGCATTGCGGTCCTGAAGGATTTACACTACGCGGATATAGCGCGCCTCCTAGGAGCGGTCGACTCGATCGTCGCCAATAGCGCGGGGGACCGCCCGCGCGCGGGTGGTCTTACTCCGTCTGAGCTTGAAGTACTTCGCCTCCTTGCGCAAGGCCTGATCCCGAAGGAAATAGCAGAACGCACATCGCGTAGCGTGTACACTGTGCGAGTGCATATTGCAAATGCAATTGCAAAATTGAACTGCCACGGGCATTCAGAGGCGATTCGTGCTGCGCGCCGCCTCCGCTTGATATAGGTCAAAGCGAAACTCTCGCGCTCCTGGTGCTCTCCGCCTAATCCACTCTGGGATCATGACTTTACGGCAAGCTCGTACGACTACGGTTAGGCGATAGCACACAGACACACGGCCACACAGGTGGCACTCGTCCATGCCAAGATCGCAGCATGGACGAGTATTTTATCGGGGCTGGAGCGCTCCTCACGGCGGGACCGGCGGCCACGATTCGAGGAGCCACCCTTCACGCGCAGCCGGGTGCGGCGCTGGCGCGGCAGATTTCTGCGGCCCTCATCGACTTTGAGTCTTCCGGCCCCGATGAGCTTTCGCGCCTGCTCATCGTGGCCGCGGGTTGGAGCGGCTCGCGCTTCCACGCCGAGGTCGTAGCCCGCCTTCTCGCCCTGGGCGAATGTGGCCTGAGCGATGTCATCATGGCCCTCGCGGATGCCGTCCAGACCACGGAAATCCATCTCTTTGCGCGGTGGTCGCCGAACCAAGCGACCTTGGATTCGCTAGAAAAGAGCGGGATTAGAATACTATGCCATC
>PMUK01000055.1 GCA_003166915.1 Candidatus Cybelea palsarum
AGGAGCAGCGCCCCCCAGCATGCGCCCCAGTAAAGCGCGTGGACGAAGCCAAGAGCGAACGGGATGGCGACTCCCAGGATGAGCGCATCGCACAGGCGATCGGGAAAGCTGTAGTTCGGCCCAGCGCGCAGTGCCGGCGCGGCCGCATACAGGCCGAGCAGCCAGATCGCGGCCGGCACTGCGGTCACGAATTACATCGAGTCCGGTGCGCTGACGCCCGCGAGTGCCAGGGCGCGTGCGAGGACATTCTTCGATGCCAAGCAAAGCGCCAGGCGCGCCAGGCGTACGTCGCGTTCCTCGGTCAGTATCTTGCACTCGGTATAAAATTGATGGAAGTCCGAGGCGACGTCGCGCGCGTAGCGAGCCAACCGGTGAGGCGCGAGACGCTCGACGACGCCTCGTACGACGCTCGGAAACTCGGCCAGGCGTCGCACCAGCGAGAGCTCGGAGGGATGCACCAACGGCTCCAAAGAGGCGCTCCGAGCGGCCGCGACGTCGTCGGACAGCGCGTTACGCAAGACCGAGGCAATCCGTGCGTGGCCGTACTGTACGTAGTAAACCGGATTCTCGCTCTCTTTCTCGACGGCGAGCGCCAAATCGAAGGTGAGCGGCGACTCTACCGCGAGCATGATGAAGAAAAAGCGGGCGGCGTCGACCCCGACTTCGTCGATTATGTCGTCGAGCGTAACGATTTCTCCGGCGCGTTTGCTCATCGCGATTTGCTCGCTTCCGCGCATGAGCGCCACCTGTTGCGCGATGATCACGTCCAGCCGGCCCGGATAACCGAGCGCCGACGAGATGCCTTTGATGCGTTCGATGTAGCCGTGGTGATCGGGGCCGAGAATGTCGACGACACGATCGCTCGCTTTGAGCTTTTGATAATGATAGGCCACGTCCACGCAGAAGTATGTTGGCCGCCCGTCGCCGCGTAGCAGCACGCGATCCTTGTCGTCTCCGAACTGCGTTGCGCGAAAGAAGAGCGCGCCGTCCGCTTCGTACGTCAGACCGAGCCGCCGAAGATGCTCGATGCCCTCGGAGACTTGGCCGGAATCGTGCAGCTCGCGCTCGCTTTGCCAGTGGTCGTACTCTACGCCGAATCGGCCGGCCGTCCGCCGTTGCTCTGCGACGAGCTCGTCGCGGCCGGCGGTCGAGAAGTACGCAAGCCAATCCGCTTCCGGCGCCGAGATCCAGCGGTCGCCGTCCCGTTCCCGGACACGCAGAGCAATCGGTATCAGATACTCGCCCGGATAGCCGTTCTCGGGCAAGCGAAACTCAGGTTCGAACGTTTGACGGTAACGCGCGTAGATCGAACGGCCCAGCGCGTCGAGCTGTCCGCCGGCATCGTTGATGATCCATTCGACAAAAACTTCGTAGCCGCAAAAGCGCATTGCGTTGGCAAGCGTCGCGCCGATCGACATCGAGCGCCCTTGAACGACGACGAGTGGTCCGGTCGGATTGGCGCTACCGAACTCGAGCGACACGCGCGCGCCGTGCGGCGGTGTTTTCCCGAAGCTTTCGTTCTCGCGCAAAATGCCGGATAGCTCGGCATGCCAGATCTGCGGAGCGAGGCGCAGGTTGATAAATCCCGCAACAGGCACGATCTCCGTGAAGATTTCGGAGAGCTCGGGGGCGTTGCGCAGAACTTCCGTGGCGAGCAGTTTCGCGACCTCGTTTGGCGGCCGTCGCGCGACTTTGGCCAGCGAAAAGGCGACGTTGGAGGCGAAGTCGCCAAACTCGGGACGGCGCGGCGCCTCGAAAGCAACCTGCGGCGTTACCTCTGGGTACAGCTCCTTCACGGCAGCCGCCGTCGCATCGCCGAAAGCGCTCAGCGCGTCGTCGAGTTTCATCGCGCATGCTCTTCGCCGCCCGGTAGAACTCCGACCCGCGCATATCCGGTAGCGCCCCGCGATTCGATTGCGCCTTCCAGTTCCATCCACGAAAGCGCGGCAAGCGCCGCCGACGCGGAAATGCCGCTCTCTGCGACGATTGTATCAAAATCGAGGGGCCCGCGCTCGAGGGCCAGGAGTAGCGACGCGCTCGCCGCATCGCGCGGGACGTAGGCGGGTCGCGCCGGAGCCACGATATTGAGGCGACCGAGTGCTTCGAGAACGTCCGACGGGGCGCGGGCGAGCGTTGCGCCGTCGCGGATCAGCGCGAGGCATCCCGCGACGTGCTTGCGGTCAACGTCCCCGGGCACGGCGAGCACCGGGATGCGCCCGGCGGCCCAGCTTGCCGTGTTGAGGGCGCCGCTGCGGGCCGGCGCCTCCACGACGAGGACTGCGTCCGAGAGGGCGGCTACCACGCCGTTACGCTCCAAGAACTGCCATGGCAAGGCATTCTGATCGGGGGGATAGGGCGAGAGAACGGCGCCCCCGGCGGCCAGAATGCGCTCGGCCAGCCCGCGATTCCGATGCGGAAAGAAAAAGTGGTGTCCGCTGCCGAGGATCCCGACGGTCGGCGCTCCCGCCTCCAAGGCCCCCTCGTGCGCCGCTGCGTCAATACAGGGCGCTTCTTATCCCACGAAGAATCGAACAGCGTGCGAATCGCATCTTACGCGCGAGTATCGACCCCAGGGCAGGCCGAGAAGGGCCAATCTATTCCCGAGCAGCACGCCAAAATCCGCGAATACTGCCAGACCCGTGGTTACGACGTAGTTGAAGAGTACGCCGACAAGGGCGTCACAGGCGCGACTATGGAGCGTCCCCAGTGGCGCGCCATGCGCCAAGCGGGGCGCAAGGGCAGATTCGAGGGCATTGCTCTCTACGACATTAGCCGCTTGGGGCGCAACAGCATGGCAACCGTCGAAAAGGAAGAGCTTCGAAACGACGGCTTGCGAGTTATCTTCGTAACGGAGAACCTCGGCGATACTGAGGACTCCTTCCGCGACGAGTCTACCGAAGAGATGCACGCATGGCAGGCAAAGTCCTTCAGCACGAAACTACAGCATGAAACCCCCGGTCGTATGCAATCTTCGCTGCTTCGCGGCGGCAAGGGTGTCGGCGGAGTACCTCCCTTTGGCTACAAGTTTGACTACCCGCTCGGGAGCGGAGGTAAGCCTGAAGCAGTGATGGTGCTGGACCCTACGGCGGCACCGCTAGTCCTGAAGGCGTTCGAACTCTATGCAAACGGCGCAAGCACTCGCGATGTTTGCAACCTACTAGCGCCTCATGGAGGTCCGTCACGGCCGACCAACGCGGGCCGCTTTCTTCGGAACCCGAAATACGTCGGCGCGAGGGCTATCGGATTAACGCGAAGGCGCATGCGCGGCGGCATCGTGAAGACAAAATACATGCCGCCCGAGTCGTGGACGATTCGCGAAAACGCGCACGAAGCTATCGTGCCGCGTGAACTCTTTGACCGTGTACAGGCTCTGCTCAACGTGCGGCGCGCTGGAAAAGAACGGACTCGGTCATCGGCTCTAATCAATCCGTTTTCGCAGGGAATGGTGCGATGTGCTAACTGCGGCAGCGTAGCCGAGTGGCATAAATCCGAAAAGGCCCCGTATCCTACGACGTGGACCTTTATGTGCCGCAATCGGCGGGAGAGAGGGAAGCATGCACAGGACGACCGCTGCAAGGGCAGCGTGCGCGTGGAAGAGGTCGCAGCAAAGGCGCTTAACTTAGTCGGATGGCTGCTGCAGGGCGACCACATAAAGCAATCTTTAATGAGCGCGCCTGCTGGACCAAATCCCGAACTTGTCAGGACAGAGGCGGAGTACGCGAACTTATTGCGTAAACGCGACAACCTCGGCAAAGCTATCGAGGAAACTGGTCCGACAGCCTACCTCCTGACTAGGCTCGCTGACGTTGAAGAAGCCCTTCCCCCAGCCAAGAGACTCGTGGATGACCTACGCGCAATCGAGCCCGTGCGTCCCGACTATAGTC
>PMUK01000187.1 GCA_003166915.1 Candidatus Cybelea palsarum
GGCGACAAAGTTTCGCAGGGGACGCCGATCGTCGTGCTCGCGACTGAGTCTGCTGCCGCGCCCACAACCGCGCCCGCAAGCGCACCCGCAGCGGCCGCCGCACCCGCAGCCCCATCGTCTGCGCAGACGATCGAGGTCCGCGTTCCCGACATCGGCGATTTCANNGGCGTCGTGCAAGACGTCAAGGTAAAGGTCGGCGACAAAGTTTCGCAGGGGATGCCGATCGTCGTGCTCGCGACTGAGTCTGCCGCCGCGCCCGCGCCTTCGGCGCCGGCAAAGCCCTCTCAGGCGGCGGAGGCTTCGGTGCCGGCTGCGGTTTCGGCACCGGCGCCGTCGCCTGCCCCGGTCGGCAACGGCATGGTTCATGCAGGTCCCTCGATACGGCGATTCGCGCGCGAACTCGGCGTCGATCTGCAAAAGCTGCGCGGAACCGGTCCGAACGGACGCATCACGCGCGAAGACGTTCAGGGCTTTGTCAAGAGCGCGTTGCAACGCAGCGGCGGCGGCGGCGGAACCGCGCCGTTTGCCGGATTGCCGGCGTGGCCCAAACTCGATTTTGCACAGTACGGCAGCACCGAGCGGCAGCCGCTCTCGCGCATCAAGAAGCTCTCCGGACCGAACCTGCATCGCAATTGGGTGCAGATTCCGCATATCACGAACTACGACGAGGCCGACGTCACCTCGATCGAAGCGCTTCGCAGCGAGGTCAACTCCGAACAGGCGAAGAGCGGCGGACCCAAGCTCACGATGCTCGCCTTCCTGATTCGGGCCTCCGTCGCCGCGCTGCAGCGCTATCCGGAGTTCAACGCCTCGCTCGACGGCGACGAGCTGATACTCAAGCGCTACTACAACGTCGGATTCGCAGCCGATACGCCCGGCGGTCTCATCGTTCCCGTTATCAAGAATGCGGATACCAAGGGTTTGATCGAGATCGCACGCGAGGCCGTCGAGCTCGCGGGCAAGGCGCGCGATGGAAAGCTGACGCTCGCGCAGATGCAGGGCGGGAGTTTCACGATCTCCTCGATCGGCGGAATCGGCGGCACGGCCTTCACGCAAATCGTCAACGCCCCAGAGGTCGCCATTTTGGGCGCGACGCGTGCGGCGACCAGACCGGTGTGGGACGGCAAGCAGTTCGTTCCGCGACTGATCTTACCGATCAGCGTCAGCTACGACCACCGCGCGATCGACGGGGCGGGCGCCGCCCGCTTCCTCGTCTACATCGCCGAGCTCCTGGCAGATTTCCGCCGCGTTATGCTCTAAAGCTGACAGCGAGTGTCATATATCGGCTGATACGATCGGTCTCAACAACAACGCTTAAAATTGAAGGAGAGACCTGCGATGATTAAAGGGATCGATATCGCCGCGTATTTGGTACGCGACCCGAAGGCTCAGATCGCCTTTTACCGCGACGTGCTCGGCATGAAGCCGACCGAGATCGACGATCAAGGACGCGGCGCCGAGTTCACCCTCGCCGACGGTTCGACGTTCGGCGTCTGGAAGCCCGAAGGCGAAGAGACGGGCGGCGCCGTCATGTTCGCGGTCGACGATGCGAAGGCGGCCGTGGAACACTATCGAGCGCGCGGTTTGCAGCTCAGCGACGTCGTAGAGTCGCCGGTCTGCTACATGGCCTTCGCGGCTGACCCGGAAGGCAACGGCATCATTATCCATCAGCGTAAAGCGTGACGCTCGAGCGCTCGTCGGGCCCGGTGCGCGATCGCCTCGCGCAACTCGTCGGGCTCGACGAGCGTCGCAGCGTCCGACCACGCAATCGCTTGAAAGACGGCGACCTCTCGCCCGGGAAACGTCACGCGCACCATCGATTCACGCGCACCCTCTGAAACGATCTCGGCAGGCCAATAGTAGGTGACGCGTTCGAGAGCATCGTTTGCGGCGCGAAACGTCACGACGCAATCCGCGCTGCGCGACACCTCCGCAAAGCGTGCCGATGACTCGGCCCAATAGCGCTCCAAATCGAAGTCGGCCGGACGTTCGAAGCGTTCGGAAAGCTTCTCCGCGCTCGCAACGCGCTCGACGCGAAAGCTGCGAAACTCGCCATCCGAGCGCGCGATCAGGTACCAAACGCCGGCCTTTGCAACCAAGCCCAGCGGCTCGTCCGTACGCGTGGTCGACTTTCGATTCCGATCCTCGTAGCGGATTCGGAGGCGGCGGTCGTCCCAAACCGCCCTTCGCAGCGCAGTGAGCAGTTCGCGCGGCGGTTCGGGTTGATTCCAGCGCCGCTGATCGAGGTGAATGCGCGAACGCGACTCATCTGCGGCGCGTTGCTGCACGCCGGCGAGGCCGCCGCGCAGCTTCTCGAGCGCCTGCGCTAGACCGCGCTCGAGCCCGAGATCGGCGAGCGGGCTGGCCCCTGAGATAAAGAGCGCGCGTACCTCGTCCTCGCTAAAATAGGTCAGAGCTCGACGGTAGCCATCGGCGAGCACGATGCCGCCACTCGATCCGCGCTGCGCATAAACGGGAACGCCGGCCGCGCTGAGCGCGTCGACGTCGCGGTAGATCGTTCGCTCCGAAACCTCGAGACGATCGGCCAGCACGCGCGCGCTACATTGACGCCGCGACTGGAGCAACAGGAGGAGTGCAACGAGTCGATCGGCCTTCACCCTTCCATGAGACTCTCAAAATATGACAGGGCGTGTCAACAATGTCGCCGCAATGCGAGGAGCAACCGCTTCCCTGCGACAAAAGTGAGGGGGCGCGGAGCGGCGAACTATTTCTTTAGGGACCCTAATCACTAATTTTTACGGGAGCCGGCTAGTTATGCAAACCATCGTCCCGCTTCGCAGCCTTGTCGCGTTGACCGCGTTTGCCACGTGGACTTGCGCCTGCTCGAGCTCCGGAACGGGCAACACGGTGCCAGCCGTAGCGAACGTGGCGCCGCCTGCGTCTTCCCTTGCGCGATTTGCGAAAGAGCGCGTGAAGATCAAAGAGTTCGCCGATCTTCCGCAGTACAGCGGCGGTTACTATCCAACGGCGCTGGCATCGTTGGACGGATCGCTCTGGGTTACCGACGACATCGATCAGGATTTCGGCGAGAACGTTGTCGTCCGCGTCGCGACCTCCGGGAAAGGCGAGCAAACCTACTATTATCAAGGCCTCTCGTCTGAAGGGGCATCGTTCTACGACATCGCGGGCGGTCCCGATGGGGCCCTCTGGATAACCGATGCCTACAACCGCCAGATCCTGCGCCTGACGACGGACGGCACGTACACGGGCTTTCCATTGAGCGGCTACGCCAATCCGGATAGCATCGTGGCGGGACCCGACGGAGCGGTGTGGTTTACCATAAATTCTTCCAGCGGCGACGAAATCGGGCGGATCACGACCAAAGGCCGGATCGCGACCTACTCTGCCGGCCTTTCGCCGGGGGCAGAAGTCCTCGATATCGCGGCCGGCTCCGACGGCGCGCTGTGGTTCACGGAGTACAGCGGCAATCGAATCGGACGCATTACGACTCATGGCAAAATCACTGAGTACTCGAAGGGAATTTCTCCCGGATGCGAGCCGTACTCCATAGCGCCCGGTCCCGACGGCGCGCTTTGGTTCNNACCAGGTACGAGATTCGAAGATCGGCCGCATCACGATGAGCGGCAAGATTACCGAATACTCGAAAATCAACCCCGCCTCAGGTCCCACGGGAATCGCCCAGGGGCCCGACGGGAATATGTGGTTCAACGCATCAGCGGTCGACCGAACGGGCCGCGCCAAACCTTAGGATCCTGTCTTTCTCACGGGCGTAAGCTGCAATGGATTTGAAGATTCTTCCGTGAGACTACGGAAACATGACAGCGAGGTACTTCGAGGTGATAGCTAATCGATTCGCCCTTATCGCCGTCTTGGCGGTCTTTGCCGTTGGAGCGGCGGG
>PMUK01000033.1 GCA_003166915.1 Candidatus Cybelea palsarum
GACTATAGTCAAATCGTCACTGATGCGCGCTTTGTAAAGCGCCTGCTGGAACTCGGACTCCGACGTTCGGACGCGGTTCATAAAGTGCGAGCGGTCATTAGCAGAATCATCGGAGGAGTTAGCATCGACTTTCCCGCGTCTTCGGAGAACCGGGAACTCGCGAAGAAGCTCGCGTCGAAACGGGCGACGCCACAGGAGAAAGTCAACGCCGCCGATAGGCTCGCTTCACTTCACGCGAAAGGTGAACACATTGCTTTTCGATTCCTTTGGGACCACCGCGAAGAGCTTCTCGCCTTCGCGCAAGCTTCTGCCCGACTGTTAGAATCGCGTTACGCACCGAGCGCGGTTGCTCCGGCTGACGCTGAAGCTCCGGTTTAGATAGTCGTCTTCGGCAACTGGGAGAAACTGGCCGCGCGAGTGCGGCTCAAGACCTTCGACGGCGGCTTGGCTCGAAGGCAGATGGTGTAAGCGCCGAGACGAACTCCACCGGGTCTACGCCCATCGCAGAAAGTAGTTGGAGGAGTTCAACAACGTCGAGGCGGCGCTCGCCGCTCTCGGCCTTACTGACGAACGACTGGGGTCTTCCGATCGCGTGCGCGACTTCGACCTGAGTCAGGCCGCACGACTCGCGCGTCTTCACTAGAAGGCGAAGGAAGCGTCTGTACTGCGGGCTGTGGACTGACTGGCTCACAGAGCGACCGGCTCCATCGGTCGATTATCTCGTCAGCGAAGTGAATATCCCAAAACAGGATATTCCTGAACGGCGTGTATATTATCGACGGCAACGTTTCACCGTCTACTGGAGCCGCCGAATGATGAAGACCGCCTCATTTACACTGCTCGTTCTTCTGCTGTGTCTCACGGCACACGCGAGGGCCTCTGACTGCAGCAAGGCACAAGCGTATCTCGATCTTGCCGAGAATGCGCGATCCGATGTAGACGCCTACGCCCAAGAAGATACAGATACGAGCAAAGACCTCGGCAATACGTCGAGGCAGGTCGGCCAGCATTTTCTCGATCAGGCTGAGCAGTATTTTAGCGGCGACGAATGCGGTGAGGTGACGTATCTCCGTTACCTTGCGTACCGTTGGGATTTTGGTCAGGGTGCCGACGGAGGCGATTTAGCGGGAATGGAGCCATCGTTGCTCAGCGCGGAAGTTCGAATCGGACATGGTGCGCTACATGACTGGCAGGAAGAGGGACTCGATCGGCGTTATCCGGGGGTGTTCGATTTTGCCGTGCAGCAGTTCGGGTTAGTTCAGGGGTTCGCGGCGGCGAGTGGTGTCAACCCAACAACGGGCGCACTACCTCGGAACCGATCGAAGCATTCATGCGCACAGCCGAATCGTGACGCAGGTGTTACCAATGGGGTGCAGCCCGACTTCCCGGAGTCGGCTAAGGGCCTTGGATTGGGACCCGACGTGACCGTCCTAGTCTTGGTGACGATCGGCTCATCCGGTAATATCCTCGACACTTCGATATATAAAAGTTCCGACAATATGGCGTTGGACCAGGCAGCACTGCGAGCGGCGCGCGAATCTTCATACCAGTCTAAACTCGTCAACTGTCAACCAAAGGACGGCACGTTCATGTTCCGTGCTGACTTCCTCTCCGACTAATCAAAGCGCGATTCACGTATGAGGTGTTTGATCGGGTGACGTGGTGCGTTGTGCGCGTCAGGGGACCCAGCAGGGCGCAACGTATCCCCTGGGTTGAAGCAGGTCCGTCGTGCGCTATGAAGCGGCCGCGAGTAAACGCATAACCTGGACGCTGTTCCAGGCTTTGCCTTTACGGGTTGCGAGGCCACGGTCGTCCAGTTCGGCCGCGATCGCGCGTAGCGACTTGCCGAGCGCGCGCAGATCGCTCACGATCGGGACAATGTCAGCATAAGCCTCTTGTGCCAGAGCCGTCGTGCGCTTACCGGACGCTGCTGCGCCCTTCAGCCGAAGCTCCCGAGTGAGGCAACGACACTTCGGGTTTGATGCGCCGAGCAAAGTGCCGCGTTCCTTGGCGGCCTTCAACGCGACGCGAGTGCGCTCGGAAATGGCGCGGGCTTCTTGTTCGCCAACGGCCGCCATGACGTGCAGAATGAATCTACTCGCTTCCGGCATGTCGCAGGCACGGAACTCGACTCCGGCTTCCATCAAGTTTGCGATAAAGGCGACGTTGCGCGCGAGTCGATCCAGTTTGGCTATCAGCAAGATCGCCTTGGTGGCCTTGGCGCGGGTGAGGGCTTGGCGCAGGACAGGGCGGTTGCTCTTCCGGCCTGATTCAACTTCGCGATACTCTGCCAGCAACTCGTAGCCGTTCTCACGGCAAAAGGATTCGACGGCGGCGCGCTGGCCTTCAAGACCTAATCCGCTTGCGCCCTGTCGGGCCGTGCTGCAGCGGATATAACTGACAACTTTCTGATTCATGCTCTAATGCTACACCAACTGGAACGAACGTACAAGTTGCTGTCGCAACTATTTTACAGGATTACAGGATAACTCTCCGATATAGGCTCGCCTCATGCAAGCTAGTTCCCCGAGTGGATCGGCGCGGGTGCGACGTGGCATCCCAGGCGGCTACGAAAGCCTGCCCCGGCGCATTCCGGTCCAGATCGGTCCAACGTTCCAGATCGTGCTACACTCTGGCCATGCCAGGCAGCGGTACCCGCACTGTACCCGAGGGCTACGTCAAGACGAGCTTCGAGATAAGCGAGTCGGCC
>PMUK01000066.1 GCA_003166915.1 Candidatus Cybelea palsarum
GCACGCCTACATGTGGAACGGACGCATCCCGCAGCCCACCAACCCGACGTGGGCCGGTTACATGGTCGATATCGATCAAGAGAAGACGCGCACGCTCGGCAAGATCACCGTGCATCTCGAAGGCGATCAGAAGCAGCTAGATCGCGGCGCCGTCTACGAGAACGTCAACCCGCTCGTTGGTGGGAATCCGGCTCTCGATGCGGCCGACTACATGCGGCATCTGTACACCGTCTATGCACCACCTGGGTATTGCATTCTCGCGTGCCCGCCGACGCTGTTCCCGTTGCTGCCCGGTCAGTACCAAATGATGCAACTCGGCGAAGTCATCGATACGGTGCTGAAGACCGGGCGCGACGATCTCGGCAATCTCATCACGTGGCGCGTGTGGAACAACTCCGCGCTTGTGCGCACGCTGCAAATCCGTCCAGATCAGAACCCCAATACGGTCGAAGGCGTACAGTTCAAGCACATCTTTATGGAGATGTGCGCCAGCTACAAGATCAACACGAAATACTCCGAGATGTGCAACGTCATCACGATCCTTGGGGGCCAGGACTACATCACCGGCTTGCCGGTGGTCGGCTCGTACATCGACGACGAGTCGGAAGTGGCGTTTGGGCCGTGGGAGCAAATCCTATCGGTCTGGCAGCTCATCTCGCAATCGGCTGCAGATTCTTACGCGGAAGCCTTCCTCGATATTCACGGCAACCCGCAGGCCAACGGCGAGATCGAGTTGCACGCTCCAGACCCGTCGCTCGTCTCGGGCGTATGGATCCAGGTCTGGGAGAAGGTCGACCCGATCTCCGGTCCCGTCATCAAGCAGATGCGCATCAGCTCCGTGCGCTGGGAAGTCGGCCGATCGCGCATCAAGCAGACGCTTTCGCCCACGGCCCCCACTCCGTATTTGGATTATGCCGTCTACAAAATGGGACTCACCCAGGCGAAGCGCGGCAACAATCAAATCAGCAACTTGCCCGTAAACCTTCAAAATAACTTCGTCCGCGGCGGCGGCAACGCATCCTAATGGCGAACGATGCGATGACGGCTGGATCGTGCACCACCGTCCAGGACTGTACATCTCAGGATGGATATGTCGACGAAACGGTCACGTGCGCGAGTTGCGAGAGCGACTTCGCGTTTACCGCGAGCGAGCAGCAGCTTTATTACGATGTGCACGGCTTCGTAAATAAACCGAAGCGGTGCTGTCCTTGTCGAAGGGTCAATAACCAAAAGAGTCACGCCCGGCGCGACCATCGCCTCGTGGTCGAGTTTTGCGGCGGGAAGAGCTTGCGGCAGTTGGCGCGATGCAAGGATTCGCAAGGCGATGACGTTGCGCTCCATGTGATCCGACGCTGGTGTAATCGGCGGATCCGCTCGACGATCGCGGTGCCGCACCTCGAAATGATGCGGCGGTTCGCTGACGAAGAGAGCCTTTCGGATCTCGCGCAATCGGAAGACCCTGATGCGATCGACCGGGAGCTCGAGACCATACGACGCTGGTGCCGCTCGATGCTTGCGACGCTGCCTAAGGGCATCGTTCGTCGAGCTTTGCCGCGTACGGTGTGCTAGACCGTTCCCAGGTATCCGAAGTCATCAGCAACGCTCGAGGCGCTCCGCGGGTGCTGCAATGGCCTCGTGCCTAAAGAAAGGTCCCGGTTTCCGTGTTGCCGCTCGTCTTGTATCGACCTGTGATCGGATCCGAACTAAGATCAAGGGAGACTTCACCGGCATATCGGTCCCCGATCGTGACCACCTTTTTAAGATTCGGGCCGCGACTCTCGCTAACGCCTACCGGTTCGCCATTTGCATGTCTTTCAGCAAAAGCGATTATGCCGTCAAAGGCTCGCTGATAACGGCTCCGAAGTGTCGTCGGGCTCATTTCATACTGCCTGCATATCTCGTCGACTCTAGCGTCATCGGCGGGCGGCAGTGCCTCGAAGTCGCTGTTATTCAACGCCGCACTCACACTAGCCGTTGACCGCGAGGCCGCTCACTACGAACTCGATCTTCGCCCACGACGTTCCGGCGTACAGCGCTTTGCCGATTGCGTCGAGGATGCTGCCGGCGCTGACGGTCTGTGCGCTCAGCCCTACTAGCGCTTCGGTGCTAACGCGGCCCGTGACGGGGTGCGGACGTTTCACCTCGACGACGTCGGCCGCGTCGTGAATGCTCGCCTTCGTATGGTCGAAGGACGGCTTCGGCTTGTGATGGCGCTTGCCGGCAGAGCTACTCGAGTGGTGTTTCATGCCGTCGCTCTTGCCGGGGTAGTCTTGCATTATGGCAACCGTGTTCGAATGATCGGCTTCGGAGCGAGCTTTGAGGATCTCGGCCATCGCTTCGGGCGACTTATCGACGAGCTCCGGATCGCAGTCGGTGGAACGATCCGGAAGCGTAATGATCGGGCGACCCTTTTCGTCGTGCTCGGCGTTGACGATGGATGCGCGATGCTGTTCGGAGTCGAGATTGACCTCTCGGTAACGCGCGGAGACGCGGCGACTGATATCCAGCGCCGCGTCGGGGTTATCAAAAAACTCTTTGCGTTCGAGCGTTACGCCGCCATGCTCTTGCTGCATGGACGGACTTTATTGCGCGGAAACCGTCCGATTTCCCGCCGTCGCGTGCTCCCGGCACTGTGGTCATGGCGTGAGGTGTCGGTGAGGGCTCGACGGGCGGCTGCGTTATCCCCGGCTGCGGGGCCAGACAGTCACAGGCGCTGCATCCTGCCAAGACGGCCAGCGCAAAAAGGATTGCGGTCAGTTTCATCCGGCCAGTATAGCACTTGGATGGCGAGCGGATCGTTCAGATTCTGAATGGGCAGGCGGGGACGTCACTTTATACGACGCCCTCGATGTGCTTGCGGAGATCGCCTTCACGCCGTTAGGCTCTCGCCACCATCCGGATCGCGATCTGAGCCGCGGCGGATGATGTTCCAGCAGGCGATATTTCTGACGTCGATCCACGGGTGCTTGCGAAGCGCGGCGCGCTGCGCCGGCGTGAGAAGGTCTAGCAACTGCGCCCGCGTGAGTTCGAACAGCTCCGGAGCGCAATCCCGAACGAGCGCATCGCAGGTCGTGTGCCACCGCGCGTCGTTCTCGGGTCCGTATCCCGCTTCGCGCAGCATTTCCCACGCCTGCGCCGAGAGCTTATCGGCAGCGACGAGCGGGTCGTTTAGATCCGGGCGGAAGCGGTGCGCCGCGTCGATGACGTTGCTTTGGGTGGTAGAATCGGTGGTGTTCATTCGGGAACTCGCTTTCTGAATGGACAGGCGGGTGCGTCGACCTTAACGACGCGCTCGCCGTTAGTGATTTTGGGGTTGAGGTTCGAGAGCGATGCGCGATCGCAGCATGGCGCGCACGCTTGAACCGTGCCACGCCTTTCCACGGTGGGGTGCGACGCCGATCGCCGTCAAGCGGGCGCCGATCTCACGAAACGATGCGCCGGCGCGATCCATGCGCATCGCCTCTTGGAGAGCTTCGTGCTCGCGGGGCTCGGATACCAGCGCATCACCGACGCGCACGTAGCCGAACGGCGTCGTTCCGTAGGCGGTGCGCTGCTGACGTTTATGGCAGAGTGCCGTGGCCGTACGCTCGGCAATCGCCTCGCGCTCCCACTGAGCGACGACGCCGAGCATGTTGACGACGAGCCGGCCGCAAGCCGAAGCCGTGTCGAGGTTCTCGGCGACACTGAGCAGCGCCGCATCGGCCTTCGCGAAAAGATCGAGCACGTCGGCAAGGTCGCGCGTCGACCGCGTAAGCCGATCGAGCTTCAGAACGACGACCTGCTCGATGCTGCCAGCGCGGACGTCTGCGAGGATGCGTGCGATTCCGGGCCGTTGCAGGCTCTTGGCGCTCTCCCCGGCGTCGCGGATGACTTCGGATACGTCGAAACCCATTGCAACGCAGTACGAGGCGATTCTGGCCTCTTGAGCATCAAGACTGACGCCCTCCGTCGCCTGATCTTGCGTCGAAACGCGAACGTACGCGATCGTCTTACGGTTTTCGGTGACGGGAACGCTCTTACGAGCTCTCACTGATTGGCTTCTCCTTGTACAGCGCCGAGCGGTGCTGCACGATTGAGGCGAGGCCATCAGTTGGCCCACGAGCGCTTCGCTGTCTCTCGGTAGGCGATCGCTAAGGGCTGCTGCGCCTCGGTCCATTCGAGGCACTTGGACATTAGCAGCCCAAGAGTCGGCAAGAACGGCAACCCGTCGAACCACTCCTCGAACTTCGCCTCACCGTCCTGTTCAAAGTCGATCATGCCGTCGGCGACGGCCGACGCATGCAGGATATCGTGCAGTACGTCCTTGGCCTCAGCGAGTGCTGCGCTCACGCCGCCGATCGCAGCCAACGCTGTCGCGTCAGTCGTCGTTTGAAGGGAGCCGCATGAGTCCGCGAGCTTCTGAAAGACGGCACCGTAGCGCCTCGCTGTCTCGGACGATGAGAGCGGCGGCAGCTTGAAGTCGATGCCGTCGACGCTGAGGATTACGTCCTTGCGAAGCGCAGGTCCGTGACGTCGACCTTTGCGATCGGTGCCCATTACATCGGAACCCGGTTGATGTTGTAGCCGGTGGAGTTGATACGACGATCCATATCCATCCCGAGCGCGGTGCTTAGGTTACCGCTGCCCAATGCGGCTGCGCGGCCTGCGGATTGCAACACGGCTTCGAAGCTCGCCATCTTTTGGGTCAAGCTGCCGAAGGCGCGCGTATTTGCTAGGATTCCTCGCGTGTTATCGCTGAACGCTTGCTGCATACGTTGCGCCGCTGTGGTGATAGCCTGAGTCGCGGTCTGCAACGCCGCCGCTGCTGCGCCACCGCCGCCCGGCATCGACATCGCTTTACCGCCGCCCCCGAGCCCGAACCCACTACTGCCACCGCCAGCGATACCGCCGAGCCCAGGAATACCAACAGCGGCACCACCAAGCCCGAGCAGCATACTCAAGAATCCGCCGCCCTGCGACGACGCCATTGCCATCTGCTGCAACGTTGCGAGGATCTGCGTCAAAAGGCTGTTCGTAGTCATCCCCAAGCCGGACTGTTTCATTGCGGCTGAGATCGTTGTCTGATTCAGCTGCATCGCAGACGCCTGCGCCTGCCCCGACGCTCGCGTTTGGCCCGCGTTGAGTCCTATCAGCTGTGCCGTCGCGTGCACGGCTTGCTGAAGGTTCAGTCCCGAGAACATCTTTTCGACCACGACCGCTCCGAAGATAGCGGTTAAAACCTCGACCACTTTCATCAGCATATTCTGGCCAGCGCCTTGCGTGCCAGGTAGCGCGCCGTAACCTTGCGGCGTCGTCGAAAGCGGGCTATTGAGTTTGCCGGCCGCGAGCTCGTTCAGCGTAGGAATCTCATGCCATATCTGGATGAGTGGGATGAGTCCACCGATGGCCGAGTTCAGATAGTTGAGTTGCTGAATCTGCAACCCGAACAAGTCGAGGATACGCGCGACCATGTTGTACAGGAAGATAAAGACGTTGGCGACCGCCTTCACAACGTCGAGAAGCGCATCGATGACAGGGGCGAGCGCCTGGAGCATCTCCGCAAAGACCTGCACGATCTGCGTGACCGTGGCCATGATATTGCCGAACTGCTGCGATTGCTCGATCGCCGCGAACAGGAACGTCATCGGGTCGAAGGAGATGACTCCGGTTTGCGTCATGCCGAGACCGGGAGCGCCGGCCTTAGAGATCAGCCCGTTGATGAGCTGATCCCACTTTTGCTGCTGGTCGACGATGAGCTTCTGCTGCGCAACGAGATACGCGTTATTTACCTTCGTCGCGTCCACAACCGACTGCGCGTAGGCGTTTTGCGCATCGGTCAGAGCCTGAAGATTGGCGGAGGACTTCACTGCATCGTAGGCTTGCTGCGCTGCAATGACGTGCTTGNNTATTCTTCTCGTCTTCGGCGTCTTGCGCGATCGCAAGGGCGAGCGCGGCGAGCGCGACACGCAACCGATCGGCCTCGACGTTGGCATTCTTGCTGCCGGGATGCTGCGTTTCCGTTTCGGCCGCCGAGCGTGCCGAGCGTTCGCGCGGGCCTTCTGCTGCTGGCCCACTGAACGAGACCGCGCCGGCACCACCGTATGACAGCATATCGATCTGCTGCTGAATAGCGGCCTGGTCCGCTTCGTTTTGAATCTTCTGTCGATCGTAAAGCGCGTCAGCCGCGGCGTCTGATGCCTCTCGCGTCTTGCCGACGAGCCCTTCGAACGAAGCGCGAATGTCGTTCTTGAGCTGCGCGACCGTCACGCCGATCCGGAGATACTCTTCGCCAAGCTGCTGCGCAGCGCGCACGTGCTCGAGCGCGGCGTCCTTGGCCTGCCGGACGAGCTCGTCGTGGTTTTTGAGATGCGTGGATATCTTCGCTGCGTATTGTTCGAAGCCGGACGCGGCCGCGATCTCGGCCTGCTGTTGCTCTTGAAGGCGATCATGGAGAGCCTGCTGCGCCTTGAGTTCGTTTGTGATTAGCTTTTGCAGCTCGGCCTGCTGCATTGCGTTCTGCGGCTGGCCACCGGGAAGCCCGGCTTTGTATTGATCGACGGCCGTCGTCGACTTCTCGACGTTATGGCGCGTGTCAGCGACCCGGTTCGCGAGCCGTGCGATCGCCTCTTTAATGGCCTCTTCGACGTTCTTGAGAGCGTTCGCAGCCGCCGCGGGCCCGGTATCCTTGCCTTTGCTGTCTTTCCCCGGCACCGTGTTGTCGTACGGATCGTGCGGAATGTGCGGCGCCTTACCCATAGACGACTTGAACATTCCAGTGAAGAAGTCCAGCACCTGAGTGCCTATCTTCTTCCAATCACCGACGATCTGGCCGCCGATAGTGCTAACGTCGCTTGTCGCTTGCGTTTGATCGGTTTTCGTCTGTGGCGATTCGTAATCGAAGGTCTTAGCCGCCGCCTTATTTGCGCCCATGAAGGCTTTGGTGTCGCCGCCGAGTTTGCCCCACTTCCCCGACATGGCATCGGACTGTAGGTTTGCGAGTGCCTTTATCTCGTCGCCAACGTCGCGTATATTATTTTTGAAGTTTGAAGCGAAGTCAGCGAATGAATCGTTAAGGTAACGGCACCAATCTTGCCACGACGCCTTTGAGGTATCCAGATGCTTCGTCATCTCGACTACCGCAACGGTAATGCCTGCGATCGCAATGATGATCGCTGCAATAGGAAGGAGGCTAGCGAGTTCGGCTACCGTGAACGCTTCGAACCCTGTCGCTGCGAAACCGAGCGTCGTCACGAGTCGTCCGATGAAAGCGATTAAAGGCAAGATAAACGTGCCGAGAAGTTTTATCGACAGCCCGACGATTTGGATTCCCTTCCAAACCGCTGGCAGAACGAGCGTAACGGCCACGAGCGAGGTGCCGAGAGCAAGAGCGGTGCCGGCGACCTTTAGGAACGACGCCGGAATCATGTCGAGGAGTTGCACGAGCTTCGTGAGCCCTGTCGCGACTGCACTGAAGAAAGGTGCGAGAGCGCCACCGAGCTTGTCCGCAAAGAGCGATCCCGCGGTAGCGAGCCTTCCAAAATCGCCGGCAAGTTTGTTCGCTCGTTCAGCCGCAGCCCCACCTAACGCCTTATCAAGTAGCTTGAACGCTTCTTCCGTCGTCTTGATGTGCTTGGCGGCTTCGCGCGTGATAATGCCGTAGCGCGTCCACAGTTCGATGTGCCCAGTGAGGCCCTTGGCGATGATGTCGGCCGCTTCTCCGAAGTCGAGCTGTCGCGCCGCAGCGAGGTTGGCCGTCTCAGCGAGAGCGCGTTGAACCTGCGCGCCGTCGAGGCCGACTGCAGCGAACTTCTGCACGGCGCTGCGCATGCCATCGATCGCGTAGCCACCGCCTGCCGCCGACATTGCGAACTTCTCGAGCCAGCCCTCCATCTGCGTCGGGTTGAGCGCGTGCCCAAAGTTCTTTGCAACGCGCGCTGCGACGTCGAGCTGCGTTGCAGCTTGGTCAGCACCGAGCGCGAGCTTCTTGAGCATATTGACGGCTTCTAAGCCGAGGAACGCTTCGAAGGCCGAGCGCCAAAGTCGCGAGATACGTTCGGTGCTCGCTTCGACCTGTCCGATGGTCGATTGCGTCGACGCGCCCCAAGCCTTCGTGTCAGCCGAAGCCTTAGCTAAGCCGCTGGTCAGCTCGCCGGTAATGGCGCGGATATTGATCGAGATGGTTTTGTCAGCGGCCATTTATAGACGTCCTTTCAGAGCAGCGGCGAGGTTGTGGAACTGTCTGCGTCGCCATCGCTGTCGCCCGTCTCGTCCTCATCTTGCGGCTCGTCGCCGGGCGGCCCGCTGTCGTGCATGTAAGATCTCCGTTCAGAAAGTGAGCGCCGTGTACAGCCCCGACCGGTGCTGCACAATCCGACTCCGAGCTGCCGGCTGAGCTCGCGATGCGGCGGTCAAAACGCATCGCTAAGCGGGGTCTCTGTTGCAATGGCCGCCGGGCTTGTCTTCCCATCGCCCATTGCGGACGCTGCGATAAGACGTCCATCAGATTCCGCCCTCAGTCGGCAGTTCGGAGCCGGATTGCGATTCGCAATGAGCGCAGGCGTTTGGCTCCGCGGCCAGCCGTCTCAGCTCGTCGGTCGTGAGCCCGTCGAATATGTGGTCGATGCGCACCGGTGCACCGTTCGGATCGCCGGCAAGCTCGACGCGCAGAGTAGCGGTTAGCTTCGCAATGCCGATGAGGTCGCGCGTATCGATCACGTCGAAGGGGTTGTCGAGCCGCCGCTGGATCTTCTCGAGCGCGCCCATGGAAACGATCGCCGTCTTGTCGCGCAGATCGGCAAGGACTTCCGCACTCGATTTTAGGGAATGCGCCTCTGCCGACTCGCTCTTACTACGCAAGAACTCTTGGCGAGCTGCGTCCCAGCCGATTCCCTTGTTGTCTCGATGACCAGGAGATGAGTGCTTTTCGACGGCGCTCTTCGTGATGCCGAGCCGGTCGGCGATTTGAGAGAGCGATTCTTCGCCGGTGACGTACTCAGAGCGCACGCGTGCCCAAAGCTGCCGGCTGAGCCTCACGGCCTCGTTTGTCGACACGCCGAGCTCCTTGGCGATCTGTGAAAACTTTCTACGCGCCCCAGGCTCGCCCGAGGATCGCCTCATCTCGGTTAGGACCCGCTTTGCAGTCTCTTGCGAGGGAGTAGTGGCCGTTTTCGCCCCACGTTCGGACACCGTTCGCACACCGTTCGTTTGCCCCACGCCGTTCATGCGACACCGCTCGCGGCTCGTAGTCCCCGCATCCGGCTCTCGGACGCTTCACGGATCTTGCGCTGAGTGTCTTCGATGACGAAGTCGAGATCTGCGGCGGCAGTGCTTTCCCCGTTCGGTTGCGTTCGACAGGCCACGATTAGGGCGTCGGCATCAGCGCGCGCGCGATCCTCAAGCTGTTCGCCGCGCTTGGCTTGCGCGAGCGCGTATTCGACCGGATGCTCCTCATGCGCGAGGTGCGCGTGCGCAAGCCAATAGGTCACCCGTCGCGCGTCTCCGATCTCGCCGCCGCATTGACGAACGATGCGCGCCGCTTCGGATTCGGCTTCGCCGTTGAACCCACTTCGACGAACGAGCTCAATGAGCTCCGCCGATACTCCGGTGGCGGTGTAGCGATCAGAGCCGGCCGTCGGCTTTGGGGATGGCGACGACGCAGAACCTCCGAACTCGACGACGCCCTTGATGAGCCAGACGTCGAACCAGGGTGCCCCGGCGCCGTTTACGTGAACCTTTTTCGCATAGGTCACGTACTCCCCGACCGTCACGTCGCTGTAATCCCGATGCTGTCCAAGGGAACATAAGCCGGCCGCGATCTGCCTCGCTTTCCGCTTGTTCGTCGCCTCGCTCTTGGTGCAGTTGGCGAACTCGAGAGCGTGATAACGCCCGACGGTGAACCGTTCGTCGGCAGTGAGCGACGAGAGGGAATGCTTACGGATCGCCTTCGCAGCGTTCCTGATTTCGTCTTGCCAAAGAGTGGGATCTACGGACGCGGAGTCGTCCGGAGCACCTAACGTTCTTTTATAAAGTTCCTTAGTACGTTCCCCTGGTAGCTCAGCTACTAGGTTAGGTGTAGACGAATAACCTGGTTCTTTAGAACCTAGGTTCTCAGCACCCAGGTTAGGGAGTTCCCTGAGACGGTACGTTGACGTCTTGCCTTCTTTGCCTTTGCGGATGCCGCCACCGGGCTCGACGTCGATCAATCCGAGCGACCGTAGCCGCCTGATCGCCCGCGTGACCTCGCGCTCGTTCGTGCCGACCATCTCCGCGATCGCCGCTCGGCTTGGCCACGCAGTTCCGGTCTTGCTGTTGATGTGCGCCGAGATCGCGGCGCCTACTGCGAGCACGACGCGCTCCTGTGATAGAACGCGAAGCCACCGAGCCGGAAACCAGCAGCGCCGACCGTCTTCGTTAGCATGATCCATGCGTCGACGTTTGAAGGGTGTTGCCGCGATCGGTTGAAGAGTCGCGAAGCAAAGTCAGTTCATTTCGGCCCTCGATGACAGTCGGGGGCTTTCGCTTTTGCGCTGGCGGTCGAGATTCACGACGTGCCCTGCGCGCGGTCAGAAACGGCTTGTAACGCGTCTTAGAACTCCGGCACGGTGCTTTCATCGGCCGAGGCCCTCCAAGCGCTTGCGCAGTTCCGGAGCGCCCTCCTCATGGAATGTTTTGAGCGCTCCTTCGTGAGCTTTGATGGCCATGGACTGCTGACGTAACGCCGTCTGCGCTGCGTGAATCTCCATTTCGATCTGGTCCTCCCGCACGCGCAGGCGCTCTCTCTCGATTAGGAGCGCCGGCGTCGGATTGATATATTCGGCGGCCGATGACCGCACATCATCGATGCGGCGCTGCAGTCGCGCACTCTCGCCTTCCATACGCTCGACGATAAGGTTCCGGCGCCGCGTCTCGAGGAAGTCGAGGGATGAGCGCGCCTTTGCGTGCGCGTCAGCGGATTGGGCTGCCGCGAGTTTGGCACTGACCGTCGCCATTTCGCCGGTAATTTCGCTGATCTGATCCTCGAGCTTTTGGAAATCTTTGCCTTCTGATTGCGCGATCGTGCGCACGCTCATGACCTGGTTTCCCAAACCCTGTCGAGTTCTTCAATCGGAATTCTGCGTAGCGTGTCGACGCCCACGACGCGCACCCTGCCTGCTTTTATCAGCTCCTTAAGCTTGCTGAGCCCAATGCCGGTCATCAGGCAAAATTCGCGATAGCGAAGGTAGCGGCGAAACCGGACGAAACTCTGCGCATCACGTTTACTTCGGGTCGCCCGAGGGGGACTTTCGGCCTCGGATGGCTTATTGCGGGGTTGTGCGGCGGTGTTCACAAAAAGAGAATAGTCCCCTGAGTTCCGTCAGCGTAAGAGCGAAAAGCTCGCGAAAAAGTCTAGCGTGACGGAGCAAGAACCCGCGAGCGCTCGACGCGGCGTAACCATGACGCCATGCCCGTGCTGCGCGATTTGCCCCTCCGGAGATCCCCGCAAGATGCGACGCGCGATCGAAAACGCAATGAGGCCGACGCGTTCGGTGTCGGTCCAGCGCGCCAACGAAATCCTATATGCCATCGATCAATGCAACGCCGCCGTCGAATGGCGCCGGAAGAACGACTGCGCTCCCTTGTATCTCTCAGGGCCTCGGTGGAACTCGCCCCCCGCACCGCCGTTCCTGCCGCAATCGGAACTCGCGATCTTTCGCACCACAGTGACGACAAGGCTCCGAACGTATGGCCTATGGAACAGGCGAGGCGACGTCGCAAAGCATCGTCATCCCAAGTCGCCAACCGAATCGGATCGACAGATCTTCGCGCTTTTCGACGCGCCTCCCGAACCTAGACCGCCGGCGCCTGTGCCTACTTCCTCAGTGGGCGTCCGCGTGGACGTAACGGAGGTGAGCACTGTTCTGATCGAGGGCGACCGCAATTCATTGACGCTGCGCAAAACGGTTAAAGCTACGGCAGTGCGGCCGGCCACAGACCCACTTCCGGACGGACGGCGAGACCCTACCCTGCAGGAGCTTATCGAAGTCACAAGGCTCGTCGCCAAAGTTCCGCGCCGGAATGGCTCCTAGCCGATCGCCGTCGCGTAAGAGGCGCGGCCGCGGCGAGGGAGCGATCTATTTCGTCGAGCGACGCAACGAGTGGTGCGCAAGCGCATCGTTCGGTGTAGATCCCGAGACCGGGAAACGGTCGCGACGTACGATCTACGGAAAATCAAAGAAAGAGGTCGAGCAGCGGCTCGGTGATATCCGGATTCGCACGGCTTCTGAGCTTGCACGGAAACGCACGCCAACGCTGCGCGAGTTCGTGAACGGCTGGCTCGAGCGCGAGGTGAAGCCGAACCGGCGCCCTGAGACGTACAAGAGCTATTCCGGCATTGCAAGCCGGCACGTGCTGCCTGTCCTGGGATCGCTCCGTGTCAACGCGATCACGCCCGCCGACGTCGCCAGGGCCATCGGGATAGTGAACGAGCGCACGGGCGCGAGCATGGCCGGGAAGGCGCGCACGTTGCTGCACAGGATCTTCCAGCGGGCCGTCGCTCTCGAGCTGACGATCCGGAACCCCGTCGCGGCCGTCGAGGCGCCGCGCGCACCGAAGCACGAGATGCAGTTCTTCACCGCCGCGCAGCTCGCGAAGCTGTTCGAGGCCGCCAAGGGCGACCGGTTCGAAGCCTTGGCCGTCCTACTCGCGACCGCCGGCCTGCGCATCGGCGAAGCGCTCGCACTTACCTGGGCCGACGTCGACCTCCTCGAGCGCACGGTGCGGATCTCGAAGCAGGCTCAAGAGGTGACCGGTGCGCCGCGGATCGTCGAGCCGAAGACGGCGGCCGGACGTCGCTCCGTAGCTCTAACGGCCGTCGCGATCGCTGCGCTACGGCGACGTTCCAAGTTCGCGCGCACCGAAGGCTTCGCAAACCCGGGCGATCTCGTCTTCCCGACGTCGACCGGCACGCCGCCGATGAAGACGAATCTGCACAAGTTTTGGTGGCGGCCGCTGCTCCTAGCGGCCAAGCTGCCGAGCATCCGGCTGCACGATCTCCGGCACTCGAGCGCGACGCTCTCCCTAGCCGCCGGCACGAACGCGAAGGCCGTGGCCGATCGGCTCGGGCACACGAACCCGGCCTTCACGATGCGGCAGTACCAGCACGCCCTCGACGAGCTGCACCACGCCGACGCCAAGGCGATCGACGTCCTGCTGCGCCGTGGAGCCCGCAAGGGCAAGAAAAAAGCTCCAAAGCGATAGAATGGCTATCAGTTAGGCAATCATGGCCAAAACGACGGGGGAACGGCAGAGTCAAAACCCCGAAGCCGAAAGAACTTTTAGCGATGCTGAAGCGAAAAGGCCCAACAAAATAAGGCTCAGAAAGAAAGGCCCCCGCGAAAAGTCTTATTTCACAGGGGCCGCAGACCGTACACCGCGAGGGACTTGAACCCCCAACCAAGTGATTAAGAGTCACCTGCTCTACCAATTGAGCTAGCGGTGCGTCCGCCAATTCTTCGGGAAAGAAAAACGTGCGCCCTCCGGGGATCGAACCCGGGACCAACGGATTAAAAGTCCGGTGCTCTACCAGCTGAGCTAAAGGCGCCCGCGATATTTTGGGGTGACTGACGAGAATCGAACTCGCGACCTTCGGATCCACAGACCGACGCTCTAACCAACTGAGCTACAGTCACCACAGAGAGATTCATCTTTCCCTTCGGCTACCGAGCATTCACGCGCCCGCGCCGCAAACCATCCTGCGCCCGGAGGGACTCGAACCCCCATCTTCGAGTTTAGAAGACTCGTGCCTTATCCTGTTAGACTACGGGCGCAAAGTGAGGCACGGCACCCCGCATAGGATACCATGCCTCGTCCAGACTCGGGACGACAGGATTTGAACCTGCGACTTTTGCGTCCCAAACGCAACGCTCTACCAAGCTGAGCTACGTCCCGAGGTTTCGCCACCAGCCAAACTGCGCAGCGGTTCTGCGACGATGGCAGTTCGCGCAACGTACTTGGCACTTCGTGATCTCTGCTTTAAATCTTATCAGGCTGGCTCCCTGCGCGCAAAGCGTCCCAACGTTCTCCACCTTGTCGTCACCGACATGGTCAGATTCCAGCACCCTGACATCCGACTCGCCACAGTCTACGCAGCTGTGACTCATCAGATATTCACGCATCACTAGGGCGTTGCGGATGCGATACTTCTTCATATTGCCGTATCGTCGTCGATTGTGAATAGGTGCGTGTCGCCGATAGTGGTCCTTTGAGTATTCGCTCTGACATAGGCGACAATACGAGTTGCGATCGAGTCCGAATCGTCTGAACGGGAACGCATCGACCGGCAAAAGATGCTTGCAGCGAGGGCAATGTTTCATGCCTTTAGAAAAGCACGCAAGAGTGCCAGCAGTATTGCACTCGGTGAATTCCTTCTTCAACGTATGCTAAAATATCAACGCATGATAGCCAACGTACGTTGAGAGATCGCCTTGAAATGCATCTCCGGCGAGTAACGAAACCGCTTCGATCCGCAAACCGGCGCGTAACGCCGCACGTGCGATTCGCAGATTCGAGCCCGGGACCAACGCCGAGCACCAAGAGGCCCTATATGTCCGCGTAAGCGAGAGCAGCGCGTAGGCGAAGATCTGCACGAGGTAGGCTCGCGACGCGCAGCCTAACGGCCCGATGCGGCCGTCGGGCCAGACGTAAGCGTAGGCAACAAACTCGCCACGCAGGAAGAACGCATGGCCCGTTGCGCTCCCGGCGAATCGCTCGTGATCGGCGTCACGCGTCGTACCGCGCGTCTGGGCGTCGAGGCCGCGCAGTCCAAATCCATGCGAAACCGAGTCGACCGCGTCCACCTCAAACCGATAGTCGCCGGCGGCCATCTTCGCGAGTTCCTCTTCTCGTGGAATCGAGCCGGCAAGCCGCACGATCGGCTCGCGCAGCATCATGCGTTGCCGCAAAGCCAGCGCCAGGCTCCCAGCATCGCTTGGATCGACCATCATCGCGCGCGGACGATCTCCGGCGTCGAGAAAAGCCGCAGTCAATAGTTCGCCGCCGACACCGGTACCGCGATACGACGGCTCAACGAAGATATCGCCCACGTATCGCTCGGCCTCTGAGTCGTGCGCAACCGCGATTCCCACACCCTCGCCGGCGTCGCGCGCGACCCAAACCGTCCCGCGTTCCGCAGAGGCTAACGAAATCCGGACCGCTGCGTCGTCGCAGTTTCGCCGGCGCTGGATCGATCGGACTTCATCGGCACCCGCGAGTCCGATCGCAAGATCAGACACGGCTGCGCAACGCCGAGAGCAATGCATCGGCGGCGCGCCGCCGATGGCTTACGGCGTTCTTCTCCTCCTCGTTCAGCGCGGCAAAGCTGCGGCCGGATGGCGGATAGAAGAACAATGGATCGTAACCAAAACCGCCTGCACCGCTCTCGACCTCTAATAGGTAGCCGTTCACGTGACCGGTCACGACGATGGTCTCTCGGCCAGGTTCAATCAGGGCCAGCGCGCAGACAAATCGCACCGAACGGCGGTAGGGTGGCACGCCGCGCAGTTCGGCGAGCAATGCGGCGCGGCGCTCCGGCCATCCGATATCTGCTCCACCGTATCGCGCCGAATAGACCCCGGGCCTTCCCTCAAGCGCATCGACTTCCAGCCCACTATCGTCGGCGAGTACCATGCCTTCGATGCCACGTTTCTGCAGCGTCGCGGCGAGCGCTTGCGCTTTGAGGAGCGCATTGCCGGTGTACGTATCGGCATCCTCGACGACGGCGGCGTATTTCCGAGGCTTCGCGAGCGCAAGCGAACTCCCCGAAAAGATCGCTCGCAGTTCGCGAAGCTTTCCCGCGTTCTGCGTAGCGACGAACGTCTTCACGAGCCAAGCCGCAAGACGGCCATGAACGCCTCCTGTGGAAGCTCGACCTTGCCGACGCGCTTCATCCGCTCTTTGCCGACCTTTTGCTTCTCCAGAAGCTTGCGCTTACGCGAGATGTCGCCGCCGTAGCACTTCGAAAGGACGTTCTTGCGCATCGCGGTAACGGTTTCGCGGGCGACGATCTTGCCGGAGATCGACGCCTGGATCGGCACCTCGAACATTTGACGAGGAATAAGCTCCTTGAGTTTCTCGGCCATCGCACGTCCGCGCATCACGGCTTTGTCGCGCGCGACGATGAACGAGAGCGCGTCCACGATTTCGCCGTTGAGGAAGATTTCGAGCTTCGCGAGGTCCCCTTCCCGATAGCCGATCACCTCGTAATCGAGCGACGCGTACCCCTTCGTCCTCGATTTGAGCGCGTCGAAGAAATCGACGATCACTTCGATTAACGGCATCTCGTAGGTCATAATCACGCGCCCGTCGTGCAGGTATTCCATATTGTCAAGGGTCCCGCGCCGGCCTTGCGTGATCTCCATGATCGCGCCGACGTACTCCGGCGGCGAGATGATCGTCGCCTTGACGTAGGGTTCTTCGATCGAGCGAATCGCGGTCGGCGGCGGAAGCTTCGAGGGATTGTCGACCATCAGCTCGCTGCCGTCGCTGCACACGACGCGGAAGAGTACGGACGGAGCCGTCGCAATCAGGTCGAGGCCGTAGCCGCGTTCGAGGCGCTCCTGGACGATCTCCATGTGCAGCAGGCCTAGGAATCCGCAGCGAAAGCCGAAGCCCAGCGCTGCCGAACTCTCGGGCTCGTAAAGGAGTGCGGCATCGTTGAGCTTGAGCTTTTCGAGCGCGTCGCGAAGCAGGTCGTACTGCCCCTCATTGGGATAGAGGCCGCAGTAGACNNATGTTCCCGATGACGTAGCCCACGCTTCCGATATCGAGCGATTCCGCCGGCCGCATGTGCGGCGCGAAGACGCCGACTTCGGTGCATTCGAAGATGCGTTGATGCGCCATCGACATGAAACGAGTGCCGGCGCGGAGCATCCCGTCCACCACGCGCACGTAGCTGACCACCCCGCGATAGGGATCGAACTGCGCGTTGAAGACCAGCGCGCGCAAGCGATCGTGATGGCCTTTCGGCGGTGGAATTCGATTGACGATCGCTTCGAGGATCTCCTCGNNCAGATCGATCTTGTTGATGACCGGAATGATCGTTAGATCGTGTTCGAGCGCAAGGTGATAGTTCGCCAGCGTCTGCGCCTCGATGCCTTGGGCCGCATCGATGATCAGCACCGCCCCTTCGCAGGCCGCTAGCGATCGCGAGACTTCATACGAGAAATCGACATGTCCCGGCGTGTCGATCAGGTTAAGCTGGTACTGCTCCCCATTGCGCGCTCGATAATTGAGCGTAACCGGATGCATGCGAATCGTAATGCCGCGCTCGCGCTCGAGGTCCATGGCGTCGAGCGCCTGCTCTTCGAGGTCTCGTGTGGCGACCGTGCTCGTGATTTCGAGCAACCGGTCGGAAAGCGTCGTCTTGCCATGGTCGATATGCGCGATGATGCAAAAGTTGCGAACGTTGCTCGCGACGTCGATACGATGTGGGCGATCGGTTTTAAGAGCCAAGCTGTAACGGTCAGAAAACCGGTATGCAGCTATCGAAGGCGAAGTGCGCGAGCGCCGGTCGAACCAGAAGCTGCAAGGCAAAGAATAAGATCAGAAACGCGAGATCGAGTCCTCCGACCGGCGGAATAATACGGCGTATCGGAATCAGCACCGGCTCGATGATCGACGCCAGGTAATAGACCCATCGTCCCCGGCGCAGATCGGGAAACCACGAGACGATCGCGTACACGAAGAGGAGCATCGTGTAGATGTTGACGATCCACAGCAGACCCTGTGCTAAATCGCAAACGAGCAAGTTCACGTACGGCCCGTTCTACGAAGCCGGCGATCGAGCCCGCTCGATGGCTGCCAGCTCCTCCGGCGACGCCTGGACCGTCGGTTTGAAAGCTGCGACCGGTTTGCCGAAGGTGCGCGTGCCGTCGCGCGTGTAGATGCTCGTCACGACGACGCCGTCGCCGTGGCGATTGAGCAGCGCCAGAGCATAGGAGAGGCCCGCCTCGCTATCCGTAAAGGCATCGTATCGCACGAAGCCGCAGCGCGACAAATCGGTGGCGGCGAGCGCCTCGAGCCCGCCGATTCTTGCGCCATCGCTTTCCAGGGCTGCACGCAGCGATGCATCGCTGCTCTCCAGCGCGGCGAGCCGGCCGGCTGCCCCGCCGGCGCCTCCGGCAATCAGGTCGTCATGAGTTTCGAGCAATGCGCCGGTGCGCGCAAGCGAGGGGCGAACGACGGCGACGTGATAGATGGCCAGCGCCACGAGAGCGCCGGCGAGGGCCGCTAGAGCCGGATAGATAGATTGAAACTCTTGCATAGTTAAGATTACGTAGACCACGACGAGAATCAGGTGGATCACGGCACCCGTAAGGATTCGCTTACCGTTGCTACCTTCCGGTTCTGGCGGGGTTCACGAGGTTACGCCGCGTGAAGCCCAACTCCCATCATGGCCACGCAATGATAGCATATGCCCCGCGAGCGCGAGGAAGCGGCCTTGCCGTCGCCAACGATGCCTGAATGACCCAGGCATTAGCGGCAGCTATCACATTAGTAGCATCCACGGCGTGGCTGCACGTTGGAAGCAACGATATTTTCGCCGGTCACGCCATCCCCAAGGTCTTCATGGCACGCGAATGCGGTGGCAAGAACCGCTCACCCTCGCTTGCCTGGAGTGGGGAGCCCCACGGCACCGCCTCGTTCGCCATCGTGATGCACGACTCAGACGCTCCGATTCCGGGCGGCTTCTACCATTGGGTTCTCTATAATCTGCCCAGCCGGACGCACCGGCTCGAACCGGACGTCAAGGTTGCGGCCGACCAGCTGGGACAGACCTCGGCGGGTCGCTCGGAGTATCATGGCCCGTGTCCGCCTCACGGCCCCGCACACCACTACACGATAACGGTGTATGCGCTCGATCTTTCGCGTGTTTCGGCCGCGACGCCGCTCACAGGTTCAGAACTCGAGCGCAGCATCGACGGCCACGTGCTCGCTCGAGGAGTTCTCGAAGCGACCGCGGCAACCGACCCCTGATTCTGACAAAGCCGGACCGCATCCCGAAGACGTCGAAGGCTTGGCGTTAATGGACGAAGTTATCATCAAAGTCCGCGAGAGCGGTCCCTATCTCATCCGTGGAAAAGTCACGCTTACCGACGTCGACGGAAATCCTTACACCGTGGATGGCGCAAACATCGCGCTCTGTCGTTGCGGCGGCTCGCAAAACAAGCCGTTCTGCGACGGGACACACCGCGAGAACGGATTCGCGGCAACCGAACGTGCGGCGGTGGTAGAGCAGAGCGTTCCGTAGTGCCGTCGTATCTGCGGGAAGGGCGCGTGCCCCATAAACGCCACATTCAGTTTCGACGACCCGACGGCGGCCTGTACGCCGAGGAGCTCTTCTCAACTAAGGGTTTCGAAAGCGTTTACTCGCTGATCTATCATCTCCGGCCCCCGACCGCGACGCTGGACGTTCGGACCTGGGAGCGCGCGCCGATCCGCTTTTCCCCCAACGAGCCGCTCCGCAATCGTCACTTCAAAACGCCGCAGCTCGCGCGCGACGGCGAAGACGCCATCGAATCGCGCACGCCGCTGCTCGGCAACGACGACGTGGTCCTTTCCATCGCGAACGCGCAGCGCCCGATGGAGTACTTTTATCGCAACACCGGCGGCGACGAGCTGCTCTTCATTCACTCCGGCGCGGGCGTCATCGAAAGCCAGTTCGGCGAGCTCGCATATCGCGCACACGATTATCTCGTCATTCCCACCGGCACGACCTATCGGGTAGTGCCTGGGTCGCCGACGCGCATGCTGGTCCACGAGATGAGCGGAACGATCACGCTCCCGCGCAAGTATCGTAACGAGTTCGGACAGCTCGAAGAGCACGCGCCGTACTACGAGCGAGACTTTCGAGCGCCAATGCTCAAGCCGCCCGTGGAGGCTCAAGGCGAATACGAAGTTCGGGTCACCAGCGGCGGACGCCATGCGATCTATGTCGTGCAAAATCATCCCTGCGACGTCGTCGGCTGGGACGGCTACTGCTATCCTTACGCATTCAACCTGGAAGAGTTCGCACCAATTACCGGAAAGCTGCACCAGCCGCCGCCCGCGCATGCGACGTTCGAAGCGCCCGGCGCAGCGTTCTGCGCCTTCGTGCCGCGCATGTTCGATTATCACCCGCTGGCAATTCCCGTTCCGTACAACCACTCGAGCGTCGACTGTGACGAAGTGCTCTATTATGTGAGCGGAAACTTCATGAGCCGGCGCGGCGTCGAAGAGGGCTCGATCACGCTTCACTCGTCGGGAGCGCCGCATGGGCCTCAGCCCGGCGCCGTGGAGTCGAGTCTCGGCAAGACGTCAACCGACGAGATCGCCGTTATGGTCGACACGTTCAAACCGCTGCTCCTCGCAGAAGCGGCCATTGAGTGCGAGGATCCGAGCTACTTCCGCTCCTGGATCGAAGCTCCGAGCACAATCTAGGCGGACTCGATGCGCCCGCGCGCCGCGCCGAATCCAATCCGGCGCACTCCGGGCCGCTCGCACCATCCGCGCAGCGTAACTTCGTCACCGTCCTCTAAAAAGCGGCGGTTCTCGCCGCCGGAAAGTGCGATCGGACGCTCTCCGTTCCAGGTTAGCTCGATCAAACTTCCCTGACTTCCCGGTTCGAGACCGCTGATGGTTCCCGACGCGAAAAGATCGCCCGGCCGCGTGACGGCGCCGTTCGCCGTCGCGTGCGCAAGTTGTTGCGCGACGTTCCAATACATGCCGGCAAAGGTCGTCTGCGAGATCGTTTGAGCCGGGATCCGTCGCTCTTCCATCTGCTGCGTTCGAAGATCTACCGCGAGTGAAATCGCGTATGCCCAACGTTCGTCAACGCGCAAGTACGAAAGGGGCTGCGGCTCCTGGACCGGGCCTTGCACGCGAAAGGGCTCCAGCGCGTCGAGCGTCACGATCCACGGCGAGATGGTCGTCGCAAACGATTTCCCCAAGAATGGTCCTAGCGGCTGGTACTCCCACGCTTGAATATCGCGCGCGCTCCAGTCGTTGACCAAGACCAGTCCGAAGATATGCTCGGCCGCGTCGCGCACGGGAATCGGCGTCCCCAACTGATTTCCCGGCCCCTCGACGAAGCCGACTTCGAGCTCGATATCCAGGCGGCGGCTCGGTCCGAACTCCGGCGCCGCATCACTCGGCGTTTTTCGCTGTCCGCACGGGCGGCGAATCGGGGTTCCGTCGATGAGGACCGTACTCGAGCGCCCATGATATCCGACCGGAAGCCATCGCCAGTTCGGCAGCAGCGGCTCGGCATCGGGCCGGAAGAGCCGTCCCAAATTCGTCGCGTGCTCGATCGAGGAGTAAAAGTCGATGTAATCGCCGATCTCCATCGGCAGGCGCATCTCGACTTCATCTTGGCCGCAGAGGAAACGCTCGACGTTGGCCTCGCGCAAACGAGCGTCGCCGCCGGTACGCAGAAGCGCCGATAGCCGCTCGCGCAACGCCCTCCACGTGCCGGTTCCGGCAGCGAGCAGCGGATTGAGCACCGGAGCCTGCAGCAGTTCCCGCTCGCCGGCGTCGTCCAAGAATCCGGCCTCCGCCGTCTCAGAGAGATCGAGGATCTGCTCGCCGATCGCGACGCCGATGCGTGCGCGTCCATTTCGCGCAAAGACGCCAAACGGCAAGTTTTGGATCGGAAAGTCGCTGCGAGGCGAAACTGGAACCCACGAGTCGAGGGACGGGTCGATCGTATCTCCCGGCGCGATCATGGCGTCGAGAAAACTCCGAGCGCTTCCAAGTCCTCGACCGGCTCAGAGAAGCTGCAACTGCCATAGGCGACAAAAGCTGTGCGCCGGCTCGATTCCAACTCACCAAGCTCGATGCGCTCATCCCTCCAGCAAAGCGACGCATCTTCGAAATTAAATGCGGTTGGATCTTCTTCTGCGACGAGCCGTTCCAGCGTTGGACGGTTGCCGCGCGGCGCCAGGGCGGCCCCGGCCAAAATATTTAAGAAGCCGTGCATAGTGAAACCGCTGGAAGCATCCACATGACGTACCGGATGATGCAGTCCCGCGGTCGCTTTGAACGGCACGCGCGACGCGGCGGCGGCAACGAGAAACTCCACGACTTCATCCACGCTGGGAAAGGCCTCCGCCGTCAGTCCGCCACAACGCAACTTTGCACCGCAACCGGCGTGCATGGCGGCGCTCATCGCGCGCTCGACGACGGCCTGCCACGGCCCGCGACGAGCGAACTCGACATAGATCGGGAGATCTGCTACCCTCGCGCTCTCCAGGAGGTCGCGCAGACGTTGCAAAGGCTCCTCCGGCGCGCAGTCCTCGGTGAAAATCGCCGGCAAGGGAACCTCCATCGCCTCGATCGCAACGCCCTTCCCTCGCAGCGCCGCCACCGAATCGATGCGCGGTTTAATGGAATCGAGCCACTCGGGCGAATCCGAGCCGCCATCCAGGATGACGGAAAATGGACCGTCGCCGGCCGGCTGCGAGGATGCCAAGGTCGTTACCGGGACGATGAACCGTCCGAGCATCCACGCATGCGGGCCGCTCCGCGCTTCGCGGTATTGCGCGGTCGCTTGCGCGAGTGGGAGCTGCGCGGGTGGGAAGAGACCGGCGTAATCGACCAATCTCGAGAAAGCACTTCGCACCGATGGGCGAAGCGCGACCGACGTGTCCATAACGCCCGCTTTCGACAGGGCACCCGGCGAAGCTTCGCCAAATCCGTTCGACATGAGCACAGCGACCGAGGCGCGGAGCAATCCGCTCGCGCAAATCGACTGGGACTATATCGAGTTCTACGTCGGCAACGCCAAACAAGCGGCCCATTATTACATGTCCGCTTTCGGATTCGATCAAATCGCCTACGCGGGCCCTGAGACGGGCGTCCGAGATCGCGTCAGCTATCTCTTGGCGCAGAATAAGCTGCGTTTCGTGCTTACCGCTAGTTTGGTTCCCGACGACGACGTCGCGCGCCACGTGGCCTTGCACGGCGATGGCGTCAAGGACATTGCGATTCTCGTCGAGGATGCGGACACCGCCTTCGAGATGGCCGTGCGCGGCGGTGCTCGGGTCCTGCAGCGGCCGACCGCCTTCGAAGATGACAACGGCCGGCTCATACGAGCGACGATCGCGACGTACGGCGATACCGTCCACTCGTTCATCCAGCGCGACGGCTATGCCGGCATTTTCGCGCCAGGTTTTGTCGAAGCGCGCAAGAGCGTTCCGACCGCGAAGAAGCCAGGCCTCTCGTTCATCGATCATTGTGTCGGCAACGTCGGCTGGGGCGAGATGGACGTTTGGGGCGATTTCTACGGCCGGGTCTTCGGCTTCTCGCAGCTCGTCTCGTTCGACGATAAGGACATCTCGACCGAATACACGGCGCTTCGCTCGAAGGTAATGACGGATCCACGCCACCTCGTGAAGTTTCCGATCAACGAGCCCGCGCAGGGCAAGAAAAAATCGCAAATCGAAGAGTATCTTGATTTCTACCGCGGCGCCGGCGTCCAGCATATGGCCATCCGTACGGACGACATCGCCGCTACCGTCCGGGCACTGAAGCATAACGGCGTGGAGTTCCTCGATACTCCCGACTCGTACTACGACGCGCTCGAAGAACGCATTGGGAAGATCGACGAGGCGATGGAGACCTTGCGAGAACTGCGCATCCTCGTCGACCGCGACGACATGGGCTACATGCTGCAGATCTTCACCAAGCCGCTCCAGGACCGGCCGACGCTCTTTTTCGAGATCATTCAGCGCAAGGGCAGCTTATCGTTTGGGAAAGGCAACTTCAAGGCGCTCTTCGTCTCGATTGAGCGCGAACAAGAGAAGCGCGGAACGTTATGATGACCAGCACCGGGCTCGACCGGTCAAAACTGCTCGACTGGTACCGCAAAAATCGAAAGCGTTCGGCGGCGCTCTTCGCGCTGGTTAACGACGAAGCGTTCTATGATCGGCCGATTCCCCTACGCCACCCGTTCGCTTTTTACGAAGGGCACATTCCGGCGTTTAGTTATCTGACTCTCAACGAGCGCAGTCTGCAGGAGGGGTCGCTCGACCCCGTTCTCGGGCGCCTCTTCGAGCGCGGCATCGACCCACCGACGGTCGACGAAGCGCGGCGTCACGAGCGTGCCGATTGGCCTCACCGGCGCGCCGTCGCGGCTTTTGCCGCGGCGTGCGACGAACAGGTTCTACGCGCACTTGCGTTCAGCTCGATCGAAGATTCTACGGTTCCACGGCTGGTGCGAGCTCAGTCGGCCTATACGATCCTCGAACACGAGGCGATGCACGACGAAACGCTGCTCTACATCGTTCATCAGCTCGATGCGAGCCATAAGGGATTCGTCGCACAGGATCACCGCGACTACGCAGTGCCGCCGCGCGATCCACGCACCGTGGTGCGCGGCGTCGCAACGCTGGGCGCACAACCCGGTGAAATTGCCTTCGGCTGGGATAACGAGTTCGGACGCGAGGAAGTCGAGGTTCCCGCCTTCGAGATCTCGACGTATCCCGTCACCAACGCCGACTGGCTGCGGTTCGTCGCCGATGGTGGGCCCGTACCGCACTTTTGGAAGGAGCGCGACGGCGCGTGGCTGCTCCGGCTGCTCTTCGAGGAGATTGCGTTGCCGCAGTCCTGGCCGGTCTACGTGACGCACGGGCAGGCTGACGCGTACGCGCGCTGGGCGGGTTCGAGATTGCCGACCGAGGCCGAGTATCATCGCGCGGCTTTCGGGACGCCGCAGGGCAACGAGCGCCCCTTCCCCTGGGGATCCGAGCGGCCGGCGCCGCAGCATGGGAACTTTGATTTTGCGCGCTTCGATCCGGAGCCGGTCGACGCGCACCCGGCCGGCACCAGCGGCTGGGGCGTTGCCGACTTGATCGGCAACGGTTGGGAATGGACCTCCACGCTTTTTGCGCCGTTTCCCGGCTTCGAGCCAATGGCATCGTATCCGCAATACTCGGCTGACTTTTTCGACGGTAAACACTACGTGATGAAGGGAGCCAGTCCGGTGACGGCACGCGAGCTGATTCGCCGGTCCATGCGAAACTGGTTCTTCGACGATTATCCGTACATGTACGCAAAGTTCCGCTGCGTGTCGATTTGAAGACCCCAATAACCGTTGCGTACGGCGACGGTATCGGGCCCGAAATCATGACCGCGACGCTGCGCATCCTCGATGCGGCCGGCGCCCAGCTCGAGCTGGAGCGCATCGAGATCGGTGAGACGGTTTACAAGAAAGGCTTGAGCAACGGCATCGAACCCGCTTCCTGGGAATCGCTGCGCCGCACCAAGGTATTCCTCAAGGCACCGATCACGACTCCACAAGGCGGAGGGTTCAAGAGCCTTAACGTCACCGTTCGTAAGACGCTGGCGATGTACGCCAACGTTCGGCCATGCGCTTCGCTTTATCCGTACGTCGCGACCAAACATCCACGAATGGACCTTGTCATCGTCCGCGAGAACGAGGAAGACGTCTATGGCGGCATCGAGCACCGTCAGACCGACCAGGTGGCGCAGTGTCTGAAGCTGATCTCCCGCCCCGGAAGCGAGCGGATCGTCCGATATGCGTTCGAGTACGCGCGCGTTAATAAGCGCAAGAAAGTCACGTGCTTCACCAAGGACAACATCATGAAGTTCACGGACGGCTTGTTCCATCGGACGTTTGAGGAGATCGCGCCCGAGTATCCCGAGATCGAACACGAACACTGGATCGTCGACATCGGGGCGGCCAAGATGGCCGATACGCCCGAGGCCTTCGACGTCCTCGTTATGCCGAATCTTTATGGCGACGTTCTCTCGGACGTCGCCGCTCAAATCACGGGTTCCGTTGGGCTCGCCGGTTCGGCGAACATCGGCGATCACTGTTCGATGTTCGAAGCGATCCACGGCTCCGCACCGCGGCGCGCCGGCCAGAACCTCGCCAATCCGTCGGGCCTGCTGCACGGCGCCATCCTGATGCTCGTTCACATCGGACAGTCCGACGTCGCCGAGCGCGTTCACAACGCATGGTTGGCAACGATTGAAGACGGAGTGCACACGTACGACATCTATAAAGAAGGCACGTCGAAGGAGAAGGTCGGCACGAGTGAGTTCGCCGATGCGGTGATCGCGCGCTCAGGCAAAAAACCAGGTCACCTCAAGCCTGTCGAATATGCGAAGGGCGCGCACATGGATCTCGCGATCCGGCCCGCTGGCGCCGCCGCGTCGAAGGTGCGCGCCGGGGTTGACCTCTTCATCGACCGGCCGGACGGCAATCCCGACGTCATTGCTTCGGCGATGCGGCGGTTCGGCGTCGAAGGCACGCGCCTAACGACGATCAGCAATCGCGGCACGAAGGTTTGGCCCAACGGCAATCCCGACACCTATTGGAGCGATCATTGGTCCTGCCGGTTTGAATCCGACGGCATGCCCTTTACCGCCGATTACGTCGTTGCGTTGCTCGATGCGGCCAACGGCGCGGGCTTCGACGTCATCAAGACCGAGGGGCTCTACACGTTCGACGGCGAGCGCGGCTACTCGCTCGCCCAAGGAGAGTAGCACAAGACCGTAAGAATGAGAATCGTTAGCCTGCTTCCGAGCGCGACGGAGATTCTCTTCGGAATCGGCGCGGGCGAAGAAGTCGTTGGCGTTACGCACGAATGCGATTATCCGCCCGAAGCGCTGGGACTGCCGACACTTACGTCCGCTTCGACGCCCGGCGGCACGACGTCCGCGGAAATCGACCATCACGTCCGTGCAGCGGTTCACGCCGGATCGAGCCTCTATCATCTCGGCAGCGCGCTGCTAGCGCGACTCGAGCCCGACCTTATCGTTACACAGGAGCTCTGCGCGGTATGCGCGGTTTCATACGAGATCGTCGACTCCGCTACGAAACTCCTGAACTCTTGTGATCCTGAGCGCAGTAATGTCATGCTGAGCGCAGTCGAAGCACGAAGGACGCGCATCGTTTCGCTCGAGCCGGCTTCACTACAAGACGTCTTTGCAAACATTGCGACGCTTGGCGAGATCACGGGTCACGCAAAAGGCGCTCGTAGCCTGCTTGCCCAGCTAGAGTCGCGCGTAGCGGCGCTCCGCGTCAGGACCGCCGCTAGCGCAACGGGGCCGCGAACGCTCGTTCTCGAGTGGACCGATCCGCCGATGAGCGCCGGCCACTGGATTCCCGAGCTGGTCGAGCTGGCCGGGGGCGTTCCCGTTTTGGCCAATCCCGGCGCCAACTCGCAGCGGCTGGAGTGGGCCGCGATCGCGCAAGCCAGCCCGGAGGCCATCATCGTCGCACCGTGCGGTTTCGACCTTACCAAAACGCGCCGCGCCATTGAAGAGCTCGAGGCAATCGAGACGTGGAGATCGCTTGCGGCGCGGCGTGCCGGTCGAGTCCTAGCCCTTGACGGGAACGCCTACCTGAGCCGGCCGGGTCCGCGTTTGGTCGATGCGGCCGAGATCCTCGAGCGGTGGTATACTAGCGGCGCGGAGTACGCTGGGTGACCGCGCCTTCGTCGACGAGAGTCGATCGGGGGTGAGGAAAGTCCGGGCTTCATAGGGCACGGTGCAGGATAACGTCCTGTCGGGGCAACTCGAAGGAAAGTACCACAGAAACATACCGCCTCAAATTGAGGTAAGGGTGAAATCGTGAGGTAAGAGCTCACGGAGTCGCGCGGTGACGCGCACTCGGGCAAACCCCACCTGAAGCAAGATCGCTCGATTTTAGGGACGGCCCGTCCGAACGAGCCACGTCGCATCGAGGCGCTCGGTAACGCGCGCCCCAGAGAGATGGTCATCGCCCACTCGTGGGAACAGAATCCGGCTTACAGGCGTGCTCCGCCCTTCGACGAGCTCAGGACAGGCTCGAAACCGGTGGGGCGCGCGGCGCGTCTTAGCGAATAAGAGAAAGCATATAATGAACCAGCAGCAGAATTTTACTCCCGAAATGACCGTTGACGAAGCATTCAAGCTCCACGCCGGTGCGCGGCGCGTCTTTGCGCGCTTCCATTTAGGCGGTTGCTCGAACTGCGCGATCAGCGAATCGCACACGATCGGAGCGATCAGCGACGATTATGGAATCCCGTTGCCGATGCTCCTCGACAACCTCAACGCGCTCTTCGACCAGCGTACGCTTTCGGTCGGTGACCGCGTGCGCATACCCGACGAAGTCCGCTCAAAGATCCCGCAACTCGCCGATGTCGCCGAGATCGGCGAGATCACCGGTGCCGAAGGCGGTGCCTATACGGCCGACTTCGGCGACGTGCGCCTCCAAGGCCTAGCCGAGGATTTTATTGCCGTCGAGCCCGAGCCCGCTACAAGCTAGACCTGTTCTAGAGTCGGCGGCGGGTGGTGAAGCCTTCGTCCATGCCGTGCCAGTAGCCAACCTCCTCCTCGCCTAGCTTCCAACAGAGATAGATCGGCTCGTCGCCCCGCATCGAGGGGAAATCGATGAGCCCAAGGTCGATGTCTTTGACGACGCAGCCATATGCTTCGACCCGATAGATCAGGCGCCCGATCTCTTGTTTAAGCTCTGCGAAGCGCGGCTCGGGCAACGCGGAGCGCATGCCGGCCAGGCGGGGGCGGCTCGCCGGGTTGGCGTGGTGAAGCGCTGGATCCGATTCGAGCAGTTTGATCGCAAGCTCTCTGCGCTTTGTCAGCAGCTCTTCAATCAGCGGCTCCAGCTTATAAATGAGGGCGTTGGCGCGCTCGGGCGAAAAGAGCTTCATATGGGTTCCCTGCGCATCGTCTTCGTCACGGGGCTCTCCGGTGCCGGCCTGAGCCAGTCAATAAAATCGTTTGAGGATTTGGGCTTTTACTGTATCGAGCACCTTCCTCCCGCCGTTCTCGAAAGCGCCGTGGCGGCGCTCGAGCAGTCTGGGGTGACGGACGTTGCCGTGGCGCTCGACGTTCGCGGCGACGTCCGACTCGGTGACGCTAGAACCGCAATCGATCGCATCAGAGGCACGTACTTGGTGCAGGTACTCTTCCTCGACGCAGCCGATGAGCTGCTCGTTCGCCGATTCAGTCAGACGCGGCGGCGCCATCCTTTTGCGCAGACGGGCTCCGTCCGAGAAGCCATCGACGCCGACCGGCGACTGCTGGCCCCGTTGCGCGAGCTCGCCGATGTCGTCATCGACACAACGAACCTAACGCACGGCACACTAAAAGAGCGAATCGCCGCGGCCTTCGTTACGGATCGCCCGATGCGCCTCGCCGTTACCTTCGTCGCGTTTGGCTTCAAGTTCGGGTTGCCGACCGATCTCGATCTCCTCTTTGACGTGCGCTTCTTGCGCAACCCGAACTACGTTGAGTCACTCGCCGATAAATCCGGTGACGATGAAGCGGTTGCAGCCTTCATCGAGGAAGACGATTCTCTCGCTCCATTTCTTGCCAAGGTTACCGATTTGATCGATTTTTTGCTGCCGTGTTATCTCGCCGAAGGCAAGTCGCAGCTCACCATTGGAGTGGGATGCACCGGCGGCCGCCACCGCTCCGTGTATGTGGCCGGACGGCTCGCGCAACGTTTCGCCGGCGATCGCCGGATCGATGTCGTACTCGAGGCTCGCGATCTCGTGCGGGCAGCCTAATGCGCCAGCGCTTCGTTCGTTCGTTCCAGTGGCTGTTGCCCGGCGTTGGCATCAAGCGGTGGATTCTGCTCGCAGTTTTCGGCATCGTCCTGCTGCTCGACGGCATCACGCGCTGGTTCATTGCAGAGGGTAGCGGGATCCACGTCAACGAGATTCTCGACAGCATCGTCGTCGATTATTTCTCGCCCGCCTATCTCACCGGTATTCTGGGTATCGCCGGGATTGCATTCCTTAGCATCGGCGTCTTCATGTGGATGCGCACCGTCGCTCGAATCGCCGGCAGCCGACAACCCAAAGGATTTCGCGACGCGTTGGCGGGCAGGCGGCTTCAGCAGGGCTACAAAATCGTGGCAATCGGCGGCGGCACGGGGCTTTCGACCTTGCTGCGCGGGCTCAAACGGCGCTCGAGCAATCTCACCGCTATCGTGGCCGTCAGCGACGACGGCGGCTCGTCGGGGCGCCTTCAAAAAGAACTCGGCGTTCTGCCGCCGGGCGACGTTCGCAACTGCCTCGTCGCGCTCGCCGACGACGAGGCGATGGTCACCGACCTTTTCCGCTACCGATTCACCGAAGGTGAAGGACTGAGCGGACATTCGTTCGGGAATCTTTTTCTAGCGGCAATGAGCGGCATTACCGGAAACTTCGATCGCGCCATCAAGGAATCGAGCCGTGTGCTCAATGTCGTGGGGCGCGTTTTGCCGGCGACGTTAGGCGTCGTGCGGCTCTGTGCGGAGCTCGACGACGGCACGATTCTGGAGGGCGAGTCGAACATCTCGCTCGCGAAGCGGCCGATCAAACGCGTCTTCTTCGATCCCCCAGCCGCGGCGCCGCTGGAGGAAGTAATCTCCGCAATTCGCGATGCGGATGCCATCGTGCTGGGGCCCGGCTCGCTCTTTACCTCGGTCGTCCCGAACTTTTTGGTGAGCCGCATCGCGCGCGAAGTCGCCGACGCATCGGCAGTAAAGATTTACGTTTGCAACGTCATGACGCAGCCGGGCGAGACCGATGGAATGACGGCCGCCGATCACCTCGAGGCGTTGATTGCCAACGCCGGCGAACGCGTCTGCGACTATGTTATCGTGAACGACGAACCGCCCTCGCGCTTGTTGACGGCGTACGCGCAAGAGGGCCAAGTGCCCGTGGAACCCGATACGGAGCGCATTTCCACGATGGGATTCCACCCCGTCACGGCGGCGGTAATTGGCGAGACGGAGACGGTTCGGCACGATCCCGATCGCCTCGCGACCGTCGTCTTGGGCATCGTCGACCGCACGGTTGCCGACCGGGCAACGCTCGTGAAACCCGCGAGCGCCTATCGCCGCTCGACGGCGGTCAGCTCAAATTAGGAAGTTAATGAGGCGGTGGAGAGGCTTGCGTGTTGAGCGTCAAGTTTAGCGTGAACGGTTTGCCCGGTTCGATGGTCGTGCTCGACGATACCGCCTGATAACCCGTAGCCTCGACCGCGTAGTCGGCGATGCCGCTGGGGACCTTGTCGATCGAGAACCGGCCGGTTGCGTCGCTGGTTGCCGTCAAAACTGTATCGACCGTAACGAGCGCGCCGCGGATCGGTACGTTCGTGGCCGAATCGACGACCGTTCCCGACACACTCGCAAAACCGGCCGCCGGCGGCAATTCATCGGTGTTACACCCCGGTGTTCCCAATAGCAGCAACGCTATTCCGATGAAGAGCCTGCCTCCGAGTGAATTCATAGGTGAAGGTGTTCGCCGCGCTGAAGGCGGCGCTCCTATGGCAAGCACTGCGCCATCCCCCGGAGCGTCAAAACTCGAATATTGCGAAACGGCGTTAGACGCCATTGGCCACACGCCGCTGGTACGACTCAACAAAGTCGTCGACGACGCGGCGTGCCTGGTGCTGGGCAAGGTCGAGTACGTTAATCCCGGCGGTAGCGTCAAGGATCGCCCCGCGGTCGCGATGCTGGACGCCGCAGAGCGCCAGGGTCTGCTCAAGCCGGGCGGCACGATCGTCGAGCCGACGAGCGGGAACACCGGTACCGGCTTGGCAATGGCCGCGGCAATTCGCGGCTATCGCTGCATTTTGGTGATGCCCGACAAAATGTCGAGAGAAAAGATCGACCTTCTCCGCGCCTACGGTGCGGACGTCGTGATCACCCCGACCAACGTTCCTCCCGATTCACCAGAGTCGTATTACGGCGTCGCCAACCGCCTGGCATCGGAGATACCCGGCGCATTTCAGCCGAATCAATTTCACAATCATTTCAATCCCGAAGCGCACTACCATTCGACCGGTCCCGAGATTTGGGAGCAGACCCGCGGCACGATCACGCATTTCGTCGCAGGCATCGGAACCGGCGGAACGATCTCCGGCACCGCTCGGTTTTTGAAGGAAAAGAATCCGGCAATTCACGTCGTCGGCGCGGATCCCGAAGGATCGATCTATTCCGGAGATATTCCACGCTCGTACGCCGTCGAAGGCATCGGCATGAGCTACTTGCCGGAAACCGTGGACTTACGCGTGATCGACGAGATGGTGCGGGTCTCAGATCGCGATTCATTTTTGATGGCGCGCCGGATCGCGCGCGAGGAGGGCTTACTCGTCGGCGGTTCTTCGGGAACTGCCGGTGTCGCGGCGGTGCGGCTTGCCAAGACGCTGCGGCCCGATGCGATCGTCGTCGTCATCTTGCCCGACTCCGGCCGCGGTTACATGTCGAAAATTTTTAACGACGACTGGATGATCGCCAACGGATTTTTGGCCGATGCAAAGCGACGCGCGACCGTGGGCGACGTTCTGCGAAGCAAGGCGCCGTTACCGCCGCTGCTCACCGTACAACAGGACGACACCGTTAAGACCGCGCTCGACCTGCTGCGCCAGTACGAGATCTCGCAGCTTCCCGTGATGCAGGGACGGGAACAGGTCGGAAGCGTCAACGACGTCGGCGTTATGCGCAGCGTCTTCGATCATGCGGACATTCTCCATCAACCGGTCAGCGAAGTAATGGGCCGGCCCTTTCCGGCACTCGAGCAGTCCGAGGAGATCGAGCTTGCGTACAAGCTTCTCACGCTGGCCAATCCGGCCATCGTCGTAACAGACGACGGAGAGCCGATCGGCGTGCTGACCCGTCAAGACATCATCAGCTTCCTCTCCACCAGCTCCGACGTCGTTCATAAGTGAAGTTCGCTACTAAGGCGATTCACGTGGGGCAAGAGGCCGATCCGGCCACCGGCGCAACAATCGTTCCGATCTATCAAACCTCCACGTTTACGCAGGCCAAAGTCGGGGAACACAAGGGCTTCGATTATAGCCGCACGGTAAACCCGACCCGTGTGGCCCTGGAGCGTCAGTTGGCTTCGCTCGAGGGAGCGCGCTTTGCCAGCGCCTTTTCAAGCGGCATGGCGGCGACGTCGGCGGTGATCAATCTGCTCTCGGCCGGTGATCACGTCGTCGTGGGCGACGATCTTTACGGCGGCACGTACCGGCTCTTCGAACGCATTTTTACACGTTACGGCGTCACGTTCACCTACGTCGATATGCGCGATCTCGAAGCCGTCGCCGCGGCCGTGCGGCCGAATACGAGGCTCTTCTGGATCGAAACTCCCAGCAACCCGCTGCTGAACATCGTCGATATCGCGGCAGTGGCGTCGTTACGCCGTCCCGATCAGATCGTCGCGGTCGACAATACTTTCGCGACGCCATATTTTCAGCAGCCCCTCGCATTGGGGGCGCAGATCGCCGTTCATTCAACGACCAAGTATATCGGCGGCCACAGCGACGTCGTCGGCGGCGTGGCGATCACCGACGACGGCGAGCTATACGATCGGATCAAGTTCGCGCAGAACGCTGCCGGCGGGGTTCCCGGGCCGCACGATGCTTGGTTGACGATGCGCGGTGCGAAGACCCTGGCCGTGCGCATGCGCGAGCACGCGCGGAACGCCCAAACGGTTGCCGAGTTCCTCGAGTCGCGGGACGACGTTGCGCGCGTGTACTATCCGGGCCTCCCGTCGCATCCCCAGCACGAACTCGCACGCCGGCAGATGAGCGGCTTTGGCGGCATGCTTTCCTTCGTCTTGGAGGGTTCGGTCGAGCGCGCACTCGATTTCGCGAGCCGGCTTACTTATTTCAGCCTTGCCGAGAGCCTCGGCGGCGTCGAATCGCTTATCTCCCATCCGGCGCGCATGACGCATGGGTCGATTCCTAAGGAAGAACGCGAACGCCGCGGCATCACCGACGCGCTCTTGCGGCTCTCGGTCGGAATCGAAGATGTGGAGGATCTAATCGGCGACCTTCGCGCAACGCTCGACGCTACGGCTGATAGAGCGGATACTGAACGGCCGTTACTTGCTTGAGGAAGCTGCGCGCCTCTTCGTCGTTCCCGTCGCCCATGCGCGTCGTCTCGGCGAGCACGATCCCGCGCTGACCGTCCGCCCAAACGACGGCGTACTCTTTTTTCGCGTCGAATCCGCTGCCATATGCGACCTCGACGAAGGTCGCCGGCATGCCGTTGAGCAGTGTCATCGGCGTCTTATTGCGAATTAGCGTTCCCTCTTGCTGGCCGTGCGTCTGGCTTTCAAACTGCCCCTCCCACTCATTGGGTGCGGCGGTATAGGCCTCCATCGAAAGCGTGATGGTCCGAGCATCTTCTTTGCCGGGATTGAGAACCCATAAGGCAACGGGCTGCAAGTCGTTGCCGAGTTGCGCCAACGGGACCTCCTGCCGGTTTATCAGATAGGCACCGGCCGGCGCCGTGAAGCTCATTGCCGGATCGCTATACGTATGCGGGTCCGGAGTGGGGGTCGGAGGCGGCGGAACCTGCGCGAAGACGCGCCCGAAGCTCGCCGCGCTCAGCACTAGCGCACTCAGTAGTAGAACGAAGAAAAGTCCGAAGCGTTTCATTCCTGATCCAACACGACGGCAAGCGCCGGAAGCGAAGTTGCGTACCGGTAACCGGTGTTGCGGTGATCGTCGTCAAATTCCTCGTGGCGCACCGCGAGCCCCAGCCCACGAATCCGCTCGGTAACGACCCGCGCACCGATATCGAGATTATATTCGTCGCGCCGCCCGCAGTCGAGATAGCGCAGCCGCAATCGCGCCAAAGCATCGCGGCCATGGATTACGCGCTCCGCCGGATCGAAAGCAAGCCAGCGTGAGAAAACGTCTTCCCGTAGCTCGCCGGTGCTCCGCTCGAACGGCAACTCGAGGTCGTAGGCCGTGGCGCTGCGCGGCGAGTAGGCGGAGGCGTAGGCCAGCATCTCCATCGTCGTATAATCCTCAGGGCGGCGCTTGGGCTTGCGTTCGAATGCATCGACGTAGGCGCCGATGTCGAAACCGTGCGCCTCAAGCGTACGATGCACGGTTGCAAACGCCGGGATGTGAGCGTAACGAAAATACGAGTCGCCGCTATGTGAGGCGAACGCGCCAAAGACGCCCGGATGCTCGAGCACGAGATGCATCGCTCCGAACCCGCCCGAGGACTTGCCCAAAACTGCCCGTCCGCCTTCGGATGTGATCGTCCGATAGTTGTGGTCGACGTGGCCGACAATGTCGCGCACGGTGTAGGTGGCATAGGCGCCGTTGTGGATCGAGTCGACGTACTGCGAGCCTCCCAACCGCGTAAATCCATCAACGAGAACGAGCACCACGGGCGGCATGCGTTTCGATGCGATCAGCCGGTCCGCCCATTGAACGACGTTGGTCTCCCACGGCCGCGATGATACCATTGCGGCGACGTCGCCGGTATAGCCGTGCAGCACGTATAACGCCGCATACCGGCGCGAACCCGCAGGATCGTATCCCGGCGGTAGATAGACGGCCGAGGGCCGCGTTGCCGGATCGCCAAGTGAGTTCCCTGCGAGCGCCTCGCTTTGTACGAAATCGACCTTCAGCGTTCCGTCCAACCGTAACAAGCGCGACAGCGCAAAAGCGTCCTGCATCCGATTCTCTTTTCGTCGCACCAAGAGCTCGCGCCTCGCACCACGAACTCCACGTGCCGTATGAAGCGCGCGATCGACCTGCGGGGTGCCGTTTCGATCAACGTCATAACGATGATCGGCATCGGTCCGCTGGTGACGATTCCGCTCGTCATCGCCGCGCTCGGCGGTCCTCTCGCGCTTATCGGCTGGACCGCCGGCGCGATTGTGGCCCTCTGCGACGGCATGGTGTGGGCGGAGCTTTCGTCGCAGTTTCCCGGATCGGGCGGAACCTACGTTTATCTCCGCAACATCTTCGGCGCCGAAAGCTTGGGAAGGGCGCTTGCCTTCCTATTCAACTGGCAGTTCCTCTTGTATGCGCCATGCCTTTTGGCCAGCGGGTATATCGGCTTCGCGAACTACGCTGCCTATCTATATCCGCCGCTTGCAAACGGCGTCGCCCACGATCTCGCCGCCATGGCAATCGGCTGCGTCACGATCGTCTTGCTCTACCGGCGCACGTCGCAGGTCTCGGCTTTGAGCGCATTGCTTGCAGTAGCGGCGACCGCGACCGTCGCGTTGGTCGCACTCGCGGGACTTTCACACGCCGACTTTACGCGCGCGTTTCACTTGAGTCAGCCGATCCGGTTTGGCGGGGGCCTACTCGCCGGGTTCGGGACGGCTCTCTACATCACACTCTATGACTACGTGGGTTATGCCGACGTGGCGCTGCTCGGCGACGAAGTCATCCGGCCGCGGCGCACAATTCCGCTTTCCATTCTGCTCTCGGTGTTGGTCGTCGCGATCCTCTACGTGCTCTTGCAAATCGGCGTGCTCGGCGCCATTCCTTGGCAGTCGCTGCTCGATTCACACGGTCAACCGACGGCCCAGGCTCAATATGTCGGCGCCCTCGTCGTCGAACATACGTGGGGCCGCGTCGCCGCCGTTGCGGTCACCATGCTCGTCCTGGTGACCGCGTTTGCATCGCTGTACGGAAATTTACTCGGATTCTCGCGCATCTCGTTTGCCGCAGCGCGCGACGGCGCGTTCCTACCGGCTTTTGCGAAGCTTCACCCGCGAAAGGAGATTCCTCACGTTGCGCTCTTGGCCGTTGGCATACTATCGTTGATCGCAAGCTTGTTCACGCTCGATCAGGTGATCGCGTTCTTAACCGCCGGCATCGTACTCATTCAGGGCGTCGCGCAGGTCTTTGCGCTCGTGCTGCTGCGAATGCGCAAGATCCGGGCGCCGTTTCGAATGCCGCTCTACCCGATCCCCGCGTTGGTGGCGCTCGCAGGATGGTCGCTCGCATTCGCCAGCTCCGGCACCGCCGCGATTGCATTGGGCCTCGGCTGGCTTGCCGTCGGAGCGGTCGTTTTTCTCATCGCAGCGCACAGGGAACGTTGGTGGCCCTTTCTTGCGCTGCTGTTTATATCGCTGGTTCTTCCGCCGGCGGCCCTCGCCGGGACTTCCGCGCCGACGTGGTCGACGTGGAGCGCCTCGCGCGTCTCCGCGGAACGCGGCTATCCGGTCTTTAGCGTCGATGGACAGCCGTTTTTCGTTTACGGCGCGGCCTTCTTTTACGAGCGCATCCCGCGCGAGCGCTGGCGCGCTACGCTCGCCGCCTACAAGAACCTTGGCATCAACACGATCGACCTCTACCTGATCTGGAACTGGCATGCTTCGACAAGCTCAGCACAGGCTGCGACGAATTATGACTTCACCGGTGCCACGGATCCGCGCCGGGATCTCTTGGGCTTATTGAAGCTGACGCACGAGCTCGGCTTCAAACTGATTCTACGGCCGGGACCCGTGATTCGCAACGAATGGCGAAACGGAGGATATCCTGCCTGGCTGCTGCAGCGTCCGCAATATAACATGCCGCTGCACGACGTCCTCGAGGGACGATATCCAGCCACGGCAACGCTCCAAAACGCGCACGCCGATACGGCCGCCGCGGAATGGCTCGCGAACGCGCAGCATTTGGGCTCCGCCGGCCAATGGCTAACCGACGTGTTGCAGAGCGTCGAGCCGTACTCGCACGATGTCATCGCGATCGCACTGGACGACGATCAGGGCGCCTACCTCGATAACGACACGTGGCCGGCGCCACACTGGCACGCGTACGTCGACTGGCTACGCCGCACGGTGGCGTCGGTCGTTGGCTCGCGCGTACCGCTCTTCATCAACACCTACGAGATGAAAGTTCCAAGCGCCTCGCCGGCATGGGCCTGGGGCAACTGGTATCAAAGCAATTCGTATCGCATCGGCGAGCACGACCTCGCGGATCTCGATTTTGCGACCGGTTTGCTGCAGACGCAGCCGCATTTTCCGGTGATGCAGTCCGAGTTTCAAGCCGGCTGGCTGCAGGGCGCTGACGAGGGCGCGCCGCGACCGAGCGATTCGTCCAATACGGCGCTCGCGCTTGGCGAGCTCCTGCGAGACGGCGCGCATGGATTCGTCAACTTTCCGGCGCAGGATACAATCTATCCGCACGGCTGGGAGGCGCCATGGGCGAACTGGTCCTACGCGTGGGATGCAGCGCTCACCGTCGACCTTCACGCGTCGCCGCGCTACGCGCCAACACGGATCTTTGGCGATCTCATTCGGCGGTACGGAGTCGCGCTCGCGAGAACTCACGTTGCGGCGGATGCGTCGATTATCTGGCCGCCCAGCCTCTTCGTGCCGGGAAGTTTGAGCGGCCCCGATTTTAGCGCGCTTGCGGGCGCCACAATAGCCATGCAACGCGCGTGCAATGCGCGCGGCTTGTCGTGCACGCTGGTCGACCTTATGGCCGATAGCGATCGCACCTCACGCTCGCAGCCGCTTCTCCTTCCGCTGCTTCCGTCAGACCCGGTCATGGGTCGCATGCAACCTGCGGCCGTCGCGCGGCTAGCCGCTTTACACCGATCCGGGCGGCTAGTCTCCGACCCGTCGTCGGTGCACGTTTCAGAGCGCTTCAGGAAGCCTTCAGATGTAACGCTCTTGCTCGCCAACGATTCCTCCTACGCTTTTATCGTCGCGATCAATCCGAGCGGCGTGCGGCGCCGCATCGGCGCGATGCGCGTTCATCTAGCGAACCGCACGGTTGTCGTAGCCGGTTTCGACCTCCCGGCTCGCGGTGCGCGAGTCATTCCGGTCGGCATTTCCGCGGCGACGCTGGCAGGGGCGCCCGTACCGCGTTTGGGAAGTCCTCCGCCGTTTCGAGATCCCGACGGTACGTCGCTCGCGAACGGACGCTTGCGCGTTGTTTTTGCCCCCTTTGCCGGCGCCAGAGTTGCCGAGCTTGGCGACGGAGGGACAAATTCGGCGACGAGCATCGGCCTCTTGAGAGATGCGACCGATCCGGAGCCGCCGGCGTCGTCGCGCGACTACATTGCGGCATATACGCATCCCTTCGCGGCGGGCACGTTTAACCGTCCCTATGCCTGTAACAGAAACGACGTGCTGACGACCGTACGCATCACGTGTTCCTACGACGCGCCCGACCTGCCGGAAGGCGGTGCACTCTTTACGCGCACGCTCACGCTGGGAAGCGGCAACGAGCTGATCGTTGCTGAGCAGTTTGCGCCGCACGTTGTGCGCTCCGCCGCGCGCCTCGAGAGTATCTCCGGCTTCGCCTTTGTTCCCGGCGACGCGGTTCTCAAGGCATCAGACGAAGATGCGCTCGGAATACTTCACGGCCGACGTTTAACGACGCTGCGCTGGCGCCGCGGAGACGTGGCGCGGATGGACCTGCGGACGACGCGCGGTGCGGAGCTCGTGACGTTGACCTTCGCACGCCGATCGGTCGAGATGCGCCTTGGGGTCCGCCCCGTTCAAAGTGCCGCCGAGGCTCAACGACTACTCGACGCGAATCAGCGGTAGCTTCCGGGGAAGTGGCGGAATGGCAGACGCAGCCGCCTCAAAAGCGGCCGAGGCAACTCATGTGGGTTCGACTCCCACTTTCCCCACCAATCCTGAGGGATAGGGGATACGGTGCGCGATTCTGACCCCCCCTCTGGTACCCCCGGGCGAGCGCGGCGTTTTCTTGCTAAGGGCTCGTCAGCCAGTGAATAATGCCGTCGGCTGCCCGGCGAGCGTTGGCTTCGCTCAGCGCCATATATGCCGCTTGATAGCTAACCTGACTTCGCGGCACGTCGGGAATCCAAAAGTGCAGGACAACGTCCGCATCAAATCCAGCGCCAACTATATTTATCTGCGCCTCCTTGCCCTTGTGAATCCAACGAAAGAGCGGAATAGCGTCGATGCGATCCTCCACTTGTGAGCCCTGAACTACCGTCGCTACATGATCGCGTACAACTTGCGCAAACTCAAAAAAGTCCATTTAAGCCCGTCTTTCAGCCACCCGGCAGTTGCTAGAACATCCGGCATCGTTCCTGCTATACGAACATCAAAGACGCGGGCGCGCGCTATCGCAACGTCTCTCCCGGGGACGATCGCGTGATCGCCTGCGGTTTCATGGCTGAAAGCTAACAGAACGGGCTCGCATACCCGCGTCTGAATCCGTACATGAGAAAATGTCTCGGGCGCGTGGTGGCCACGTACGCCTTCCGCTTTTCTTCCAACATATCTGTCGTATTGCGATGCGGTATAACGCCATTTTCAAAGCTCGCCAAGAGTACTGCGTCAAACTCCAGACCCTTCGATCCATGAATCGTGGACAGAGTTACACTGTAATGCGAGCAAGCGATACGCGCTAGCGCAGGTGAAG
>PMUK01000042.1 GCA_003166915.1 Candidatus Cybelea palsarum
TGCAATGCTTGCAGGATGCAACAGTTCGAGCGCCATCCCGCAGCCAAGGGTGACGGCGGAACCGATTCAGCACGTCGTCATTATGATGCAGGAGAACCGCAGCTTCAACACCATTTTTGCGGGCTTCCCCGGAGCGGTCACCGCGTTGGTGGGAAAATGCGAACCGGTACACATCAGTGGCCAGAAGTTGTGTCAGACCGGAATGCCCAAGCTCACGCCGGTTCCCCTTAAGACGGGCGTCTACGGTAGCCGCGACATCGGCCACAGCCACAAGGTGTTCGAAATCGAGTGCAATCTCGACTCTTCCGGCATCTGCCGAAATGACGGATTCGACAAGATTGGCTTCGGAGAGAATGGCAGCGGAGAGCCTGCAGGACTTTACCCGTACTCCTACGTCTACCGTTCCGAGACCAAGGCGTACTGGGATTTCGCGAAGCAGTACGCGCTCGCCGATCATATGTTCTTCACGCAGACGGCAGCCAGCTTCATCGCGCACCAGATAATTCTCTCGGGCACCGTGGCCCTCAACTCCCACGAATCGCTCACCGATCAGCCCAACGGCATGCCATGGGGTTGCGACGCATCGCCCGGTACTCACACGCCGATCCTCAAGACGAACGGAAAGGAGTTTCTGCACGGGCCGTTTCCATGCTTCACTGAGTACGGAACGATGGCCGATCTGCTCGATCCCGCAAACGTCTCGTGGAAGTACTATGTGGACCCCTACCAAGGCAAGGATCGCGATTTCTCCGGGGGAGTTTGGAACGGCTTCGATGCGATCGCCAAGGTCCGTTGTAAAACGTGGACGCCGCCATATAAAAAACGGCCAGGCGACTGCGATGGCTACGGTCCCGATTGGGCGCACATCAGCTTCCCGAACACCAGCGTCTTTAGCGACATCAAGGGCGGTAAGCTCCCTGCGGTCTCCTGGGTGATACCCACGCTCGCCGATTCGGATCATCCCGCCAGCTCCTGCAACGGCGGCCCGCGGTGGGTCAGCTCGGTCGTCAACGCGATCGGCGAAAGTAAGTACTGGAACTCAACCGCCGTCATAGTGCTCTGGGACGACTGGGGCGGCTGGTACGATCCCGTCCCGCCGCCGCAGACCAACTACACGAGCCTCGGCTTTCGCGTCGGAACCATCGTGATCTCGCCGTGGGCTCGCCCAAACACGGTCTTGCACACGCAGTACGAGTTCGGGAGCATTTTAAAGTTCATCGAGCAGAACTTTGGTTTGGGCTCGCTTCATACAACCGACGAAACCTCGACCTCAATCGGCGATATGTTCAACTACTCGCAGAAGCCCACGAAGTTCGTCTCTGAGCCATTGCCGCACGCATCGAAATGTGCGTCGCAGCCCGCCGCCAGTATTCAAGAGATCATCGAACACGATGGGGGTGTTCCCGAGTAAAAAGCGTGGTCAAAATGACGGGAGGCGCGATCTCAGCAGTCCCCGCGCCTCTGCCGCTCTGCACGGCTTCGCGAAAGCGAGGCAAAGAAGCGATTAGCTGAGCGCGATGCTCTCGGAAAAGCTCGATTCGATTAGCCGGATTAGGGCTGTCAAAGGCTTTGATTCAAAGGACCGTCAAAGCTCTGTAATGCCTTATTTTGTTGTGATTCGCGAGCGAGGCGGCGCGTGGGATTGGTCGGTGAAAATGCGCCAGCAGGCAGAATGGCCCGCGCACGCGACCTTCATCGACACTCTTGCGGACAGTGGCTTCATCGTTGCGGGCGGTCCACTCGGCGGCGAGGACGATGCCGCGCGCGTCATGCATGTCGTGAACGCGCCAGGGGAGGTTAATGAGAGTGCCATCGAAGCGGTGATGGCCGGCGACCCGTGGACACCGATGGGCTTGCTGAGGACCGTAAGCATCGAGCCCTGGAGCGTCCTGGTGGGAGGACTCGACTGTACCGAGTGCGGCTCTGTTTTGAACGCCGCAAAAAGTAGGGACTGACGCAAGATGCGATTTCCGAGAGACGTGATCTAGATTAGTAGATGCTGCGCCACCGCGTTCCGATCGCGTGACTGTATGCTACTTATCCCCCCGTCCCACGAGCAAAACTCGACTTCGTTAAGCCCTCCAAGAACGTCAGGAGGCAACGCAACGACATAGCGCGAGCGTTCGCTCAAACCGTGAGGACTTTCGCGGGTAGCGTCGTGCATCGACGCTGCTAGGATAGCGTTATCGGGGCTTCCGTTGCCCTGTGCTGCGTCGAATGTCAGCTTCGAGTGTTGCAATGCTCGACGGTGACAGAAGCTGCTCTACGAGGCTGCTTTCCGTCGTCTCCGTATATCCCTCACGCTTCAGCCGAGCCTTGAGACTCGACAGCCGATACTTCGCCGTGCGCGTGAGTAGGAAGGTGCATTTGACGCTATCCTCTGCCGTGCGGTTCGACGTTAGTAGCAGGCTTTACAGTCTCCTGGGTAGCTGGTAAAATGTACGTAACCGACCGGTACTGTACAAACGAGGAGAAAGACCTGTGAGGCAACGTCGCCAAAAGCACACCGAAGCCACCCGCGCCATAGTCGGGTACGTCAGAGTTTCGACCGAGGAGATGGCGGCCCAGGGCGTTTCGCTTGCCGCACAGGAGGCTAGAATAGCCGCGTACTGCGCTGCAATGGGCTTCGGCGAGTGCGAAGTCGTCGCCGACCGCGGAGCCAGCGCCAAGAGCTTAGAACGGCCTGCTCTGCGTACTCTGTTGGATCGTGTGCGCGACGGTAGCGTGGCCACCGTTATCGTAGTGAAGCTCGACCGGGCAACTCGCAGTGTGCGCGATCTAGCCGACTTGCTCGATCTGTTCGCCAAGCACAATACCGCTTTGATCTCTGTCGCTGAGACATTGGACACCTCGACGGCTGCGGAAGTTTTCAGTTCGAAT
>PMUK01000077.1 GCA_003166915.1 Candidatus Cybelea palsarum
TTGTGTTAACAGGCCCTAGCTGCGCAGCGGCCCGCTTGTGCCGGGGACTGCGCCCCACGCGGCGAAGGAGTCGCCTTTAATCCTCATCGGAGGGGCAACAGGTGAAACCAACGCTCACTCATATCGTTCGCGCCTGTGCACTGAGAACCGTCGCTGGTGCGAGCATCGGCGCCGTTTGCGCGTCGCTTGCCGGATGCGGTGGCATTCCGGTCGCTACCGGTCCTATTTCGGAACGTAGCACGTCGAACACCGTCCCTCCCTCTCCACGTCGCTGGAGAGAAACCTCGCTACACAGCTTCAACTACACGGACGGAGCTTACAATCTTTACGCAGGGTTGCGTTTTCGACGCTGCCGGCAATTTATACGGCACTACACAAAGTGGCGGCAACTATGGGTGCAACATTCTCGAAAGCTGCGGTGTTGTTTTCGAGCTGACCCGTGCCGCCAGCGGCAAGTGGACGGAGAAGGTGTTGCACAGCTTCTTCCCGAGCGATTCTCTGGGTTTCTTCCCTCGCGCCGGCTTGATCGTCGACGCCAAGGGAAACTTGTACGGCTCGACCTCTTCCGATGGCCCGTACTGCAGTGGCAGCGTCAGTTGTGGTGTCGTCTTCGAGCTGTCACCGAACAGCGGTGAGTGGACGGAGAAAGTGATCTACGCGTTCAGGAACCTGACCGACGGGGATGGTCCGGAAGGCGCCCTTACCTTCGACGCGGCTGGAAATCTCTATGGCACAACAATAGGGGGTGGAGAGAAGGACGACGGCACGATCTTTGAGTTAATCCCCCAATCCCATGGTTTGTGGGCAAAACGGACGTTGCACTCGTTCACCCGCGACGAGGGGGACGGTCCGGAGGATAAGCTGGTATTCGATAATGCCGGAAACCTTTATGGGACGACCGATCGTGAAGGCGCGTATCGGTCCGGTTGTGACGGCTATGGCTGCGGCACAGCGTTTCAATTGAGGCCCGGCACGAACGGCTTTTGGACCTTGAAAGTGCTGCACAGCTTCGGAAAAGGAAATGACGGTGCTTATCCCGTCTCCGGCCTCACCTTCGATTCAGCCGGAAACCTATTCGGTGTCACGAGTCAGGGAGGTATGCACGGCGCAGCGTGCTTCGCTTACGGTTGTGGAACTGTCTACGAGTTAATACGTGAGAATACCGATAAGTGGACGGAGCGAATCATTCACGATTTCGGTAGCGGGACAGATGGAAACCTACCCCGAGGTGACCTGATCCTAGACGATAGTGGGGCTATGTACGGCACGGCGGTCGCCGGTGGTGTTTACGGAGCTGGCAACGCCTTCCGATTGATCCGAGGTTCTCACAATAAATGGGAGGAAACGGTGCTGCACAACTTCGGACACGGAAAGGACGGCGCCAATCCCTACTCCGGCATGATCTTTGACCAAGCTCACAACCTGTACGGTACGACCGCTTATGGTGGTAATCATCGCACGGGTGCGTGCAGCAAATCGAAGGGTTGCGGTACTATCTTCAAAATCACCCCGCGGGCACGACGCAAATAGAATCACGTGCCCTTTTGGGCTCCCGCGTAGAAGATTAGCTTGAAAATCACTTGGGGCACGGTCGCGAGCGTGTTGGGATTGCCGTAGGCAAGGTAAATCTCGCTGGTACGGAGCCGTAAGTGGTACGCCACCGAAACGTTCGAACAGCGGCCGGCGCAATCGCCGCCGCCATTGGGAATCGGCGGATCGCCGATCACGTTCCGTATTCCAACGGCAAAAGACGAGTTGCTTCCAATCTGATACGAGTAGCTCAGGCTCTCGAACCATTGAATGTTGTCGGGCCCTGGGCTGGGCAGCCATTGGGCCGTATCGTCGAGCGCCAGCGTAAGCGCTCCGCGGTTGCCCACGCGGATCGTCGTAGTGCGAAACCACGTGTCGAGCCGCCCAGTGCCGTATCGCCCCGTGTTGTAGCCGATCTGCGTCGGGGTCGACGACGTTCCATGGTAAGGGAAATTCCCCGGATTGTTCGTCTGCAAGCCGCTGTCGTACGTGAACGAGAAGCCGGCGTTCTGCGAAATCGGCGTCAAGATGTTTCCGAAGCGCCAATAGTTCGAACCACTGAACACTTGGAAATCGAGCGCGTTCTTCGTTAGGACGTCCAGCAGCACTTGGTTATCGCTCTGCGCGCTTCCCATTGACGGCCCCTGGTAGCGGTCGACGAATCCGGAAAGGCCCACCGCCTTGAGATCGCTGTTCCCGTCGAAATCCCAAATCTTTGCACTGTAGAGCGCGTAGCCGGCAATGCCGGGATGGGAGACGAACCCATCGACGGGGTTGTAGTACTCGCCGATCTTACGCGTCGCGCCAAAGAAGCCGAAGGTTTGATTTGCCCAGCCGCCGCCCAGATCGTAATACTGCGCCTGGTCGGGCAGCAGGACGTTCGTTCCCGAGTCGTCGCCGTAGTTGAAATAGGCGCTGACGTGTTTGAGGTCGGAGTACGCCATTCCGGTTTCCGTGACGTCGTCAACCAAGCCGGGCAGGTTCACGCCGACACGTTCGATGCTCCCCTCCCACCTCGTATCGGGCGACGTGTAGTCCAGCGTGCCGGCGAAATCGTTCCGATTCTCACCGATCGCGTCGAACGAGGCAAAGCCAAGCGGCCCCTGTTTACCCTCGACGGCATATCCTTGGCTCGGCGTCGGAATCGCGGGCGTGTAGAGTGCCTGGACGTTTGGACACGCGTCGCAGTTGAACGCGTTATAGAAGTTCGCGGCTTGCGTGAAAAACGGCCGAACCTCGCTGTAATACCGTTGATAGACCGTCGGCGCGATGGACTGCTGATCGAGTTCGACGTTCGAGTAGTCGGGATGGAAGGTGGAGTAGAACGAAGCGGTCGGCGTAATCGGGACCGACAGATCGGCACCGACCCGCGACGTGGATCCGCCGATGCTGCGGCTCGCTGCTTCGCCCAAGGCGTACAGCGCGGCCCTCGGCTTTGGCCGCGAGGCCGAGATGCCCGTGATGTGCGGGACGTCGATGGAGCCCGCGTGCGCGTAATCTGCGCTGCCGTACGAATCGGGCTGCATCTGAACTTTGTCGTACGACCAGACCTGCTGCTCGCCCGTCGCGTGAATGTAGCGCACGAACTGTGCCGTCCAAAGGCCACCGTGGGCGTTGCGCAGCACGTCGAACGGAATCTTCATCGTTACGGTATACCCGTCGTCACGCGCGGCTCCGGCCGACTCCCAGTTTGGCGAGTATGCGGTATTCTCCGACGAGAACTCGTAATGCGTACCGTTCGGCGTAGCGTAGAACTGATAGAAGTAGCCGCTGACGCCGTTGGGCCAGAGATCGACCCATACTTCGTCGTCGTTGCCCTGCCCGACGTCATTGGTGTGTTGCTTCGCGGCGATCGGTTCGTGTTGGGTCGCATCGAATCGCACGTAGAGCGCGTGCCCATCGGTCGTGATCCACGCCTTCGTCGGCTCGCTGGCGTCCCGCGAGCGAACGTCGTCCCAGGGAAGCGTGAGGCTCGCGGCCTGCGACCATTGTGCGGCCGGGGCACTCGGATCCAACGGAGGACTCGCCGACTGCGGCACGGTCAGTCGCGGATACGCCAATGCCGGCGCGCAAGTCGCGGCCATCGCGAGCGCGACGAGCGCTGCGCCGAGCGTTGGTTTCATGGCAGAATGGCGCCGGCGAGGCTCGAGCGGCTGCCCTCACGCAGCGTTGCCGTATCGACCCGCATACAGTTGCGCGGTTCGCGATCGTTTTGGCAGAGGAGCGCGCCGCGGAAATCGGCGCCGCGAACGTCGGCTCCCAGCAAATCGATACACTGGACTCTGGGATCGTCGGCATTGCGCGAGCAGAGCTTGGCGTCGCGAAGATCGGCGTCGCGAAGATCGGCTTGCGCAAAATCCACGCCCTCGAGTTCGGCGCCGATAAAACGTACGCGTCGCGCGCGAGCTTCGCGAAAGTCGCCTCCCACGATCGAGACGCCCGAGAGATCGAATCCGGCGATGACTGCGCCTCGAGCGTCGCAACCCGCGCACTTATGAAGCAGGCCACGCGCATCGATGTCACGCAGGCCGTCGAACACGTCTCGCAAGTTGACTCCCGCCAACGTGGCGCCGGTAAAGATCGCGCCCGACAACTGTGCCTGGTGAAGGTCGACTCCCGCGAGCTTCGCTTTGGTAAAATTCGCGCCGCGCAGATCCGCCGCGTAAAAGTCGACTTCGGCAAGTCTCGCGCCGCGCAGGTCGGCGTCACGAAGGTTTGCGTGCGAGAGATTAACGCCGGCGTATTCGACGTTCGCGAGGCCGGCTCCATGCAGATCGCGTCCGGGAAACGAGCACCCCGAGCAGTGTGCGGGAAGGCCGTCGGCCGTCGCGAGACTGCTTGCCAGTAAGACGATTGCGGCTAGGATATAGTTCATGTAGTGTTGCTCCCGTTTAAGATACAGCCGAAAGGCGCAGCAAACCAGGCCTCGGCCGCGAGGCTTTTTCAAAGCGATTAGATCGTCGAGTTTAGGTTACGGCGGAGCGTTTCTCCCTGGGATATCCATGTCGATAATCTTGGCCTTCGAGAAATCCACGTGTCTGAGATCGACGCCGTCGACACCGCATCCGTCGAGCGTCGCGCCGGCGAAGTTTGCGCCGTCCAATCGCGCGTTGCTAAAGTCGCAAGCGACCAGCTCCGCGCCGGCGAAGTTGACGTCGCGCAAATCGGCGTGCGTGAAGTCATCGCCATTGATACGCACGCCGGCCAAGTTGAGCCGCGCAAGGTCCGCATGGCTGAAATCGCAGCCCTTGCAGCCGTTGAGGAGATCGCGAAGTTGTGAGCCTTCCAGCCGCGCGCCGGTAAACTGACACTCCGATATCCAGGCATTAGTGAAATCGGCGCCCTCGAGATTGGCTTGCGAGAAGTCGCAGCCAGTCAAGTGCGCGTGACGGAACAAAGCGCCGCTGAGATTTGCCTTCGTAAACTCTGCGCCGTTGAGAACGCTCTCCGAAAGATTGACGCCCGCGAGATTTGCGCGGCTGAAGTCGACGCCGGTATAGTTTGCGCCGCGAAGGTCGCGGCCCGCCCAGTTCACTCCTTGGAGATCGCAGCCGGCGCACGACTTCCCGTCGCTTTGCGCAACGGCCACTTGGCTCGCGGCAACGCCGAGCTTTTTGGCGACACTTACACGCACGGGCTCCGTCGTGACGCGCGCCAGTGGCGCGATCGACGCCATCGGCGCGATCGACGCGGCAACGCGCACGATCCTCACTTCGGGCGTCGGGGTCGCGATCGTCGTCTTTGGTACCGGCGTTGCAACCGTTACCACGGGGGCGGCAACCGATGGTGCGACCAACGATATCGCGATCGCCAGTGCGGCGACCGCAGCCGCGGCGGCGGCGGCCGGACCGATGGCGAGCGTCGTTGCAATGTCGCGCCCGGTAGCTAAGAGCCGCTCGATCCGCAGCGAGATCTGCTTGCGAGTCGTAAAGACGCCCGGTGCCGGCATCGAATGGCGAGGCCATGCCGCAGTTTCGGCCATTTTCGTTAAGCACATCGCATACGGACGCACGGCGCCCACCGATGCGAGCACCATGTCGTCGCAGGCAACTTCACGCTCCAACTCGAGTTGTTGCCCGATGAAGATAGCGGCGGGATTCCAACCGAGCGCTGCGACGATCAGTCGCTGGAGACAGTTGCTCCAGTCGTCGGCGCGACGAAGATGAGCGAGCTCGTGCAGGCTGATCTGCTCGACTTCAGCCGGCGAGAGACGTTCCAGCAGCGATTGCGGTATCAAAATCATTGCGTCGAACAAGCCCACGGCCACCGGCACGTCGATCGCTTCGCTCACGCAAAGCCGAACCGGGCGCCGTCCTTTATTTGCCGCGCTCCACTGCGGCATCGAATCGCGATACTCGACGGAAAGCGGTAAGGCGTCCCGTTTTAGCCGCTCGAGGCGAGCGAGCCCTATAAGAAGACCGATTACGGCATAGCCCGTCAGCAACGCCCATGCGGCGAACACAACGAGCGCGACGCGCAGGGGCAGCGTGACGTGCAGACGAGTTGGTAAGGAGAGCATTGCGCCGGGCGCGCCGATCGTCCGAGTCTCGCGATGATGCCGGCGCTGCGGCATGACGACGGCGTGAGAAGAGCTCGTTGCGGGAACGCCTTCGGTGGCGGTCGCCGCTACCGGTGGCGTTGACGACGTAAAGAAGGCCAGCGTCGTGACGATCGGCACGACGAGCGCGGCGAGAAGCGTCACGATCCAGACCGCGTAGCGCGTCGCTGCGTTGATCCGCGGCCACGCATGTAAGACGAGCCATACGGCGACGACCAGCAGCGCGTCTTGCCAGAGGGCGTTGAGCACGGTGGCCGCAATCGCGATCATTTCGGGCCCTCCTCGTACGTTTCGATCAGCGCCTTGAGGCGCGTCAGCTCCTCGTTCGACGGACGTTCGCTTTGAATCAAGCGCAACGCTAGCGTTCCGGCGCTGTTGTCAAAAAAGCGCGAGAGCAGATGCCCCACCGCGCTCTTCGCCGCGTCCTCGCGCGCAAGTAACGGCCTATAGATGAAGGCGCGCCCGGCCTCGGCGTGCGCGACGTATCCTTTTCGTTCCAAGATGCGCAACGTGGTAAGGACGCTATTGTAGGCGCTGGGCGGGGGCGGCAACGCGGCCGTCACTTCGGCGACCGTCGCTTGGCCCTTCTCCCAAAGCACCTCCATCAGCCGCAGCTCGGCTTCGGTCAGGGTGCTGGAACGTCGTCGTGCCATGCTCGCTCACTCCATGCGGAAGGTTGCTTCTACTAATTCGTTAGTTGGATGGTAGCGCACCGTAATCGAGTTGTCAACTAAGCAATTAGTATTAGAAGGCGGGCACCGGAAGCCGCACCGTTGGCCGCGTCGGGGGAATGCGGATACGGTCTGCCAATAAGGGAGAGCTATTCACCCTGCCGGTTCCTAAGGAGAAGCAATTGCCAAAGGCGCGCGCTTTGCTCGCAGTCTTGACGCTCGTCGTTCTGGCCGCGTGCGGCAAGGGGACGCCGATTACCAGCGGCACCGCATCGCCGCCGCCCACGCCGCCGCCGGCAGTGGTCGCTCAGTACACGATCCCCACGGCCTCGAGCAAGCCCATGGGGATTGCGGTCGGAAGCGACGGCAATTTATGGTTCACCGAGTTTGCGGCGAGCAAATTGGGGCAGCTGCTTCACGGTGGACACATAGCGGAGCAGGTAACTCCCTCGCGCAAGGCCGAGCCAAACGGCATCGCGTCGGGCTCGGGGCCGAACTTGAACGTGTGGTTTACCGAAACCAGTCGCGCCACGGTCGGGCAAATCACGGTGGCGGGGCAGCCGTTTGTCGAGTACAAGCTTCCCGACCCCGCGGCGCGGCCCGTCGGCATCACGTTGGGCTCAGATGGCAACATGTGGTTAACCGATCCGGGAACCAACTCCATCTGGCGAATCAAAGCGATCCGAAGAAGGCCTTTCGTGTTGTTCAAGCAGTACCGGCTAACCGGTAACGCGCAACCGCTCACGATTACCAACGGACCCGACGACGCGCTCTGGTTCACCGAGCCCGGCACGAACCGCATCGGGCGTTTGCCGATCAGCGGATACCCGTTAAACGAATACAAAGTCCCGACCGCGGATGCCAAGCCGACCGGTATCGCGCCCGGTGCCGACAACGCGCTATGGTTTACCGAAGAAAAGTCCGTCAAGATCGGGCGTATGTCCACGACCGGCGTCGTGACCGCGGAGTATCCGCTTCCTGGAGCGCTGACTCCCGATCAAATCCTTCAAGGCGTCGATGGGAACTTTTACTTTACCGATACGGCCGGCAACAAAATCGGACAGTTCTTCTTCAGAGGTCACAACGTCAACTACTACAAAATTCCGACGCCGAACTCGGAACCGACCGCGATGGTGCTCGGGGTCGACAGCCAGATCTACCTAGTCGAAACCGCCGGCAATAAGATCGCTCAGTTCAGATATTTTGCCGTTTAGCTTCGAGCTCGCCGGCGCTAAGCTCGGCGAGCTTAAAGAGCCCAGCATTGCCGCCGCCGATCAACAGGTAGCGCGTACCAACGCGAAGCAGATGGACGGCAGCGTGTTGCGATAGCATCGTAGATTCGATGACGGTGACGTATCGGTCTACGCCGCGAGCAAAAAACCTCACATCTTTGAGTCGGCGCGCTAACGCGTAAAGCGCCGCCAGCATGAGTCCGAGAATCAGCAGCTTTACGACGTACGCTTCCCAGAAGCTCCAGGGCATAAGCCGGCTTCGCTAAACGCTCGGCTCGCGCGGACCGTAGATCTTTCGCTTGAACGCGACGATCCGCGCTTCGATCTCCGGCATGCGCTCGCAGACCACAACCGCACTTCCGGTCGTAAGCGTGATAACGGTGTGCCCGTTCTCTTCGATCGACTCGATCAAATCGCAGTTCAACATCACCGGCTGCCCGTTCACCCTCGTTAGAGTAATCAACGTAGTTTACCCTGAGCCTGTCGAAGGGCGTTGGCTTCGTCGAGCTCGCGCTCGTCGCGGCGCGCCTCTTCGCGCTCGAACTCTTGCAGCCGGCGCTCCTTGAGCTTCTCGATCAGGCGGCGCTCGCGATTCGCGGCGTACAGCTCCGACGCAGCCCGAGCGAAAGCCGGCGCCGATTCCGCGCTGCTCTTTTCGCGCGATTGGAGGGTTCGCTCGAGGTAGCGAAGGTGCGCGTCGTATAAGCACAAGCTAGCCGTGGAGCCGGTCATGGCGCACTCATGCAGCGCACGTCCGCCAAGGCGTAACGCGCCGGAAAGGCGACCGAGGTCGCGCACGTTCTCATCGCGCGCCGCTTTGGCGTGGGCAAACGCGCATTGCTTCTCTTCTTCTTTTCGCCGGCGCGCATCGAGCAAGGGCTCCAGCGGGAAGACGAATCGGGCCATATGCGTAGAGAACTCCCGCCACGCCGCCTCAGCGAGCCAACTGCGAACGTTCGCGCCCCACCGAAACCATCTCGATGGGCACGTTGAGCACCTCTTGCAAGCGCTGCAGGTACGCTCGCGCGGTCGCCGGCAGATCGGCGATTCGCCGGCAGTCTGCGATCGGTTCGCTCCATCCGGGCAACTCTTCGACGCCAATCTGCAGATCGGGTTCCCCGGCGCCACTAAAACCAACGCTACGGCCGCCCACGCGATAGCTCGTGACGAGCCCGACTCGCTCGAAGCCGGTCAGTACGTCGAGCTTTGTGACGATCGCGTTCGTCAATCCGTTGAGCGCGACGGCGTACCGCGCGGCGACGGCATCGAACCATCCGCAACGGCGCGGCCGCCCGGTCACCGTTCCGAACTCTCCGCCTTGACGTCGGAGCTGCTCCCCGCGTTCGTCGTGCAGCTCCGACGGCAGCGGGCCCGCGCCCACCCGCGTGCAGTAGGCCTTGAAGACGCCGATCACGCGCCCGATCGTACCGGGGCCGATGCCGAGTCCCGTGCAAGCGCCGCCCGCGATTGTGTGCGAGCTCGTCACATACGGATAGGTGCCGTAGCCGACGTCGAGCAGCGCACCTTGAGCGCCTTCGAGCAAGATCCGCTTCCCGCCGCCCAGGCGTTCGTGAATGTACTCGACGCCGTCGACAACGTGCGGCGCCAGCCGCCTCGCGGCATCGAGCACCCCTTTGTCATCCTGAGCGCCGTCGAAGGACTGACCCTTGTCACCCTGAGCCTGTCGAAGGGTGGCATTACTGATGTCTGCGAAGCGAATGCCGCTTCTGGCCACGCGATCGACGTACGCCGGCCCGATCCCGCGCCCGGTCGTGCCGATGGCGCCGCTTCCGCGTTCGCGCTCGGCGGCCGCGTCGCGCGTCACGTGATGTGGCAGCACGACGTGCGCGCGATCGGAAATCTTGACGCGCGAGGTGTCGATGCCGATTGCGGCGAGACGTCCGAGCTCGTCAAGCAAGGTTTGCGGATTGACGACGGTCCCGCCCCCGATGAAAAGCTCGACGTCGGGATGCATTACCGCCGACGGAACGATCCGCAGAGCTAGCTCTTGCGAGTCGACGACGATCGAGTGTCCGGCATTGTCGCCGCCGCCGAATCGCGCGACGACGTCGTAATCGGCGGCATACAGGTCGACGATGCGGCCCTTGCCCTCGTCTCCCCATTGACAGCCCAGAATGATGTCGGCCTTCATATTATGTATGGCAACAGGACCTTCACCCGTCGCGAGTACGCATCATACGACTCGCCGAAATGCTCACGAATCCATTTCTCCTCGAGCCTCAGTTTCGCGCATAGCACGGCAAAGACGAGCCCTACGGCGAGCATGCCGCGCAACTCGCCGCGAGCCACTGCCATTCCGATAAATCCGAATAGGAGCCCGGTATAAATCGGGTGGCGCACGATAGCATACGGACCGCTCGTGACCAGTTCGTGGCCTTGCTTGATCGTGACCGCTTGGCTCCAGTTGCTCCCGAGCTGATGGCGCGCCCAGGCAGCGAAAAACAAGCCGCCGGCCGTAACTGCCAAGCCGATCCAAACGCACGCCATCCCAGGTGGAAGAAATCGTCGATCGAGCCACGGAAGCGGAACGCTCGGAAGAAAGAGCAGCGCGAGGGCACCGAGGATTGCAAGTAGGCGCACGAGCCGGGACGGCCCGGATTCGCGCAGTTCGCTTTCGCCGTCATCGCCCGCCATGCGCCACCAGTAAACCAGTAAGGCGAGCCACATCGCGAGGAAGAGGTAGGCATACATTTGCGGAGCCTCTTAACGGGCTACTCCGAGCGAAACTCTAGGTCGCTCGTGTCACCCATCGGGATCCCCGGATCGCCTTCGAACTGGGTCATCACGAACTCGGAAAACAACGCGTTGGGCCAGCCGAAGTTGCGCCGCGTGAACTGCTGCGGATTATCGGGATTGAACGACTCGTGCAACAGGTGATCGCCCGGATCGCTGGCCAGCAGTTGTCCGAGAACGTCCTGTTTCTCGGCACCAGTCGTCGCCGTCATCCCCTCGATAATTAACGCGAGCGGCCAGATATAATGCTCCGGCGTGTGATAGCTGCCGATCCCCCGCGCCACGTGGCCTTGGTAGAACGACGGGTTGTCCTGCGAGAGCAAGAAATGCCGCGTGTTCTCGTAGTAGCGGTCGTTGGGCATCGTGTAGCCGAAATAGGGAGCGGCCAGCAGGCTGGGGATGTTTGCGTCGTCGGTGAGAATCGCATGGCCAAAACCGTCCACTTCGTAGGCGTAGATGTAGCCGTACTTCGGAACGAGCACCAAGCCGTAGGTCTGAATGCCGCGCTGCACTTCGTCGCGTAACGCGCGAGCCTCGCGCGCCTTGACCACGTTATGGTAGACCTTGAGCTCGATCTCGGACATGTCGCCGAGCGCGACGACCGCGAACATTTCCGATGGAATCAAGTAGTTGAAGTAACACGCGTCGTCCGAAGGCCGGAAACCGGTCCAGATCATTCCCGTGTAGCTGACCGGGCGGCCGGCGCCGTCATTGGGAAGCTCCTTATGCGTGTAGCGCGAGTAGCGCGGGTGATTCTGTTCGCGCTGCATCGTGGCCAGCACGTCGTCGAGCATCGTGGAAAAATCGCCGGTGAAAATGCTAGTGTCGCCGGTGGTCTTCCAATAGCTCCACGCCAGCGCCGTCGGATAGGCGAGCGAGTCGAGCTCGAACTTCTGTTCCCAGACGCGGTAATCCAACGTGTAGGCGTTGGCATAGGGATCGATCTGCAGATACTTGGCCATGCGCGCAATGATGGCGCGCAGCAACCCGCGAACGTCGGGGTCCTCTTTGGCGAAGAAGAGATAGGGACGCGCCTGGGCGCTCGCGTCGCGCAGCCACTCTGCTGGAATGTCCCCGGTCGGAATATAGGCGGTGCCGTCGGGGGCGTATTCCGCGAGGCGGCTCGTATCGAGCAAGGCGGCGCGGAACATCTCCTCCAGGTGCTCGTTGGGACTGCGATAGTCGGCTGCCGCTTGTTCGATCGAGCGCAGCTCGAGCGCGAAGCTGCGAGCCGGAATCAGCGCGATCGCCACCAGGCAGACGAGCGCGGCGATCGTAATTCTCGCCAGCCTCGCGCCCGTCAAGCGGGCCACGTTCCGTGTGCGTACAAAGCCGGCAATTCCCGATAACGCCCTAGATAACCAAGTCCATAGCCCACGACGAATACGTCGGGGGCCTCGAAGCCCCTGTACTTAATTTCGATATCGGCGATCCTCCGGTGCGGTCGATCGAGCAACGTGCAGACGGCAAGTGAGGCCGGCTTGCGCGCCAGCAACGTCTTGACCACGAATTGGAGCGTCAGGCCGGTATCCACCGTATCGTCAACCAGGATGACGTACCGCTGCTCGATCGGGATAGCCAGGTCTTTTTCCAGCACGATGCCGTCGCCGTCGCCGTAGCTGTTGACCGAGATAACGTCCAGTTGGCAGGGGATCGTGATGGCCCTCGCTAGGTCGGCGAGAAACGTGTCCTTGGCCGCCAGCATTCCGACCATGACCGGTACTTTGCCCGCATAGTCCTGCGATATAGCCGATCCAATTTGTGCGACGCGCTTAGCGATCGAAGTGGAGTCGAAGAGCGGATCCCCGATCATGAAGCCCGCTTCATCGAACGCGAGAAAACACGCTCGACATCGCGGCGCGTGAAAAGCTTGACGTTAATGCGGGGATGATGCGAGCGCAGCAAGCGGACCTTTCGGTTTTTGCGCGAGTTGCGGATCGGCTTGGCGACGGTCAGCTCGAGATATAGATCGTACTCCGGAAGATAAAAATCCGGTGTGAAAAACTCGATGGGGCGGCCATGTTCGTTCCAAGCGATCGGGAAGCTGCGGGGTTCGTACTGCCAGACGATTTGATAGAAGTCAAAGATCCGCGCGAGCTCGGCTTCACTCGCATGTGCGAACGCAACCCGGGACATAGCCACGGACTGTCATCTACGACGGAGCCGCCCCGCTATCCCGCCGGAACGCGCAAAACAAATCGGGCGCCGCCGAGCGAGGATGACTCCACCCGGACGTCGCCGCCGGCGCGTTCGGCGATGGCCCTGACGACGGCCAATCCAATGCCGCTGCCCGTTCGATCCGTACCCGTACCGCGGACGCCCAGTGTGAAGATCGCTTTTCGCCGCGCCGGATCGACGCCGCCGCCGTCGTCGTCCACGGCAACCTCGACAAACGGGTCCGTCCGGCGGCACGCGATCTTGACGGTTCCGTGCTCGCTGCCGTGCTTCACCGCGTTCTCGATTAGGTTTGAGAGCGCATGAACGCATTCATCGGCGTCCAGGCGCGCCACGGCGCGCTTGGGCGAGCGGGTGCGAATCGTAACGTCGCGCTTGCGCGCGATCGGCGCAATGATGTCGACGGTTGCGCGAATCTGTTCGACGACGTCGCACTGGGCGAGGCTCGGCGTCTGCTCGAGCATCGAGATCTCCAGCATGCCGTCAATAAGCCGGCCGAGGCGAAGGGCTTCGCGTCGCGCCGTTTCGAGAAAGCGGCGCGATATCTGCGGGTCGATCTGGCCATCGAGCAAGGTCTCGATATAGCCGCGGATCGAGGTCAGCGGCGTGCGCAGCTCGTGGCCGACCGTCGGCAGCACCGCGCGTTCGCCCATGGAATTTGCAAGTCGTTCGAGATCCAGCACGATGCCCCAACCCGCTACGGTCGAAGGAACTTGTAGCCGAATCCGTGCACGGTCCGCAGCATCGGCGGCAGCTCCCACGGTTCTTCGATTTTCGCGCGTAAGCGGTGGACGTGGACGTCGATCATTCGTTCGTCGCCGTTGAAATCGAAACCCCACACGCGCTGGAGCAGCCAATCTCGCGAGAGCGCAACGCCGGGATTGCCTGCAAGCTCCATCAAGAGCGCGAACTCGCGTGGCTTGAGCTTGACGTCGGTTCCGTCGACGCGCGCCTCGCGCGCCGCCGGGTCGATCTCAAGCCGGCCGAAGCGCAGGAGCGGTCCGGCTTGCGCGACGGGGCGACCGGCGCGCCGCAGGATCGCCTTGACGCGGACGACCAGCTCGCGCGGAGAGAACGGTTTGCATAGATAGTCGTCGGCGCCGAGTTCGAACCCCACGACGCGATCGAGCTCGTCGCAGCGTGCCGTCACCATGACGATCGGCACGGAGCGGTCTTCGCGTCGGAGCGTTCGCGCTACGTCATAGCCGTCAACACCGGGCAGCCCGACGTCCAGCACCAGAAGATCCGCGGCACCGCGTGCCAGACGAAGCGCCGAGTTGCCGTCGGCGACGCCGACGACCGTGAAACCTTCACGCTCGAGATGATGCGTCAGCAGCTCGCGAATCGCACGATCGTCGTCGGCTAGAACAATCGTTTGCGTCGCCATGACGGGACCAGTGCCCGAGCGCGGAAACGACTGGGACAGCTACGAGAGCCCCTCTTTTTCAGTCGCTAACGGACCGTACTTGGCGGCGTGTTCGCGCAAGATTCGGTAGATCGTGGCGGCGGGGAAACCGAGCCGCTCCAAACGGCGGGCGGCGGACGGATACGCTACATCGGGCTTCTTGCCGAGAAGTTTTTCGAAGGCCGCGGTGCAGCGCGAGCTTTCGCTCTGCTCGAGTTCCGCGACGGCGCCGGCCGCCGCCGCAGCGTCGATGCCTTTGCGAATCAAGTCGCCAACGAGCCGGTTATCGCCGACCGCCTTCCGCTTGCCCTCGACGTAGAGCGTTGCATAGAGGCGATCATCGACGAACCCCTCGCGCTTGCAGCGCTCCACCGCCTCACGCGTCAGTTCGTCGCTAAAGCCCTTGCGCTCCAATCGTTGCCAAAGCTGTGTCTCGGTAAGCCGCTGCCGCGCGAGCATCCCCAGCGCAGCGCAATACGCCGCATGTGGCATCGTAAGGGTCTCTACTCTGCGTGAGGACCGATCGATGTGATGTCGAGAGGGCTCGGCACGACGAGCGAAGCCAGGATGGCGAGAGCGAGGAGGCCGGCAGTAGGAGCGCCGCACGGATGCGGCGCGACGAGCGTCCTCAAGACATCACATCGATCGGTCCTCACGCAGAGTAGAGACCCTTACGATGCGACGATCCGCGCGACGAGCGTCCTCGCGAGATCACGTTTGAACCGCTCTCGCGCAGGTCTTCAACCCTCAACCGCTACCGCCGCCGGCGCCTTGCCGTTGCTCGACGCGACGGTGCGCAGTGCTTCACGGATCTTGCTTTCGATCTCAACGGCGACATCGGAATGTTCCTCGAGGAAGGTCTTGGCGTTTTCGCGCCCTTGGCCGATGCGCTGCTCTCCGTAGGTGTACCAGGAACCGCTCTTGCCGACGATGTTTTGATCGAGCGCCACGTCGAGGATCGATCCCATCTTCGAGATGCCGTGACCGTAGGTGATGTCGAACTCGGCCTGCCGGAAAGGTGGAGCGCACTTATTCTTAGCGACCTTGACGCGCGTGCGCGTTCCGATGCTGTCTTGGCCGACTTTGATCGTTTCGAGCTTGCGGACGTCGAGCCGAATCGACGCATAGAATTTCAGCGCGCGGCCGCCCGACGTCGTTTCGGGATTTCCGAACATGATGCCGACCTTTTCGCGCAGCTGGTTGATGAAGATCATCACGGTCTTGCTGCGAGAGATCGCGGCGGTCAGCTTGCGCAGCGCCTGCGACATCAATCTGGCCTGCAATCCGACGTGCGCGTCGCCCATATCGCCTTCCAGCTCGGCACGAGTCACGAGCGCGGCGACCGAGTCGACGACGACCACGTCGACGGCATTGCTTCGCGTCAGCATCTCGGCGATCTCGAGCGCCTGCTCTCCGGTGTCCGGCTGCGAGACCAGCAGGTTGTCGAGGTCGACTCCGAGCGCCGCGGCGTAGTTGGGGTCGAGCGCGTGCTCTACGTCGATGAAGGCGGCCGTTCCGCCGGTCTTCTGCGCCTCGGCGATGGCATGCAGGGCCAGCGTCGTCTTGCCGCTGGACTCGGGGCCATAGATCTCAACGATTCGCCCGCGGGGAAGCCCTCCCACGCCGAGCGCTAAATCGAGTGCGATCGAGCCGGTCGGTACGACCTCGAACGCCATGCGCTCCTGAAAATCTCCCATGCGCATGATCGAGCCTTTGCCGAACTGGCGCTCGATTTGAGTGAGCGCGTTGGCGAGGGCGAGTTGTCGTTCGTCTTCTGCAGCCATTCTGTTTCCTTTCTCTAAGCCGTTAGGCGTCTTACGTATCACGCTCTCATCGCGAAGTGCCAAGTGTATGGCATTTTGCCCAAGCCGCTCACGATGTTGCGGCGGTTTCCGTCTCGTCGAAGAGCGCGTCAACGAACTCGGCAGGTGAAAAGGCTCGTAAGTCGTCCGTGCCCTCACCCAGCCCGACGAGCTTGATGGGAACCTCCAGCTCGTCAACGATGGCGACGAGCACTCCGCCCTTTGCGGTGGAGTCGAGCTTGGTGACCACGATGCCCGTTAGCTGCGTTGCCACATTGAAGAGTCTTGCCTGCGATATGGCGTTCTGACCGCTCGTTCCGTCAAGGACCAGCAGCGTCTCCGCCGGCGGCTCGCCGAGTTCGCGCTCGATCACGCGCCGCATCTTCTTCAGCTCCTCCATCAAATTGGTTTTGGTTTGCAGCCGGCCCGCCGTATCGACGATGGCAACGTCGAAGCCGCGCGCCTTCGCCGCGCGCATGCCGTCGAAAACGACCGAGGCCGGATCCGCGCCTTCCGCGCCGCGAACCACGGTACTGCCGCTGCGCTCGGCCCAGACGGCGAGCTGTTCGGCCGCGGCGGCTCGGAACGTGTCGGCCGCAACCAGCAGCACGCGCTTTCCTTCCTTGTGCAGGCGCGCGGCAAGCTTACCGATCGTCGTCGTCTTGCCGCTGCCGTTAACCCCAACGATCAGCATCACGGCCGGCACCTGCTTGAGATTCAGCTCCGCACCGGGCAGCGTGAGAAACCGCTCGACATCTTTGCGGAAGCGCGCGACGACCTGATCGCTCGTTTTCCAATCTTCCTGTTTTGCGACGGTCTGGAGCCCGGTGATGATCTTCGTAGTCGTGGGCACGCCGAAATCGGCGACGATGAGCATATCTTCGAGTTCGTCCCAAAACTCGGGCGTCAAGGGCCGCTGCGCGGCACCCAGTCGCGCGACGGCCGAAAAGACCTCGCGCGCGCGGCTGAGTGAGGAGCGCATCCGTGAAAGCCAGCTCACTTGCCGCACCTCATCACGCTCCCGACTCTATCATGCGAACGTATGTTCGTCAATCGCCGGGGCTCCCGTAACGCTACGGAGGTACTATACTGGGCGCAGGAGGTCCGTATGCGATACCGATTGGGGTTGGGCGGCATTCTCATTCTGATCATTGCCACCTCGTGTACGGCGGCGCGAACGATTCCCCCGGCATCGCTGGGGGCGGCCGTATCGATGCAGGTTCCGGTGATCGAGCTCAACGCGCGGTCCAGCGGGCCCGCCGTCGCACCCGATGCGTACGGTGCATCAATCGTTACCTGGTACGATTTCAGGCAGTCGTTCGTCAATCCGTCGCTGCGTAAGAGCGGGATCAAACTCGTGCGCTTTCCGGGCGGCTCGGAATCCGACGCGTACCATTGGGAAGACGGCGGTTCCCTCTGCAACAAGATGGGCTACATCACACCGGGTGCGACGTTCGATCACTTGATGACCGATGTTTCGGCTCCGTTGGATATCGACGTCGCGGTCACGCTGAACTACGGAAGCAATCGCGCCTGCAACGACGGCGGCGAGCCGAGTGAGGCCGCCGCTTGGGTGGCCGAGGCCAAGAGCCACGGTTATCGCGCCGAATATTGGACGGTCGGCAACGAAGTGTACGGCTCGTGGGAGTACGATCTGCACGCCAATCCGCACGATCCGGTGACGTACGCTAATGCCGTTCGCACGGGCTACTATCCCGCCGTAAAGAAAGCAAATCCACAAGCCAAACTCGGCGTCGTCGTGAACACACCCAACGATCGAGCGTGGAACGACGTCGTGTTGCGCAAAGCTCAGCCATTTGATTTCGTTGAGCTGCACTATTATCCGCAATACAACGTCGATAGCGATTCGTTCCTCCTCGGCACGGCGATCGACAATTTCGCGAGCGATCTCATGGGCCTTCGCAAGCAGATGAACGCCGCCGGCGTTGCTAAGAGCGTCCCGATCTATCTCGGCGAGTTCAACAACGACGCCGGCAGCGAAGGGAAGCAATCGGTCTCGATCGTCAACGGGCTGTTCTTGGGGCAAATGCTCGGCACGCTGCTAAACGCCGGCGTTCCGATGGCGACGTGGTGGCTCGCCTACGGCAGCTGCGACGAGACCGGCGACTATTCGAAAAAGCTCTACGGCTGGCAGCACTTCGGCAGTGAGGGGCTGTTTTCCGATGGCCTGCCGGATCCGTACGAAGGCTGCGCCAACACGCCGAAGATCCCGGGCGGAACGCCTTTCCCGACAGCACGCGTAATGGCGCTCTTCGCCGCCAAAGTTCCCGCGGGGTCGAAAGTGCGCGCGGTCAACGTACCGGGGTCGCTGTCGTCCGACGTGCGCGCGTACGGCTTCGCGCAGACCAACGGCTACGCGTTCGTGCTCTTCAACAACACGCTAAAGGCCATCGCAATAGACGCGCATTTGAGCGGTTCGGGAAAGACGAGTTTTACGGCAACGCTGACGGTCTACGGCAACACCCAGTACGACAAATCGAAGGAGAACCGCTGGATCGGCCCGGTTAGCCGGAGCCTCGGCACCGTCGGAACGACCGTACCGCTAACGCTCCCGGCATATAGCATTTCGATCCTGACGCTGCGCACCTGAGGCGCGTTAAGTAGACGCTGGAACGCTCTCCGCCGATGCCGCGGCAGTTTCGCGCCGGCGTTCGCGCAGGAAGTGGAAGAACTCCACGCCTTCGCGTACGCGCCGCTTCATCACCTGACGATCGCCGATCATGCCGCCCAACAGCGAGAACATCTTGCGCGGCCGGAAGTAGAAGCGCCGGTAGAACTCGTCGACCGATTCGAACATCATCGTCGAATTCAAGCCGGGATAGTTGAGCGCCGCGTGCTGCACGCCGTGCGTATCGACCAGCTCCTCGCTCTGCGCCTCGAGCCAGCCGTTCTCTTGTGCCTGTTTGTAGAGATACGTTCCGGGATACGGCGCGGCCAGCGAGACTTGGATCGTCTCCGGATCCATCTCGCAAGCGAAGTTGATCGTCTCGCGGATCGTCTCCGGCGTCTCGCCGGGCATGCCGAGAATGAACGTCCCGTGCACTTTGATACCTAGTTCGTGGCAGTCTTTGGCGAAGCGGCGGATGATGTCGAGGCGCGTGCCCTTCTTCATGTTGTTGAGCACCTGTTGGTTGCCCGACTCGTAGCCGACCAGCAAGAGCCGCAATCCATTGGCCTTCATCACCTCGAGTGTCGCGCGCGGCACGTTCGGTTTGGCGTTGCACGACCAAGTGAGGCCGAGCGGGCCCAAGCGCCGCGCCACCTCTTCAACACGCGGAACGTTATCGGTGAGCGTGTCGTCGTCAAAGAAGAACTCCTTGACTTCGGGGAACATCGCTTTTGCCCGGACCATCTCGGCCGCGACGCTGTCGACGCTTCGGAAGCGGTAGAGATGGCCGCCGATCGTTTGCGGCCAGAGGCAGAACGTGCATTTCGACTTGCAGCCGCGTCCCGTATAGAACGAGAGATACGGATGCTGCAAGTAGCCGTTGAAATAGTTTGGGATCGTCAGATCGCGGCGGTAGACGTCGAGAACCGACGGAAACGCTTCCATGTCCATGATGATCGGCCGCTCGGGCGTTCGCACGATCTGGCCGTTTTCGCGATAGGCGACGCCGTCGATCTCGCTGATCGGTTTGCCCGATGCGACGTCGACGCACGTGTAATCGAACTCACCAACGCTGACCCAATCCACCGCCGGCGCAAGCCGCAGCGATTGTTCGGGCAACACGCCGACGTGCGCGCCGACGAAGCCGACCAGCGCCTTGGGATTCTCTTGCTTGACGCGCGCCGCGAAGCGAGCGTCGTTGTTAAACGACGGAGTGCTGGTGTGGAGGATGATGCACTCGTAATCCTTCGCAGTCGCGGCCACCTGATCGAACGTCAGGCCGTCGGGCGGCGCGTCGATCAGCCGGCTTCCCGGCACCATCGCGGCCGGCTGCGCCAACCACGTCGGGTACCAGAACGACCGCACCTCGCGGCGACATTGATACCGCGATCCCGCGCCGCCGTCGAAGCCTTCGAAAGTGGGCGGGTTCACGAACAACGTCTTTAGAAAATCGGGCATGCTCTTCTCCTCTGCTGCTCACGCTTTTCTGCGGGCGGCGCAAAGCCTCCCCGCCTCTTAAAGGGATCGGAGCGCGCTCTCCAGGTTCGGGTAGCGACTAAAGCCGGAATAGTCGGCCTCTTGCAGGCCCGCGGCCGGGAAGGGACCGTAGTGACCCTTATACTGCTGCGTCTCGTGCGTCACAGCCCAGTAGTTCGGCAAGACTTCGGAACGCCGATCGAGGATCGTCCCAGAGGTCGCGTGCGGCGGCAGCGAGTTCGGCTGATATGTGTACCAGACGACGTCGTGGCTCGCGTCGTACGCAAAGGTCCCGCTTCCATGCGCCGCGTCACGAACGCTGGATGCAAAGGCGATCGTCGAGGGACCGGCCGTACGGTAGAAGTATTCGCCGATATATCGCGGATCGAAGGGCGGCTCGAATGCGGTGCTGGGCTTGGGATGCTGGAAGGCCTGCGTCATCGCCGCGTCGGCCGACGCACTGGCCGGCTTTTCATTGATCGTGTAACTGACGATATGCACCTTGACGATCGTTCCGTCTTGATAGATCCCCGTCATGACGAGATCTTCGTGCCGGTCTGAGAAACCCGCGTGCACGTCGAGGACTCGGTGCAGCCGGAACCCGACGATGCCCCGAGTCGTTTCGACGAACTGTTGCGCCACCTGCGCGAACGCGGGCGGCGGGGTCGCAAGTCCCGCGCTAGGGATGTAGGATTACGCGGTTGGCGATGAATGTGCCGTTGCTGTAGTAACCGACGAGCGCGACGCGCTCTCCAGTCGTAGGTGTGGCACCGGTCGGATAGATGACCGTGCCGTGCTTGAGATCCACGGTCTGCACGATGCCGTTACGGCGCGCGACGGTCAAGCGATACGGCGTGAACGCGGCGACGGTCCCCAACATCACGTGGTGCTTATCGAACTGATGCGTGTCCCAACCCGGCTGCCACGTCGTGTACCCCGGAACGCCATAATCTTGGGCTGCAACCGGCGCGATCGAGGCGCCGCCGACGAGCAGCATCGTCGCAACCAGCGCCGTCATTCCTGAAAAAAACCTCATCGCTGAAACTCTCCTCTCGGGTGTGCAAGAAGGACCTTGCTTTCATACCCGAGCGCACCGCCGAGTAACCTTAGATTGCGGTGAGGCGCGAAATCGATCGCATCAAAAGGCCGCGATGCCGTTGGGGGTACCTAGGCCTGTCGGGCCATCCCAACCTGGACCGGCCTCGCAGAGCGGCTTACCACAGTTGCCGTTTTGCCCGCTCGTGACGTCGTTGAGGCTCGACTTGTGGCCATAAAGGTGCGTGTCGTTGTTGTCTGCCCGATTACCGGCAAGAGCGAAGACCGAAGCGATGATCGGCGCCGCGACGGAGGTGCCGCCGAAGACGAGCCAGCCGCTTTCACCGTCGGTATCGTAGACGGCAACGCCGGTATTCGGATTGGCATCGGCCGACGTATCGGCTTGCGCACGGTCGGAACAGCCGGTGTTCAGGTTGTGCTGGAAGCTCGGCTTTGCGTAGACCCTACTGCAGCCGCTCCCGGCGCCCGACCACGCGGTCTCCCTGCGCGGGTTGTAGGACGACAACGTCGTTCCGCCGACGGCGGTCACGCTTGGAAGAATTGCGGGCCACTGCGCGGTTTTGCTATAACCGTTGTCTCCGGTCGCCGCGGTAATCGCGACGCCGCTGACGTTGAAGTCGCCGTCGTACGTCCTCGAGCCTTCGTTGCCGCTCCAGCTATTGGTGACGTAGCCCGCGCGAGCGGTTGTGTACTTTTCGGCGCCCGCAAGACTGCTGATGTCGTTGTTGGCCGCTTCAACGAGTAAAATCTTGCACTTCGGACAGATCGCCGAAACCATGTCGAGGTCAACGGACTCCTCTTCTCCCCAACCGGAGTTGCCCTGCAAGCCGAACGCCTTTTTCGTGAAGCAGCCGTTGGACGACGTACACGGCCGGAGTCCGTAGGCGGAGCGGTAGACCGCCAAATCCGATGCCGCGTCGGGATCGTCGTACGCGTCCACGACTGCGACGGTTTCGCCGCTGCCCTTACTCGAGCTGTACTTTGTGAGGCTGTACGCCGTTTGTAAATCGGCAGGCGAGTATCCGGCAGGTGTATTCGGGCTGATCAGCCCGTGAATGTCGGTGCGCACCAGCGCCAAACACTGCGCGTAGCCGGCGTGGGCGTCGGCACAGGCTCGTTCCGCTTGCCCGGCTCGCGGCCAAAGTCCGAGTTCCGCAGCGCTGGGACGAAGCGATTGTTGCGCCAAACTTAGGCCCGGCTGTTGCGCCGAGTTTCCGAGGGGCACGGCGTTCATCGCTCCGCTGCACGCCGTCAAGGCGATAACTAAAGTTATTGAAATGATTGCTGAACGTCTCACGATAAATTTCCTCTCGCTATTGCATGCTGCGGCGACGCTATCTTGACCTTTCCTGCGCCGCAAGCCGGGCCTATTCTAATAACGCAGGTACGGCCGGCGACGTTCGCGCCGGCGCGAAGAAGGCGCTCGTCGCATTCGGAAGAAAGGACTCGCTGCGCATCGCCATGGAGGATCCCGTGCACCGACTTCACGCCATTCTCATTTTCGCAGCAGCCGCCGCCCTAGCCGCCTGCAACAGCTCGAGCGCCGTGCCGCTGCAGCCGCTGACGCCGGCCAAACCGATTCAGCACGTCATCATTATGATTCAGGAGAACCGCAGCTTCAACAACATCTTCGCGGGCTTCCCNNGGGGCTGACACTGCGTTGACCGGCGCCTGCGAGCCGGCGAAGTGGTGCAAGACCGGCACGGCCAAGCTCAAAGCCGTCACGCTCGAAACGACGAACCGGCTCGGCCTGGGCATCGACATCGATCACAGCCACAACGGCTTCAAAATCGAATGCGATCTCAACGCTTCGGGTGTCTGCCAAAACGACGGGTTCGACAAGATTCGCTTCGGCGCCGACGGTACCGGAGAGCTTGCAAAACTCTACCCGTACGCCTACGTCGAGCGCTCCGAAACCAAGGCGTACTGGGACTTCGCGAAGCGGTACGCGCTCGCCGATAAGATGTTTTTCTCGCAGACGGCGGCCAGCTTTATCGCGCACCAGATAATTCTATCCGGGACCGTAGCCCTCAACTCCCACGAATCGCTCACCGATCAGCCAAACGGCATGCCATGGGGTTGTGATGCCTCTCCCGGTACTCATACGCCGATTCTTAGGACCGACGGGAAAGAGTCTCAATACGGGCCGTTTCCATGTTTCACCGAGTACGGAACGATGGCCGATTTGCTCGATCCCGCACACATCTCGTGGAAGTACTACGTCGACCCCGAGACCGGCAAGGGCGGAGATTTTTCGGGCGAGGTTTGGAACGGTTACGACGCGATCGCCAAGGTCCGTTGTAAAATGTTCACACCGCCCATGGACTGCGACGGCTTCGGTTCGGACTGGACGCACATGAGCTTCCCGAACACCAGCGTCTTTAAAGACATCACCGGCGGCACACTCCCCTCAGTTTCCTGGGTGATTCCCTCGTTGGAGGATTCGGATCATCCAGCCAGCGGCTGCCGTGGTGGACCGCGCTGGGTCAGTTCCGTCGTCAACGCGATCGGTCAGAGCAAGTACTGGGATTCGACCGCCGTCATATTGCTCTGGGACGATTGGGGCGGATGGTACGATCCGGCCCCGCCGCCGCAGACCAACTATACAAGCCTCGGCTTCCGCGTTGGAACGGTCGTGATCTCACCGTGGGCTCGCCCAAATACGGTCGTGCACACGCAGTACGAGTTCGGGAGCATTTTGAAGTTCATCGAGCAGAACTTCGGTTTGGGCTCGCTTCATACAACCGACGAAACCTCGACTTCGATCGGCGACATGTTCAACTTCTCGCAGAAGCCTACGAAGTTCGTGCCGGAGCTGCCACTGCCGCCCAAGACAACTTGCGGCGGCCACGCAAGCACGCAACAGATCATCGAAAACGATGGAGGCGTACCGGAATAGCCTAAGAGACTCGGAGGGATGCCCATGGACCGTTTTCGCTGTATTCTCATTTTCGCTGCGGCCGCGGCCATCGCAGGATGCAACACCTCGAGCGTCGTGCCGCCGCCCGTGACCGCAGCCAAACCGATTCAGCACGTCGTCATCATGATGCAGGAGAACCGCAGCTTCAACAACATCTTCGCGGGCTTCCCCGGCGCGGATACCGCGTTGGTGGGGAAATGCAAACCGGCAAAATGGTGCAAGACCGGCACGATCACGCTCAAGTCGGTAAAGCTAGAAAGCAAAACCAACGAACTCGGGAAAGGCCTAGACATTGATCACAGCCACCAAGGCGGGGGAAGCGAGCCGGGCGGTTTCGTAGAGGAATGCGACCTTGATTCCGCTACGGGGGGTTGCCGCAACGACGGGTTCGACAAGATTCGCTTCGGCGCGGAAGGTACCGGACAGCTTGCAACTACCTACCCGTACGCCTACGTCGAGCGCTCCGAGACCAAGGCGTATTGGGACTTCGCGAAGCAGTACGCCCTCGCGGATCACATGTTCTTCAGTCAGACGGCGGCCAGCTTTATTTCGCACCAGATAATTCTCTCGGGCACGGTAGCCCTCAACTCACATGAATCGCTCACCGATCAGCCCCCCACAACGCCGTGGGGCTGCGATGCACCGCCGGGTACTACCACGCCCGTCCTCAGGACGGACGGTAAGGAGTCGCAATACGGGCCATTTCCATGTTTCACGGAGTACGGAACGATGGCCGACTTGCTCGATCCCGCGCACGTCTCGTGGAAGTACTACGTCGACCGCGAGCTAAGCCCAACCGGAAACACGGGCGATTTTTCGGGCGACGTTTGGAATGGTTACGATGCGATTGCCAAGGTCCGGTGTAAAACGTGGCGGCCGCCATACAAGGGGCCAGGCGACTGCCATGGCTACGGTCCCGATTGGGCGCACATGAGCTTCCCGAACAGCAGCGTCTTTAGCGACATCAAGGACGGTACGCTCCCGGCGATCTCTTGGGTGATCCCCTCGTTGAAAGATTCGGATCATCCCGCCAGCGGCTGCAGCGGCGGGCCGCGGTGGGTCAGCTCCCTCGTCAACGCGATCGGTCAGAGCAAGTACTGGAACTCAACCGCCGTCATATTGCTCTGGGATGACTGGGGTGGCTGGTACGATCCCGTCCCGCCGCCGCAGACCAACTACACCAGCCTCGGCTTCCGCGTCGGAGCGATCGTGATCTCGCCGTGGGCTCGCCCAACGGTCGTGCACACGCCGTACGAGTTTGGGAGCATTTTAAAGTTCATCGAGCAGAACTTTGATTTGGGCTCGCTTCATACAACCGACGAAACCTCGACCTCAATCGGCGACATGTTCAACTTCTCGCAAAAGCCCACGAAGTTCGTGCCGGAGGAGCCACTACCGCCCAAGGCAACTTGCGGGAACGGAAGTGGCACGACCGCCCAACAAATAATCGAAAACGACGGAGGCGTACCCGAGTAACCTTTAAAGACCGCGCCGATGCGGGCACGCAGCTCGCCGAGGCGCTCGCGGTCTACGCCGATAGGCCCGATGCCCTCGTGTTGGCGCTTCCGCGCGGCGGAGTTCCGGTCGGGTACGAGGTTGCAGAACGCCTCCAGCTCCCGTTCGACGTGTACGTGGTCCGCAAGCTGGGGGTTCCGGGACATGCGGAGCTGGCGATGGGCGCGCTTGCCAACGACGGAACCTGCGTCGTCGACGAAAATCTGATCGCTTCGCTGCGCCTCGACGACGAGACGATTCAAGACGTCATCCATCGCGAGGCAGAAGAGATTCGCCGCCGAGAGGAGGCCTATCGGGACGGGCGCCCGCAGGCCGACGTCGCCGGCAAGATCGTGATCCTCGTCGACGACGGGCTGGCCACCGGCGCAACGATGCGGGCGGCGGCCACCGCGCTGCGCCGCCACAATCCGGCGGAGATCGTCGTCGCGGTGCCCGTTGCCGCATACCAGACGTGCGAGGCGCTCCGGGAGGTCGCCGATCGGATCGTCTGCCCCTTTACGCCCGAGCCGTTTATCGCCGTCGGACTCTACTACGAAAATTTCGACCAGACCAGCGACGATGAAGTTCGGCGCCTCCTTGCTCAAGCCGCGGAGCGAACAGGGCGTCGCATGAGCGCGTAGTATCTGACGAAGATGAAGCGCAACGCAATCGCCGGAACCGCCTTCGCCGCGATCGTCCTGATCGCCAGCGCCGCCGCGCCGGCGCAACCAATCCTCTTTTCGTTCACGGGGCTTCCCGCTGCGGTCGACACCTGCAAGTGGTTCGACGACAATCTCAACGATGACCGAAGCATCGGCTCGCTGACGCGCCAAACGGACTTGCTCTATAACCGGATTGCGTTGCCGGCCGGCGCAGATGTCGCGGTCGGTTCGACGGCCACGAGCGCGTCCGGCGACGAGCTCGTGGACTACAAACTCGGTTCGAAGACCGTCTGCTCGACCGCGCGAGCCATCTACGGCCCAACCCCGGAGCCGTCCACGACACCGTAGCAGTACCGGCCTAGCGGCTATCCCACAATTCGGCGCCGACCGGATACATTAGCATGTTTCGCCGGAACCCGGTCACACGATCGCTCACGACGTCGGTATTTGACTCAAACGCGACCGGGACGATCGGCGCGTCGGCGCGCACGATCCGCTGCATCTCGATGAAATCACGACGACGCCTGCGGGGATCTGCGGTTACGGCCTGCTCTTCGAACAGCGTGTCGAACCGCCGGCTGCAGTAGTTCATCGAGTTATTGCCGTTTGCTCCCCGCTGACTGCAGGCGAAAATCACGGACTCCTCGGGATCTGCCGCGCCGATCCACCACGTCGCGGCAAGCGTAAAGGCTCCCGTCCGCAGCGGGCCGTTGGGCGCGTTGAAAAGCGCGGTCGAATACGGCTTGAGTTCCGCATCGATACCGGCACGCCGCAGCTGCTCCTGTTCGATCAGCTGCATCCAGGTGCCGCGCTCCGGCGCCAGCGTGAGCGTTACGCTCAATGGCTCTCCGGCCTTCGTCCAGCGGCCGTCGCGCTTCTGCCAGCCGGCGGCGCTTAACTCACGCGTCACCGTTGCCGCATCGCTCGTCGTGCTTCCCGGGTCGTGCCAGGCGAAGACCGGCGGCAGAAACGAATCGGCCGCATGCAGTACTCCGTAGCCGGCGCGAGCGATTTGCCGCGCGTCGATCGCGGCCGCGATCGCGCGGCGCACGCGCGCGTCGTTGGTCGGCCGCGCAGACGCTCGCATCATCAGTAGATAGACGCCATTGATGGGGGTGATGACGACGCGAGCTCCCGGAATGGCTCGCGCCTCGGGCACTTGCACCGGACTAATCTCGGTGACGTCGACGCCCTTCGCCCGCAGCGCAAGCAGCGAGCCTTGCGTCGTAGGAATTAACTGCAGTACGATGCGGCGAAGCTTCGGAAGCGGCCGGTAGTACGGGTTCCGCTCGAGAACGACGCGGCTTGCGCGTTGCCACTGCACGACTCGAAATGGACCTGTTCCAAAGGGCCGGCCGTTCCACGCCGCACGCGTGACGTCTTCCGACGTAAACGCATGCGCGGGAAGGATGCCGAAGGCGAAGTCGGCCTCGGCAAAGAGCTCGGCGACCGCTGCGTTCCATCGTTGCTTTAAACGCACGACGACGGTGTAGCGATCCGGAGTTCGCAACGACGCGATACGGCGGTAGGCGTCCACGGACTCCACGGGATTACGCGCGTCAACGATCGCGCGGTACGTAAACGCGACGTCGGAGGTGGTCAGCTCCCTTCCGTCGGCAAACCGAACGTTATGACGTAGATGATAGAGAATCGTTCTTCCATCGGGCGAAATGTCGCCGTTCGAGCGCGACGGGATCCGCGTCACCAGCACCGGAACGAGCCGATTGGCGGCCGACAGGCCGACCAGCGTCTGGGTGACGAGAAGATCGTACCCGATCGTGTCTTGATCGTGCGCCAACAGCGGATTGAGCGATGACGGATCGACGTTGTCGGCGATGACGAGGACGTGCGGCTCGCTCGCGGCCTCGCAACCTGCCAGCGCCATCGCGACGGCGATCGATACGCAGAGGCTCAGCGCCGGCGGCACACGCATTGCTTTCCCTTCGAAGGAGCGCCGTTGCCGGACCTTGTACGAACCCGCCATGGACAAGAATCGGAACCTTCGCGAAGGAATCGAAGATGCGGACGCGACCGGTCTCGTCGCAGGCGAAGAGCTCATAACGCAAGCGGAGACCGAGCTTCCACTCTTACGCCTGCGCGAGTCGCTGCCTCATAAGGATATGCATGCGGCGCTTCCCGAGGCGCACGCCGAGCACGCGACGGTCGATGCGCTCCATACCGAGCTTCATAAACCCGCGCCCAATCGCGGATCGGTCGAGCAGCACGTTGCGCGTTTGCGCTTGCTCCCCGAACTCGAGGCGATCGTCGTCAATTGGTGGGACGATCCCAAAGTGCAGCGCTTCTTTGCCGGCCTAGGCCAAATCGGCGTCTAATCAGGGCGCACGCGCAATGCGATGCTGATACGCGCGTCTGCCGGGTTCTTTGTCTTCGGTACTCCGTGATCGTAATGGAGCTGCGTTTCGTAGCTCATCACTAACAGGCTGCCGTTCTCGAGATTGAGATCGAGAATCCGCCGCAGTTTACCCTGAGCTCCATCGAAGGGTTTCTTGCTGCGAATCGTCATCAGCCGCGTCGCACCCAGCGAGATCAACACGATTGGGTGCTCGGCAACGATCTCGTACAGGTGGTCGTTGTGCGGCGCGACGCTGTCTCGGCCGTCGCGATAAAAGTTTAGGCCGGCGCTGTTGAACCGCGTCTCCGTGGCCTGCGAAGCGCGCGCTGCTGCGTCGGCGAGCGTCGCCGGCAAGTCGGGATCGTCGAGCCGGTAGCGTGCGACGAGCCGCGGTACGTCGACGTCGCGGTCGTACATTCGGCGGCGTTCGCTCTGCCATGCAACGCCCTCGCGAAGCGCTTCAAACCACGCCGCAGCGGTCTGCGGACCCACGAATGCCGGGATGTAGATGATCCGGCCGGTTTCGTCGTCGACGAGCGTCTGCCGCCCGCCGCCGAAGAATCCGAGCTGGGTCAGGGATAGAGGCCGCGCAGTTTCGTTGCCTCGGCGACACGCGCGACGGCGACGCAGTACGCGCCCTTTCGCATCGACACCTCGCGACTCTTCGCCTGCTCGTGCGTTTCACGAAACGCGCGAACCATCTTCCGCTTGAGGCGTTCGTTGATCTCGGCTTCTTCCCAGAAGTTTGCCTGTAAGTCTTGCACCCACTCGAAGTAAGAGACCGTCACGCCGCCCGCGTTGGCCAGAATGTCCGGCAAGACCATGATATTGCGGTCGAACAGGATGTCGTCGGCATCGGGCATCGTCGGGCCGTTGGCGGCCTCCGCCACGATCTGCGCGCGAATGCGCGGCGCGTTCTCTTTCGTGATGACCTTTTCGAGAGCGGCCGGCACGAGCACGTCGCACCCGTATTCGAGCACCTCGCGATTGTCGACGCGCTCGCCGCCGGCAAATCCGGCGACCGAGCCCGTCTCGGCCTTATGCGCCGTCAATCCCTTGACGTCGAGCCCTCGATCGTTCGCCACGCCGCCGTGCGAATCCGAGACGGCGACGATTCGATAGCCGCGATCGGACATCAGCTGCGCCGCGTACATTCCGGCATTGCCGAAGCCTTGAATCGCAACCGTCGCTCCTTCGATCTCCCGGCCCAGCTCTTGCATCGCTTCGTCGACGACGTAGCTGCAGCCGCGCGCCGTGGCTTTGTCACGGCCCAACGATCCACCGATCGACACCGGCTTGCCGGTCACCACCCCAGGAATCGAAAATCCGTGGATCATGGAAAACGTATCCATGATCCACGCCATGATCTGCGGCGTCGTGTAGACGTCGGGCGCCGGAATGTCCTTCTCGGGCCCGATGATGATGGCAATTTCGGTCGTGAAACGCCGTGTTAAGTTCTCGAGCTCCTGCATCGACATGGCCTTGGGGTCGCAGATCACGCCGCCTTTTGCGCCGCCGAAGGGAATGTTGACGAGCGCGCACTTCCACGTCATCCACATCGCAAGCGCCTTGACTTCGTCGAGCGTTACGTCGGGGTGAAAACGGATTCCACCCTTGCCCGGACCGCGCGATAAGTTGTGCTGGACGCGATAACCGGTGAACATCCGAAACGCGCCGTCGTCCATTCGAACGGGGACCGAGACCTCGAGAACGCGTTTGGGCTGGCGCAGATAACCGTGCAGCGATTCGTTCAGGCCGATGAGTCCGCTGACTTCATCGAGCTGATCCCGCGCCATATCCCAAACGTTGATTTGCGACTGGACCGCCGAGAGATCTTGAGCCATGACGACGTTACGATCCTTACTGCCGCGTGGCGCCGTACATGCTGGCTCTGTAGGCCGGAAGATGCGGATTCTTCCATTTCGTGCCGTCCACGAAGATGATGTGCAACGGAACGCATTTTGCATAGCTCGTCTGGATCGGAAAGATATTTGGGCTCACGCCGAACTTGTGTTTGATCTCCGCACCTGGCGAGAAGGTTCCGATGTCTTTCACCTCGGCAACCAGTGCGCCGCGCACGATCAACCCAAACTCGATCTGCTTCATCACGACGCTGGTCGCGTTGACATAATCGATCCCAAGCGTCGGGTTGTTCGCAACCGGAGCCTGGTAGTAGGTTGGGCCATAGACTGACGGCCAGCCCCAGAAGCGGTTGTATCCTCCGTAGCCGTAGGGATAGTAGCCAGGCGTGTAACCCGAGTAGTTATAGCTGACGTTTCGCTCCGGATTACAGGCGTTGACCTGGATCGGATGCGCGACGTGGACCGCGACCATGGCTTGCGCCGACGCGGCGGCGGGCAAGAGGGCGCCCAAACAAAACGCTAGGGGGACGAGCAAAAACCGTAGGGTGTTCATCGATACTGCGCTCCTATATGAAGAAGATGCCGAGAAATGTTGGGTAAGCAACCTTCTGCAAACGAAAGGGCGGTGCCTTGGCACCGCCCTTCATTGGGGTCTCTGAGCGACTTTTCCGTTATCGAGGTGGGCGGCCTCCCCCGTGACCGGAGCCTCCCCCTCCCGAGGGGTGCGCCGATCCAGAGGACGCGTGCGAGTACGAGGGAGCCGAACTGTGCGAGTACGACGACGGATATGAGCTGTGCGAGTACGACGACGGATANNACGACGACGGATACGAGCTGCGTGAGTACGATCCACGATTACGATCGCCGTAGGTGACGGGTACCGAGGCATTACCGCGCTCGCTCGAGTACCGGCTCCACGAACTCGATGCCGGCCGTTCTTCGCGCGATCCTTCGCTTGCGCTCGATGCGCGTTCGCTTGTGCTCGGCGAGCGTTCGCTTGCGCTCGACGCGCGTTCGCTCTGCGCAGACCGTTCGGAAGCCGCGCTCCCGTGCGACGAGCCGCGATAATCATCGAAGCGCTGCCACGACTGATTGGGCTCGCTTTCGGTTGTACGAGCCTCGGTAGTGCGAGCCCCCGCCATACCGCTCGCGTGGCTCACCGGCGCGCTTTCGCGTGCGGTGGCGTGAATCGCCCCGTCGACGGACCTTTGCTGCTCCGCGAAGGAGTTGTGTGAGGCCAGCGCTCGATTCGATGCGAATCGCGGCGAATCGAAGGTCTTCGAGAATGATACCGATCTGCTCGGCGTCCGCCCGAAGCCGAGATTGTCTTTACTCGGAGTGCCCGGGACGGCGCCCCGGATCGTCCCGACCCGGCCGGCGTTTTGCGACGTCACGGCGACGTTGTGCGAGAAGTTTCCATGCACAAAGTTTCCTCGCAGCGTTCCGCTGCCGCCGCCGTGGCCAAAGTTTCTGTAGATGTTACGGATATTCGTGATGTTGACGACCCGCGTTCCCCCGCGGAAGCGGCCGTAGCCCCAGCCGCCGCCTCCCCAGGCCCAGCCGGAATACCAGGGATAGAACGCTTCGAACGGAGCGAGTGGGCACCAACCGATGCCGCCATAACCGAAGCCGCCGAAGCCAAAACCAAGACTGATTCCGACGCCGCCGCCCCATCCATAGAAACCGACGAGTGCGGGTGACCATACCGGCGCGTACGAGTAGGCCGGCGGATACCAAGCCCAGCCATAACCGTTAGCCCAGAACCAACGACCGTAGTGATACGGAGCCCATCCCCACGGCTCGGCGCCGACCCAAGTCCAGCCGTAGCCGCCTTCCCAGGCCCAAGAGCCATCACGATAGGGAGCCCAGTCGGCCGGTTCTTCGGGAACCCAGACCTGGCCGTACCCCGCGACGTCCTGCCAGTTGCCGTACTGATCGAGGTTATCATAACCGGCGATCGTCGGGCTCAAGTTAGGGCTCGCGTTGAGCGCGGCCATCATTGTGTCGTCGCGCTTAGCGTTGAAGTCATCGAATGAGTCGAAGCCGACCTCCGACCGATAGCTAATGGACGGATTTTGAGCCGAGCCGCGCGCGACCAGCGTTCTGCCGGGACTGAGATCGTACGTGCGCTGCGGCGTGATGATCTGGGCGCTTCCGCGTCGGGCCGTTACCCAACTCGAGCCGTCCCGGTTGATGGTAATGCGGTAATCGCCTTCGTCCTGCGCGCGAACGCTAACTGAGGGCGTGTCGACTTGGAAGGGCTGGTCGCCGTGAACGATGCCGATCTCGACCGTGCCGTCGGCCAACTGGAGCGCCCGGTTGTTCGGATCGTTGTCGGTGATTCGCGCCTGCACGTTGCCGCCGAGCCGAACGGCGGTCTCACCGTCGAACTGCAGCTCGGCCCGAGAGGTTCCTCCCGTCGACACATAATCGCCGGGAAGAAGCGGCGCGTTGATAACGGCAGTGGTTTGGGCGTGGCTGTCGCCGCGCTGAATGACCGCCGAGCCCTGGATGACGCTAACTCTAGCGACCCCCGGACCGTTGCCGTCGGGCGCCTGCTCGGCCGAGGCCGGAAGCGTGCCCGCAAGGGTCATCCCGAACAGGGCAATCCCGGAGATAAAGCTGGTAAACCACTTGAACGTCATATCTTTGTTTCTGGTCCCCTCATCACCATTGAAACCGAATCGGGAACACAAGTCATCGAGTCACGATTAGCTTCGCATTAAGCCCACGTGAGAGGGTCCAGCTTTTTCCCCGCCAACTGATGGACCGGAGGTAAAAAAGATGCGCGATTCTTCTAACGATCTGAGCCGCCGTAACTTCCTTTCCGGCGTCGTCGTTCTTCCGGCGCTTGCCGGGCTGGTCCTCACGCAAACGGCCACGGCCGAAGCGAAAGGCTCGCAAGCCCAGTTCAAATATCAGAAGACGCCCAGCAACGGCAAGAAGTGCTCTCAGTGCAAGTTCTTCGTCAAGGGAAGCTCCGCCACGGCAAATGGCAGCTGCACGCTCGTCGCCGGCACGATTAGCCCCAACGGCTGGTGCATCGCCTACGCCAAGCAGTCATCCTAAGCACGCATTGTCATCCTGACTCTCCCGATGTCATCCTGAGCGCGCATTGTCATCCTCAGCGCAGTCGAAGGATGACCGGGAGGTCACTTCGGCGTGAGGCGTTGCAGCATTTCGGCTAGCGCGTAGCCGATCATCCCGCCGTGCCAGTCGAGAATCTGCCAGTGGTCGTCGCCCGGCACGATCTGGATTTCCGCGTCGCTGCCGAGGTTGTGCAGGGCGTCCCGCATCAGGACGACTGAATCGTTGGTGTGGAACGTGTCTTGCGCGCCGACGAACACGTGAAGCTTCCCCTGCAACTGTGGGCCCAACGTGCTCCAACGCTCTTGCAGAATTCGCGTGATATCATAATGCTCTTCCCAATACGCTGCGACCGCCGGGTCGATGGCGCCGTTCGCGCGATTGAAGAGTTGGGCCGGCGATCCGTCGGTACGCCGCGGACTATAGACGACGTCGTACGTGTCGAACTGCCGCACCGCCGACACCTTTTCAACTGTTCGCATTTCTGCTGAACCGCCGCACTCGCCCAGGCCCGTCGCGAACTGACCCATCGTCAAGGTATCGTGCCCTCGTTCGCGACACTCGCCGTATGCCTTCCCCGAAGCGTCTCGGTAGAAGTTCGCTGACGGCTTCGTCAGGTCGGGACCATAGAAGTCGTGGAAATCGACCGCGTCCGGCGAGACCACCCACGCGCCGTTGAACGCATCGGGGTAGTTCACTTGAAGCCATAACGCCGACCACCCGCCGGATGAATGCCCGAAGAGAAAACGTCCGCCGGCGCCGAGCGTCCGAAAACGCGCATCCGTCGCTGGAATAAACTCACTCGTTAGCGCCGTGCCCCAGGGTCCGTCGTTGGCCGAATCCGCATATTGATCGTGGATCGCCTCTCCGTGGAACTCGATCATTCCACGCAAGAAAACAATCATGAACTGGGAGCCTAGCGCCCTCATCGGCCGTTGCCACTCGAGTTGTCTCGATACATCGATCGCGTAGAAATCGTCGAACGCTGAAATTACATAGACGACCGGATACCGCCGTTGCGGCTCCGTGTAGTAGGAGTCGGGAAGGAGAATGGTCGCCGCAATTTGGACGGGCTGATTGAAAAACGTAGAGAGAGCCGTACTTGGAAAGTTGACGTACGATAGCTGCGGCTCGCCGGCGCGCGCCGCGGCCGACGTGAAGGCCATCGCGGTGCAAAACATTGCCGCGAACGCACATCGCTTCATCTAGCGCGCCTCCGGCATTGGAGGCTACGTCTTCGGCAGGCGCGCCGTCACGAAGTCTGCAATTCGAGTGGCCGCCGGAGGATCCGTGTTCGCGAGCACGGCAACGATATAACCGCTTGCGGGACAAATTTCCAGCTCGCCGTTCATTCCGGGTGCGCCGCCGCCGTGGCCGAAGCAGCGAACGCCGTTAAACCGCTGATCCTCGAAGCCATAGGCATAGCGGCTGCCGTTGGGCGTATCGACCTTGCCCGTGGTCAAGATCTCCGTGTACCGGGCATCGAGCAACTTGTTCTGCTGGAGCGCGTTCGCGAAGTTGAGAAGGTCGCCAACGGTCGAGTATCCGCCGCCGGCCGAGGTCCCGCGATAAGGCAAGGTGTCCGTATTTGGGACGAGCTTACCGTTGGGATCGAGTGCATAGCCCGTGCTGCGACCGGGAACCGCCTCGTTCTCTGGCTCGGACCCCGTTGAAGTCATGCCGGCCGGAGCGTACACGTGCTCGCGAACGTAGTCGTAGTAGCTTTGCCCGCTGACCTTTTCAATCACCAGCCCGAGGAGAAGGAAACCGTAGTTGCTGTAGTCCCATTTGCTCCCTGGGGTAAAGCCCGGCCCGCGCGAGCCGTACAGCTTCTCGTAATCTTGTAGCGTCTGCAGCTCCAAACGGTGCGCATCGAACTGGGGGCCGAAGATATCGCCGGTTCCTCCGGTGTGGTCGAGTAGTTCGGCGATCGTTACTTGCGTCGCCACATCCTTGTTCGGGTAATCCGGCAAGTACGTGCCCAATGGCGCGTCGAGGTCGATTTCCCCGGCCGCCACGAGCTGCAAAGTCGCTACCGCCGTGAACATCTTGTTCATCGAACCCATGCGAAAGCGGGTCTCCAACGTATTGGCGATATTATGCTCGCGATCGGCTTGGCCGTACGCTCGAGCGAAGATTGGTTGACCATCCTTTGCTACGAGCACTGCACCCGAGAAGCGGCCGGCAGAAGTTTCGGCTTCGACCTTCGAACCAAGCGCCGCGAAGAGTTCGCTTTGACCCATCGACGGCGGAGCTAGCTCGGCAGGCGTTGCGATCGCTCGCAGGGAGATGCGTTCGATGACGTACGGCGCGGCGCTTTCCGTCACCACAATCATCGTCGCGAACTGCTCGTTGTTTTTGTCCTCTAACGTCGCGACGAGCCGCGTCGGTGCCGACGTCACGATCTCGCGGACGACGAAGCCGCCGGTCATTTGACGAAACTGCATGTCATCGTCGATCTGCTTGACTCTCGATGGATACGTCGACTTTAAGAAGGCGAAGAACGTCGCGCGGTCGCCGCTGTCAAAGGCCCGTAGCCACCCAATGAGTGCATGACCCGCGGGCGTATCGGGAATGCTCGGCGCAACGGCCGCCGGCGCCGCCACGCCCGTCGACAGCGCCAACACCAAAACGACGCTTAGGAAGACTCGCATCTAAAGCACCTCGAATAACGCGGCGGCCCCCATGCCGCCGCCGATGCACATCGTTACGACGACATACTTCTCGCCGCGGCGTTTGCCTTCGATCAAGGCATGCATCGTCATCCGCGCCCCGCTCATGCCGTACGGGTGGCCGATCGAGATCGCGCCGCCGTCCACGTTGAAGCGATCGTTGGGAAGGCCGAGCGTGTCGCGGCAATGGACGGTTTGCACCGCAAAGGCTTCGTTGAGCTCCCACAAACCGACGTCGCCGATCGTAAGGCCTTGGCGATCGAGCAGCTTGGGAATCGCATAGACCGGCCCGATTCCCATCTCGCCGGGGTCGCACCCCGCAACCACGTAGCCACGATAAATCCCGAGCGGTTGTAGTCCGCGCGCCGTCGCAGTCTCGCCAGACATCACCACGACGGCCGCCGCGCCATCGGAAAGCTGCGACGAGTTGCCGGCCGTAATCGTCGTATCGGCAACGCCCGGAACGGCGCCTTTGAGCGACGCCAGCCCTGCGAGCGTCGTGTCGGGACGGTTCCCTTCATCCTTGCCCAGCTCGACGCGCTCCTCGCGCACGGCACCGGTCTCGCGCTCTTGTACGTATTTCCACGACGGCATCGACACGATCTCGGCATCGAAGCGCCCTGCGGCCTGTGCGGCAGCCGTGCGCTGCTGGCTCTGCAGCGCGTATTCGTCTTGACGCTCTCGCGAAATGCCGTACTTCTTTGCGACGAAATCGGCGGTGTAGAGCATCGGCGTGTAGAGGTCCGGCTCGTGGCGCAGCAGCCACTCTTCGGCAAAGAGGTGGAGGTTCAAATCGTTCTGCACCATGCTGATCGACTCGACGCCGCCGGCCACGACGCACTCGGCGCCGTCATCGACGATGTAGCGCGCGGCCATGGCGATGGACTGCAGGCCCGAAGAGCAGAAGCGGTTGATGGTCACGCCGGATGTGGTGATCGGCATGCCGGCGAGCAGCGCCGCCTGGCGGCCGAGATTGCCGGCGCCGTGGGCCACGTTGCCCATGAAACAGTCTTCCACCGCGTCCTTGTCGACGCCCGAGCGTTCGACGGCGTGCTTCACCGCATGGGCGGCCATGCTGACAGTGGGGGTGATGTTGAACCCGCCACGGCCGGACTTGGCCAGGCCCGTGCGAGCATAGGAAACGACAACGGCTTCACGCATGAATCTCTTCCTCTCCTAAGGACTGTCTGATTTTGAATTCCCGTCATCCTTAGAACCCCCGCGCGCGAAAAGCGAATCACCGGTGCGTGGGCTCCGCGCCCACTGGCGCCTCGGTTGTCCCCAGGCGGCGGGCGCATGGTCTTCGGCGTCTGAAGCCGCTCAGACGGTCATGTCAGCGGTCCGAAGACGGACTCGATCTTGCGCTTGAGCGTGCCCAGCGTGAACGGCTTGACCAGGTAGTTGTTGACCCCGAGCGCGATGGCCTCCTTCACCAGCGCCACGTCGGCGCGGCTGCTCAACATAATGAAGGCGGTGTTGGCGAGGGTCGGCTCGCTGCGCACGGCGCGGAGCAGGGCCAGCCCGTCCATGACCGGCAT
>PMUK01000012.1 GCA_003166915.1 Candidatus Cybelea palsarum
TTGTGTTAACAGGCCCTAGTGACGCGGACTTTGACGTTCCGGTGGCCTCGCGAAAATACAACGCCTCCTTTGAGTTTTACCTAGAGCTCGCGGATGCCCCAAGAAAAGTCTCTGTAAGAATCCCGGACGATGGGCTTGATCGTTGCTACGGCGCGCCCGGTCAGGCGAATCGATACAAATTGCGAAAGGACGCGCTCTCCTCGGAGGCAACGTTTGTAACGGCTAAGCAGGGCCTGAACATCAAGCCTCGATCGCTTGCTTTAGCGGCTAGTGTTGCGGTCAACGTGAGCGAGGACGTCCTCCGCGGCTACAGGGTTCAGCTCAGGTTTGTGAATGAGAGCCTGAACACACGTTGGGCGTCTGAACCGAGACTGGCCCGCCGAATCGACAGCTACGAAGAACCTTTTATCTTTGATGTCAANNGGCTCAGTGACGATCGTCCCCACGCTCCTGGACCTGGAAGCTGAGGACTTTCGGTATGACAACATGCTCTGGGCCGACGGCTTCAATAGCGCAGCCGAGTATGATTCCACGGTGCGCATCCTGCGGACGCGTTATGCGCCAATGGCGAATCAGCGACGCGTAAAGCACGCGTCGGGCGAGGAAGACCTTCGCTTCGGTCAATTCGCCGAAGACTCCATCAAACAACTGCGCGTGCTTCTAGCCGAAATGGGCGAGTACAAAATCTCGTGGCCCCCGTCAACTCTGCCCGATCCGGAAAAGCGGGAGGCTGAAAATCGGGATAGACAGCGCTTTTCTCAGGAAATGGAGCGATTCGCGCAAGGCATCGAATTGCTCGAAACTCAGGAGTCGGTTCGGAAAGCATTCATGGCGACTATGGCCGTCTTTGCCGCGATTTGGAGAGTTCGCGATACCACGGGGAAAGCCACGTGGCGCCGGTTCCAGATCGTCTTTATCGTTTCGGTGGTAGGGGGTCTAGCGGGGCGCGCGTCGGGAGACTACGAGGACCTTCGTGTTGTGGACATCCTGTGGTTCCCTACGGGGGGCGGTAAGACCGAGGCTTACCTAGCAATCATGTTGTGGCAAGCCTTCTTCGATCGGCTCCGAGGCAAAAAGACGGGCGTAACTGCAATGATGCGATTTCCGCTACGGCTCCTGAGTTTACAGCAGATGCAGCGCGTCATTGAAGCAGTATCGTGCGCCGAGCAAGTGCGCGCCGAGGATCCGGACTTTAAGGGTGATCCGTTTAGCGTTGGCTTCTTAGTTGGAAGCAATGCGACAAAAAACAAACTCACGGAGTCGGATATCCAGCAGATACGAGAACAGCTAAAGCTTACTTTCGAAAAGCGAGCTGACTGGATTCGTCGTCATCGAGTGGTCGCTGACTGTCCGTTCTGTCATGAGCAGTCAGTCGACATCAAAATCGATAGCGGCGACCGCCTCGTGCACTATTGTACGAACCAGGCATGCAAAAAAGACCTGCCGCTTTACGTTATCGACGACGAGGCTTATAGGTATCTACCGACGGTCCTGGTGGGCACTGTGGACAAGTTAGCGCTCGTGGGGCAAAATATTCGTTGGCGACAACTCCTTGGATACGTTGACACGTGCTGTTCCCTTCACGGGTACGGGTCTGGTGGAAAATGCTCGGTGTATGGTTGCACAGGGAGTGTAACAGGTGTTCAACTCTTTGATCCAGCTCCAGCAATTGAAATTCAAGACGAGTTACATCTGTTGCGCGAAGAACTCGGCGTGGTGGCGTCACACTATGAGACAGTGGCTCATGCGGTCGTCGAGAAGTACGGAATTGCGCCTATTAAAGTTATCGCATCAACCGCGACGATTCAGGACCATGAGCGCCAGGCAAAGGCGCTATATGCTCGCGAGAGTCGCCAATTCCCGGCTATGGGGCGGACGCTTTCGTCGTCGTTCTATGCCGACATTCAGGACTACGATCAGCGCGTATTCGTCGGCATAATGCCGAGGAGGCTAACTCACATCAACGCCCTGATGCAGTTGATGCAAATCGAACACGAACTTTTGCAGGGCCTTCGGTTACGCAGCATTGGGCAGAACGTTGTCGACGACGCCAATCTTGATGAGCTGCTGGATTTTTACGAAGTCGTGGTCACTTACACACTTCGCAGGGTTGACCAGGATAGGGTGGACGGCAGCATCGATTCGCAGGTGAACCCCTATCTGGTGCGGCGCGGCTTGCGAGAAGTTNNATACGGCAATATTAGCAGAGCTCGAGAGCCCGCCCGAGGATGTTAGCGCGCGATTGTCTTCGATAACCGCGACGAGTATGATTTCGCATGGAGTAGATGTCGATCGCCTCAACGTAATGAATTTTTTTGGTATGCCCTTTTCTGCGGCGGAATACATACAATCAAGTAGTCGCGTTGGACGACTCGTGTGCGGCTGCGTTTTTGTCGTCTATCAGGCGCACAAGGAACGCGAGCGCAGCCACTACCAGCGCTTTTTGAAGTATCATGAGTTCGCGAATCGACTGGTCGAACCGGTCCCACTTAACCGATGGGCGAGTCGTGGGCTATACTTCACGGCGCCGGGCTTGGTCATGGCGGCGATCTTCGCCTTATATGGCAGCCGCTGGGCTGGAGCAAGTCACAAGTCATTGTGGCTCGCCAAGGAGGTCCTGAAGGCTTTCGATCAGCGAGCCCTCGTCGTCGGTGACATCGTTAAGGCCTTGGCGAACGCCTTGGATGTAGAACCGGCGGACCGAGAGCGCGTTGAAAGCCACCTTGAGCGACTTATACGTGAAGGTCTAGAACGAGCACGAATCGTCGATAGCAAAACGGGATTCGGACACTGCATGTCGCCGGAACCTATGCAAAGTCTGCGCGACGTGGAGGAGAGTTTCAACGTCGATATTCTTGGACCTAACATGTGGTACGTGGAGGCAGACTGATGGAACGCTCGTCCTCGCAAATATTGTTCAATTATCTGCCTGGCAAGGCGTTCGATCACGAAACCTATCGCGTGGTGTGCAAGGTCGATCGGGTCGACGGTGACCGCCTAGAGCGTCTCGACCGCGTGACGCTTTTGGCGCGCGTTAATGCACGGGTTGATGCTGCTTTGGTCAGCGGTAATAGCGTTGTGAACTTCGATGAGCGAAGCCGGCGTGACCCCGCCTCCTGGACCATAAAAAGACCGATGCAAGTAGTTGGACGCGTGTTTCCTCTCCTATTGCAGTGTAGGTTGGGCTGCAAGCGTGTGTTTCCGCTAAGTGAGGACGGCTCGGGTCCGCGTTTGAGGAAATGTCCTGTTTGCAAGAAGCGGTTGTCACAGCTGCAACAGATCTTGTTTCACGAATGCGGTACCCTGCGATCTCTTGAGGTCCCGAACTGTCCGAAGCACGGCAGAGGCAACATGGCTCTAGACGATCGCGGCAGCCTGTCAACGGCGGAATGGAGATGGATTTGCCGTGCTGAGGGCTGCAACCAAACGATATCCAGGCCGCTTACTCGCAGATGCGATTGCGGTACGTATCCAAAGACATCGCTGCGCCCGGACCTCTATCGTTCGAGCCACGTCTTTCGCCCGCTCAAAGAGCAGATTATTGACTTTCCCGTAAAGGAGCGGCGACTATTCGTCGAGGGCGCCAATGCGACTGCCGCAGCGTTGACGGCTTTCCTTGGAATCGGCGAGCAGGAAATGCTTGCGGAGGAGGAGATGCAAACTCAAGAAGAGGCAATGTCTACGCTGGCAAGGTCTCTTGAAAAAGACAATCCGTCGCTCGCGAAGCAGCTTCGAGAGGAGCTTGATCGCAAGAGGTCGGCCGCGGGAAACCTTCAAGAGCATGCCAGGCGCTACTTCGACGAGTCAGTTCATAGTCTGGTCGGTGATCGCGTACTTGACTTTGTCGTTGCTCGGCGTGGTGTTGGCTTCACTCCCTGGCAAGATAAGGTTTCAGACGTGGCGCTGCGACTAGTTATTGAGCAGGCCTTGTCAGCCGTGGGAGTTGAATCGCTACTCTTCTCGCCAAAGTTTCCGACATCGATTGTTGTATACGGGTTCTCACGAGGAGGCAGTGATACCGGAGAAGCGGCAATCGTTGGCTTTGGTCGCGATGGCGATAAGCATGTGATGTTCGGCAGCGAAAACGAATCCGACGCTATCATTGTGCAACTATCTCCAACAAAGTTGCTGAGTTGCATTGGAGTCGCTGAGCTAGACCAAAAGCGCGCTCGGGCAAGGCTCGCGACTATTGTTGCCACGGGTGAACCAGGCGCAGAAATGATAGAAAAGATCGTGCATACGTTTGCGCATGGCTTTGTGAAAGCGGTTGGCGAGTGGTCTGGGCTAGACTCAAATTCAATGGCAGAATACCTATTCCCAGCAGCTGGAGCGTTCGCGGTTTATGAGCTTGTCGGGGCTGGTATCTCTATGGGAGGCATCGAACGGATGGTGCAGAGACATCTACGGAGTGTAGTCGACTCGTTTGTCAACACCATCAGCTCTTGTATGTACGATCCAGCTTGCGCTGAGCGGAAGGGCGCCTGCTTTGCCTGTGTGCACCTCGCGGAAGTAAGCTGTCAGAACTTCAATACCTTGCTGGACCGTCGGGCGTTGATCGGCGACACTGGATACTTGCGTGAATCAGTACCTGTTGGCACGTAGC
>PMUK01000079.1 GCA_003166915.1 Candidatus Cybelea palsarum
CTTCATTTTGCATACTATAAACCGCCGCGGTTCGAGGCGTCGATGCGTTTGACGTGATGCCGAGGAGGCCGCGCAGCAGGAGCGGAGCCTGGAGGCGGAGCGACGAGCGTCTCCGAGGCGTCATGTCAAATGCATCGACGCCTCGACCCCGACGCGCCTATTCCGCTAGAACCGCGCGGAGCTTGTCCAGCGCCTTGGCCTGCAGGCGCGAGACGTGCATCTGCGAGACGTTGAGGCGCTTGGCGATCTCCGTCTGCGAGACCGACTCGTAAAAGCGAAGGTAGATGATCACGCGCTCTCGGCCGGTGAGGACCCGAAAGGCCCGTTCGAGATTCGCGCGGTCTTCGAGGAGCTCGAGGCCGGCGTCGGCGATGCCGACGGTGTCCGCGAGCGTCTGCGACTTTTTATCGGTCTCGCCCGAGATTTCGCTATCGAGCGAGAGGAGGTTATAAGCCTGACCCAGTTCCTGGGCCTCCAAAATCTCGTCTTCACCCGCTCGGAGGTGCTCGGCCAATTCGGTTACCGTCGGGCTGCGACCAAGCGATATCGAGAGCTTATCGCTCGCGCGGTTGACGGCGAGATTGAGCTCTTGCAGGCGGCGAGGCACCTTCACCGCCCAGCCCTTGTCGCGAAAGTATCGCTTAATCTCGCCGACGATCGTCGGCGTCGCGTAGGTCGTGAACTCGACGCCGCGTTCGAGATCGAAACGGTCGATCGCTTTGAGCAGTCCGACGGTTCCGACTTGTACCAAGTCGTCGAGCGGCTCTCCGCGATTGGCAAATCTCACTGCGAGAAAGCGAACGAGATTGAGATGAACGACGGCGAGCTCGTCGCGCAGTCGTTCGTATTGGGAATCCGGGGTCTGGTCGTGTTGCGAGTACCGCTCGCGCCGCTCGATGAAGCGCCCGAAGAGGGCGCGGGTCCGCTCGCGGTCGCGTCGCGCTTGCTCCCGTTCTTGCACTAGTGGCCTAGTGGTCCGTCGCGCCGGTCAACCTCTTGACCATCAGCAGATCCGTCCCTTGCGGACTGACGTCGTAGCTAACTTCGTCCATCAACGTCCGAATCAGGAAAACGCCAAGCCCGGCGATGCGAGCTTCATCGAAGTTCATGTTCGGCGCTTGCGCTCGCGCGACGCCGTGACGCCCGCTGTCGCGCACGCGAATGCGTAACAAATCGGAGAGCGCCTCGCAGGTCACGTCGATGAATTCGCCGTGTCCATCATGCTGAATGACGGCCGTGCACGCCTCCGCGACGGCTAGCTTCACATCTTCGATCTCCTCGATCGGAAAGCGCAGGCGGTTGGCAACGGTGGCGGCGGCGAGGCGGGCTAGTGCGACCCATTCGGGTCGAGAAGGAATGCGCAGTTCGACGAGCTCTTTATGGGAATGCTCGACGGCTGGATTCATACCAACGCTTTCATCGCCGCGTCTTCGCTTTCAAAGATACCGAAGATCTTGACCAACCCCGTTATGTCGAAGATCTTCTTAATCTGCGGATTGGTGCATACGAGATTGACCGATCCGCCGTGCTCGCGCACGCGCTTGAGCCCACCGATCAAGACGCCCAGACCCGTGGAATCGATATAGCGTACTTTCTCCAGATTGATGACGAGAAAGTAGACGCCCCGGTCGATCAGTTCCCCGATTGCGTCTTTCACCTTTGGTGACGTGTAGACGTCGATTTCGCCGCTAAGGTCAACCACGTAACAATCGCCGGGAGCCTCCCGCACGTTCACCTTGATGTCCAAATCGCTATCCCTCCGCCTTCCGTTGGAGTTCGTCGCGAGTCTCTTGCGCCGTCGTCTGCCCCTCGGCAACGGCGGCATCGAGATTCGACCGGGCGCTCTCGACGACTTGCCGGCCCCGTTCGTATAGATCCGATACGCTCGACTGCCATTGCGACGTAACGTCGCCAACCTTCTCACGAAGGTCGCCGGTCGCGTCCATTGCAAAGTTTCCCGCCTCGCGAGCCTTGCCGGCGAGGCGATCGCGCGCCTCGTCTTGCGTCAAAAATGTGGCGGCGGCCACACCAGCAACCGCACCGATGAGAAAACCGGCGAAGAATCGACCCCCGCCACTGTCTTTGCCCATAATTGAATTACTCCCTAGTTATTTAGTCTTTCCCGTAACCAACCGTCGTAAACCGGCGCTGATGCCGCCAATTGCCGCGCCGACGTTGATGATGGCGGGCGTAACGGCGCTTTTGGTAAGGTCGGCAGTGCGCGAAAGAGTACCTACCGTTTCCTCGATAGATTTTGTCACTTCGTCGATGTGCGCCAGCGTGTTGCTGACGGGCGTGCCGATGTTTTCGAGTTGCTTGTCCACCTCGTCCAGTGTCGTCCGTAATCGGCCCAGCGTTTTAGCAAGCGCCAGCGCTGCGATAAAAATCCCAATGCCGACCAGCAGAATGCCCAAGCCCGCAAGGACGTCAAGGATGAGTGGACCATACTCCGTTCCGTTCAAGCTCCTGCCTCCAGCCGCGCGCGGTTCGTTTCGAGTCTACCCATTCCCCCCGCGATTGTGACCGGGGGGCCCGAAGCCCTCAAATCCGCAACCACGGCCGGGAGAATGCCGAGAACGCGCTCGATGTCGGCCGGCGTCGTCGCCGTGCCGAGAGAGAACCGAACTCCGCTCGCGGGGCTCGCCTCCTTCCAAGCCATGGCAGCCAATACGTGGCTTGGCTCGAGCGCACCCGACGTGCAAGCGCTCCCTGCCGAGGCGGAGACTCCCGCGAGGTCGAGCGCGATGATGAGCGCCGCCGGGTCGACGCCTGCGAAACTCAGGTTGCTACAGTTGGCGAGCCTCGGGGCATCGCCGCCGTTAACGCTGACGCCGGCCACCCGCGACCGGATCCCAGCTTCCAAGCGGTCTCGCAGGGCCGCCACATTCCCGGCAGCCTGGGGGCGTTCGGCGACGGCCAGCTCGAGGGCTCGCGCCATGCCCACGATGCCCGGCACGTTCTCCGTACCGGAGCGCCGGCCCGACTCTTGCCCCCCGCCGACGATGACCGGGGTAAGGGGAACTCCACGGCGGACGTAGAGCAGCCCGACGCCCTTGGGACCGTAAAACTTATGCGCCGAGATCGAGAGAAAATCGACTCCAAGTGCTGGCACGTCGATCGGCAGCCAGCTTGGAGCCGCTACCGCATCGGTGTGAAAGAGAACGCCGCGGCGGCGGGCGATCTCCGCAAGCTCGGCGATCGGCTGCACGGTTCCCACCTCGTTGTTCGCGTACATGATCGAGGCCAGAGTGGTTTGGGGCCGGAGCGATCGCTCGAACTCCGCCGGGTCGACTCGGCCCTGGCGATCGACCGGCACCAAACTCGTTTCGAATCCGTCTTCTCGCAGCCGGTCCAGAGCCGCGAGGACGGCGCGATGCTCGATCGCGGAGGCCACGACGTGCGCCGGATGGGTGAGCCCTCGCGTCGCGCCGAGCAACGCCAAATTATTCGCTTCGGTTCCGCCGGATGTGAACAGGATCTCGGCGCGGGTCGCGCCGATCGCCGCGGCGACGCAATCGCGCGCGGCGTCCAGCGCGGCGCGCGCCCGCCGTCCCTCGAAATGCAGAGAACTTGGGTTAAAATTGCATTGGTCGGCGGCCTCGCGCATCGCATCCGCGACCTCGCTGCGCACCGGTGTCGTGGCTGCGTGGTCCAAATAAATTCGAATTGAATTCACAGAATGCTCCAAGTATGCCGTACTATTATTGGCTTGTGCGAAGCTCCAACGCACAACTCCGAGAAGTAGCAACGGGAAACTGGCGGTTCGGGTATCACTCGGACCGCCTTCTTTTTTCTGCCTCGCGCTCCGCGATGATCCGTTCGTCCCCCTGCTCCCTCGGAACGTAATACCTCCGATCGGCTAAACTCGGCGGCAGGTTGAGTTGCTCGACGTCGTAGTCGTCGTGCGCGTAGTGGTACCCCTCGCCGTAGCGGAGCTGACGCATCAACCGAGTCGGCGCGTTACGCAAGTGCAGAGGGACGGGATCGTTGCGCGTTTCCAAAACGTCGGCCATAGCGGCGCTGTAGCTCGAGCCGACACTGTTGCTTTTTGGGGCCGTCGCAAGGTAGAGCGTCGCGTGAGCCAGGGGAAAGAAGCCCTCGGGCATCCCGACAAAGTGCACCGCCTGCTGCGCCGCAACGGCCACTTGCAGCGCGCTGGAATCTGCAAGCCCGATGTCTTCCGACGCCAAAATCACCAATCTTCGCGCGATAAAAAGCGGGTCTTCGCCGCCGTCGATCAGACGCGCGAGCCAGTAGAGCGACGCGCCCGCATCGCTTGCGCGAACGGATTTGATCAGCGCGCTGATCGTATCGTAGTGCATCTCGCCGCCCTTGTCGTACCGGGCGTTGCGGCGCTGCATCGCTTCGCGCACTACCTCCACGTCGATGTGCGGCGGCTCCCCGCGCGCAGAAGCGGCAGCGAGCTCGAGCGAGCTCAGAGCCGCGCGCCCGTCGCCATTTGCAAGGCCAACCAACAGCGCTCGAGCCTCCTCATCGATTCGAAGCTCCTTCGCGCCCAGGCCGCGCTCTGCGTCGCGCAGCGCGACATCGACGATCGTTCCGACCTCCTCATCGGAGAGCGCGTCAAGCACAAAGACTCGAGCTCGTGAGAGCAAGGCCGAGTTGACCTCAAACGACGGGTTTTCCGTCGTGGCGCCGATCAGCGTGACGGTGCCGTCCTCGACGAAGGGCAATACGACGTCCTGTTGCGCCTTGTTGAACCGATGAATTTCGTCGATAAAGAGGATCGTCGGTTTTCCGGAGCGTCGCCGAACTCTCGCGTCGCCCAGAACGCGCCGCAGGTCGCTGACGCCGGCGCTTACGGCCGACATTCGCTCGAAGTGGGCGCCGGTACGACCGGCGATGATTTCGGCCAGCGTCGTCTTGCCGCTGCCCGGCGGGCCCCACAAGATCATAGACGGTACGGCGTCGCGTTCGATCGCCGCGCGCAACGCGCGCCCGGGTCCTAGCAATTCGCGCTGTCCGACGAACTCGTCGAGCGTGCGGGGCCGCATTCGCGCGGCTAACGGCATGACTATTGCCTGAAAATCGAAGAGCATGTCCCCGCCTTTAGGGTGGGGCAGGCACTTTGAGCGGCTTCGGCGTCGCCAACTTCCGATGAAACTCGCTGGGAAACTGCATCGTAACGTCTTTTTCGGCGTGAGCATCTCCGGTTTGCGTGTTGTACAACACTCTGCCGGCGCTCATCTTTCGCGTCCCCGCAACAATATGCACGGCGCCTTGCAGAAGCAAGGTATGTGCTTGGTCGTCCAACGTACCGTTGTCGGCGGTAACGTTGGTATCGGCTTGCACGTAATGAACGTTTCCGATGGCCCTGTATACTTTCGCCGTTCCGTCGATCTGCGCTTTATCGGCCGTAAGCGTCGAGGGGCTCGACGGATGAGACCCGCCACCACTGTCCGTCAGGCTCCCGGCGCCGCCTTGCGAATCGTGCATCACCACGTGGCCGTCGAGATAGAGCACTTGTTTTTTGTAGTTGCCGTTGGCGCGATCCGCGGTAACGTCGCCGCCAACACGCGTCATGACGACCTTGGCCGGCGTGTTGAAATCGCCCGTTTTAAAGTTTGCGTTGAGTGAGCTGGCGTGAACGGTCCAAACGCCGAGATCGAAGGCTGCAGGGGCCGAGCTCGGCGAGGGGCTCGCATTCGGCGACCTCAGAGAATGCAGCGGCGGCGACGGCGACACGCTCGGCTGCTGCGATGGCGAGACGCTGGGCTGCTGCGAGGGTGAGGAAGGCTTGGCGAGTGCGACGAGCGCCAGCGTCCCAACGAGCAGCGCGAGAAGGCGAATCATAATAGTTGCCTACGTACCTTTACCGAAGGACGCTCAATCGGTCCAAGAAGCGCTGCGAAGCGGCTCTCCGAAACGGCGCCTTCGCGCAGCAGCCGAGGACGCGCGCCCGAAATATCGATGATGGAGGATTCGACGGCGTACGGAACCGGCCCGTGCGCGACGAGCAGATCCGCGGGCGGAAGCATCGAGGCATCGTCATCGCCGAGATATGGGGGGCCTCCCGGAAAGATGGCGGTCGTGCCGGCAATCGGCCCGCAACGTTCGAGCAGCGCACGCGCGAAGGGCTCGTCCGGCACACGGAAAGCGAGCGTGTGCAAGCCTGCGGCCAGTTCATCGCTGATAAAGGCCGGTTTGCGAATCAGTACGATCAGGGGACCGGGAAGCAGCCGCTTGGCGACGGTCGCCGCCAGCGGATTCTCAAATGCGTATTCGAGAAACTCCTGTGCCGACGCTACATGCATCGTTAACGGCCGGCTGTCCGGTCGCCCTTTGGCCGCATAAACACGGTCGATCGCGGCCGAATCGTAGGGATCGCAGCCGATGAAATAACTCGTGTCGTTGGGTAAGATAACCGTCCCGCCGGAGAAGACCGCACGCGCGACCTCTTCGGCAACGTCCTCAATCCGCGCGGCCGACGCATCGATGACGTGCCCCACGCAATCCAGAGCCATTGCCTCATCATTCCTCGTCGACCCGAGTCTTCGCTGTGCCACGGGTCCGCAGGCGCCTAAACGCGCACTCGCGCGCCCGTGCCGATGGCGACGCACGAAAGCGGATCGTCTGCGACGATCGCCGGCACTCCCGTCACGTCGGAGAGCAGCTTGTCTAGGCCGCGCAAGAGCGCTCCACCCCCCGTCAAGATGATGCCGCGATCGATGATGTCGGAGGCAAGCTCCGGAGGCGTTTTCTCCAGCACCGATTTGACCGCCTCAACGATGGCGGCGATGGGCTCGGAGAGCGCGTCGCGTACCTCCTCGCTCGTGATCTTCACTGTCTTCGGCAGACCGTTGATGAGGTCGCGACCGCGAATCTCCATCGCCAGCTCCTGCTCGAGCTTGTAGGCGGAGCCGATCTTGATTTTGATCTCCTCGGCGGTGCGCTCCCCGATCATTAGGTTGTAGACGCGGCGGATAAACCGCACGATGCCTTCGTCCATCTTATTGCCGGCCACGCGAAGCGACTGCGACACGACGATGCCGCCGAGGCAAATCACGGCGACGTCGGTTGTTCCGCCGCCGATATCGAGGACCATGCTGCCGGAAGGCCCATCAATTGGAAGACCCGCTCCGACGGCTGCAGCCATCGGCTCTTCGATGATCTCAACATCGCGCGCGCCGGCCAGCTTCGCGGCATCCTTGACCGCGCGTTCCTCTACGCTCGTGATCTCTGCAGGTACGCAGATCGTCACGTGGGGTTTGGGTTTGGCGATCGACGACCACCACGAACGGCCCTTCATGACTTTCTTGATGAAGTATGAAAGCATCGCTTCGGTCACTTCGAAATCTGCGATGACGCCGTCGCGCAACGGCCGAATCGCCATAATATGCGCAGGCGTTCTGCCGAGCATTTGCCGCGCCTCCTCGCCGACGGCCAATACCCTGCCCGTGTTCATGTCTTTGGCGACGACGGAGGGCTCGCGCAAGACGATGCCCTTTCCTTTGACGTAAACCAAGACGTTAGCCGTACCGAGGTCGATGCCGATTTCCAAGAACTGACTCCTACTCTAAGAAAGCGTTAGCTCGCCGAAACTCGCGGGTATTCGCTCGTTTCAAAGAATCCCGCCGGCTCGACGAGCGGCGTCACACCGCTGCTGCGCTGCACCTGGCCGCCCAGCTCCGAAAGCATCTCTTCCAAACGGTCGTAGCCGCGATCGATATATTCCAGCCCAATGATTTCGGTTTCGCCCGCGGCTGCGAGGGCGGCGACTACGAGACCCGCACCGGCGCGAATGTCCGGTGCTTCCACCGGTGCCCCGGAAAGCTGCTTGGGACCTTTGATGACGGCAGCATTACTTTCCATCGTTACTTTGACCTCGGCTCCCATACGGGCTAGCTCGTTGACGTACGAAAAGCGAGCGTTGAAGATTGACTCCTCGACGACGCTGGTGCCCGGACAGGTACAGAGAAAGCCAACCATTTGCGGTTGGAGATCGGTCGGAAAACCCGGGTATGGAGCCGTAAGAATGTCCGTCCCGCCGGTAATGCCATCGGCCTTCACCCTGATCCAGTCGTCGCCTGTAACGGTGACGACTCCGCATTCCACCAGCTTATCGGTTAGGGCTCGCAAGTGATCCGGCCGGCAGCCGGTCACCGTCACGTCGCCCCGAGTTACCGAGCCCGCCAGCAAGAGCGTGCCGGTCACGACGCGGTCCGCGATGATCTCGTACTCGACGCCGTGCAGCTCGCGGACGCCCTCAATGGCGATCGTATCGGTCCCCTGACCTGCAATCCGCGCTCCCATCGCGACCAGAAAGTTCGCGAGGTCCACGACTTCGGGTTCCATCGCGACGTTTTTTAACGTCGTCGTTCCATCGGCCAATACCGCGGCAAGCATTGCGTTCTTGGTGGCACCTACGCTTGGCATGCGGAACTCGATGGCGGCGCCTGATAACCTTGAACCTCGCGATGCGGCGATGAGATAACCGTGCGCGTTATGCACGTCGCATCCCAAAGCCACGAAGGCTTGCTCGTGCATGTCCGTCGCGCGCGTACCCAACACGCAACCGCCGGGAAGCGGAACCTCGGCTCGCCCGAAGCGTCCCAGGAGCGCGCCGACGATGTCGAACGAAGCGGCGAGCTTACGCACGAGCGCGTACGGCGCGCGATAGGACGCAACGTTGCTTGCGTCGATCGTCACCGTGTTCTTGTCTTCGTAGCGAATGCGGGCGCCCAAGGCTTCCAGCAACGACCACATCACCGAGACGTCGGTGATGTGCGGCACGCGGTGGAGCGTTACGGTGCCTCGTGCCAGCAGAGCCGCGGCCATAATCGGCAGCGCGGCATTCTTCGCGCCGTGCGTTGCAACCGAACCTTCCAAGCGCGCGCCGCCCCGTACTCTGAGCGTCGTTTCGAGGCGATCGAGCATATGGGAATCTACCGTTCGCGTAGCCTGCTAACTCGCCTACCGATGGCCCGTCAATCGCAGTTGCGCGCTCGCAAAATCAATGGCGGCCTGCTCGCGCGCATAAGCATCGCTGCCGCCCGCGGCACCCTTTTGTCGCTCCGTCGCCGCGGCCAGCCGCTCCCGCGCCTCCGCGACGACGACGTCGTCGAACGCCAGCGCCTCGTCGACCAGTACGGTTACGCGATCGGGCAGCGCCTGCATAAACCCCTCGCTCGTGGCGAGCTCGAGACGCGAACTCGCGCCATTCTTGACAAGGTTTGCTCGCAAGATCCCCGGTTTTAGCGCTGCGAGGAACGGCGCGTGCTTGGGAAGGATGCCTTCCTCACCTTCGGTCGTCACCGCGATAACCAGCGTCGCATCGCCGTCGAAGACGACTCGAGCCGGCGTCACCAGCTTGAACGCGATGCCGTCAGCCATGAGCCATGCGCTGCGCGTTCTCTTTCACTTCGTCGATCGTGCCGGCATAGAAGAATGCGCCCTCCGGCAGATCGTCGACCTTGCCTTCGAGGATTTCCTTGAACGACGCGATCGTCTCTGGCAGTTTGACGTATTTCCCGGAGCGCCCGGTAAACTGCTCGGCAACGAAAAACGGCTGCGAGAAGAATCGCTGAATGCGCCGCGCCCGCGCTACCGTGATCTTGTCGTCTTCTGAAAGCTCTTCGACGCCGAGAATCGCAATGATATCCTGCAAGTCTTTGTAGCGCTGAAGAACTTCCTGCACGCCGCGCGCGACTTCGTAGTGCTCGTCGCCGATGATCTGCGGATCCAAGATGCGCGACGTCGACGCCAACGGATCCACTGCCGGATAGATGCCCAGCTCCGAGATCGGACGCGAAAGCGCGGTCGTCGCATCGAGGTGCGCGAAGGTCGTGGCGACCGCGGGATCGGTGTAGTCGTCGGCCGGCACGTAGACCGCCTGAACCGATGTAATCGAACCTTTGCGCGTAGACGTGATGCGCTCTTCGAGTATTCCCATGTCGGTGCCGAGGGTGGGCTGATATCCGACCGCGGATGGCATGCGCCCCATGAGCGCCGAGACTTCCGAACCCGCCTGCATATAACGAAAGATATTGTCGATAAAGAGCAACACGTCTGCGCCGAGCTCGTCGCGAAAGTACTCCGCCATCGTTACGCCGGTCTGCGCCACGCGAAAGCGCACGCCGGGCGGCTCGTCCATCTGTCCGAAGACCAGCGTCGTTTGCTCGAGGACTCCGGATTCTTTCATCTCGAGCCATAGGTCGTTGCCCTCGCGCGTTCGCTCGCCGACGCCGGTGAACACCGAAAAGCCTTTATGAACGTACGCGATATTACGAATCAGCTCTTGAATCAGCACCGTCTTACCGACTCCCGCGCCACCGAAGAGGCCAACTTTTCCGCCGCGCGTGTAGGGCGCCATCAAATCCACGACTTTGATCCCGGTCTCGAAGATGCGGGCCGTCGGCTCCTGGTATTTGAGCTCGGGCGCGGGCCGGTGGATGGGCCAATACGCCGCGGCTTTGACCGGAGCGTCGCTGTCGATCGTTTTGCCGAGCACGTTGAAAAGGCGGCCGAGCGTTCCTTCACCGACGGGGACGAGAATCGGTCCGCCCGTACTACGCACCGCCGCTCCCCGCACGAGACCGTCGGTCGAACCCAGCGCCAGACATCGCACCTGGTTATCGCCGAGCTCGTCCTGCACTTCGAGCGTCAGCTCGCGCGCAGCGGCCGCTCCATTGCCTGCGTTGCGTGAGTCTTCGTTTACCACGACCACCAGGGCGTCGCGAATGTTGGGCAGCGTCTCCGCCGTAAACTCGACGTCGACGACGTTGCCGAGCACTTGCGAGATTTTTCCGGTATCAGCCATTCTTGTTACACGTTCCTTGCTAAGATAGTACGTCTTCTAGAAACTACGTCGAGGTGAGCGCGTAGAGTGACTCTTGGAGCGCGAGAGGCACGCACCGGCGCCCCGGGGACGCCCGCTTTTTCGCATCCAGCGAAAAAGCTGCTCGACTCGTCGTCGCTCTCGCCATCCTGGCTTCGCTCCTCCCTCGTACGCCCCGGAGCACCGGCGTGTGCCTCTCGCGCTCCAAGAGCTCACTCAACGCCCAAGGCCTCCGCGCCGCCGACGATCTCTAGCAGTTCCTTTGTAATTGCGGCTTGGCGGGCGTTGTTCATGGCGATCGTCAGCTCGTCGATCAGTTTCGACGCGTTGTCGGTGGCGTTGGTCATTGCCACGAGCTGCGCGGCAAAGAACGCGGCATCGGTTTCGAGCATCGCCGAGTAAAGCGTGAACTCGAGATACTTCGGAAGCAATCGCGAGAGCACGAACTCCGGCGAAGGGGAAAACTCTACCGCACCGCGAGCGGCGGCGGGTTGATCCGTGTCGGTACCGGCGAAAGCCTTCAGATCTTCGGCGAGCACCGGCACCAGCTTACGCGTCTCGGGGCGCTGCGACATCATCGATACGAGCTTCTGCGATACCACGACGATCTCGGAGATGGTGCCGTGGACGAAGTCCTCGGCTACACGATTGGCTACCTCGCGCGCCGTGACGATCTTTGACGCGCCGAGCGGCCAGGTTGGATGCTCCGAGACGCCCATCCGTCGCACGGCGTTACGCGCCTTGACGCCAACCGTATAGTAACGAACGCCGCTGCGACCGCGGGCGAAGGTCTCGCCTGCGTGAATGACGTTGGAGTTGAAGGCGCCGGCGAGCCCCTTGTCGGCGCTCATGAGAACGATGCCGGCGGGGGCGCTCTCGTTTCCCGGCTTCATGAATGGGTGATCGACGGACGAAACGGCCGCCATCAAGTCCGCAAGCATCTCCGCGAGCGCGTCTGCGTAAGGACGAGCGCGCTTGCGAGCCTCTTCGGCACGCCGAATCTTTGCCGCAGCGACCTGCTTCATCGCTTTGGTGATCTGTTGAGTATTCTTGAGCGACCGGATGCGGTCGCGCAGATCTCGTACCGACGGCATTTCCTAGAAGCTCTTGTTGAACTCTGCCAACGCTGCGTCGAGTTGCTTGCGAGTGTCGTCCGACAGTGCGCCGCTCTCCGCGATGGATGTAAGAATCTGCGGATGATCCGCGCGCAAGAAGTCGATTAGACCCGAGGCCCAGCCGGCGAGTCGAACGGTCGGAACGTCGCCTGCGAATCCGTTGGTCGCGGCATAGATGATCGCGACCTGCTCTTCGATCGCCTGCGGTTGATACTGCGGCTGTTTGAGCAGTTCGGTGAGCTTCTCTCCGCGCGCGAGTTGATTTTGCGTCACCTTGTCGAGATCGCTCGAGAGCTTGGCAAACGCGGCGAGATCGCGATATTGCGCCAGCTCGAGTTTCAGCTGGCCGGCTACGGATTTCATCGCCTTCGTCTGCGCCGCCCCGCCGACTCGCGAGACGGAGAGACCGATATCGACCGCCGGCCGGATTCCTTGGAAGAAGAGCTGCGGCGTCAAGTAGATTTGGCCGTCGGTGATGGAGATGACGTTGGTTGGAATGTACGCGGAAAAGTCGCCTGCCTGCGTCTCGATCACCGGAAGCGCCGTCATCGAGCCGCCGCCCATCTCGTCGGAGAGCTTTGCCGCGCGCTCCAGCAGCCGTGAATGCAAATAAAAGACGTCGCCCGGGTACGCCTCACGTCCCGGCGGCCGGCGCAACAACAGCGACATCTCGCGGTATGATTGAGCGTGCTTAGTGAGGTCGTCGTAGACGATCAGAACGTCTTTGCCGGCATACATGAACTCCTCGGCCATCGCGCAGCCGGCAAACGGCGCCAGCCAGCGAAGCGCCGCGGCTTCGGACGGGCTGACCGCGACGATGGTCGTGTAGGCCATCGCACCCTTCTGCTCGAGAATTTGGGCGAGCGCGGCGACCGTCGAATTCTTCTGTCCAATCGCGACGTAAACGCAGCATACGTCGCGCCCCTTCTGATTGATGATCGCATCGATAGCCATGGCGGTCTTTCCGGTCGAACGATCGCCGATAATGAGCTCGCGCTGTCCCTTTCCAATGGGAATGAGGGCATCGATCACGCGGATTCCGGTCTGCAACGGCTGCTTGACGGGTTGCCGCTGCACGACGGTTGGCGCGACGTTCTCGATCGTACGGAAACGCGTCGTTGCAATCTCGCCCTTGCCGTCGATGGGCTGGCCCAATGGATTGACGGTCCGGCCGAGCATCGCATCGCCGACCGGCACGGAGGCGATGCGCCCCGTCCGCCGCACGCTATCGCCCTCTTTGATCTCGGAATCGGAGCCCATGATCACGACGCCGACATTGTCCTCTTCGAGATTCAGGGCGACGCCCTGCAGCCCGTTGGCAAACTCGACCAGCTCGGAGGACCGCACCCCGCGCAATCCATAGACGCGAGCGAGGTTCGCGCCGACGGAGATGACCGTCCCAATCTCATCCTCTTGGATTTCGGTCTTGAACTGCTCGATCTGCGTTTTGAGAATACTGGCGATTTCGTCAGCGTTTATCATTCATCAACTTTCTTGGGCCGTTGTGTGGAGTTGGCGGGCGAGAGCATCGAAGCGACCGGCGACGGTCGCGTCGATTCGGCGATCCCCCATCAGGAGGCGAAGGCCGCCGATGAGATCGGCGTTGACCCGTTGCGTGACTTCGAACTTTTTACCGTAGAGGCGCTCGAGTCTCTCAATCAAATCCCGATATTCGGCAGCGTCGAGCGCTCTTGCGGATTCCAAGGCCAGGGTCTGCGCGCCGCGAGCGGCTCGCTCCAACGCAAGATATTCCTCGACGATCGTGCCGAGCAAAGCCTCGCGACGTTTGCGCACCAAAAGTAGCAGCGTATGGAGCGCGACGGGATCGATTCGCTCTTCAAAGGCCTGCGAAAGAACGCGTTCTTTCTCGCGACGGTCGATTACCGGCGCAACGAAAAAATCGTGGATTAATCCGTGCCGGCCTATTGCCTCTGCGACGGTCGCTAAATCGGAGCCGACGCGCTTGACGACGCCGCGTTCCCCGGCAACGCCAATCGCCGCGATTGCGTAGCGGCGCGCTAGCGTGCGGTTAACCACCGGCGATCTCCTCCAGCGAGCCGACGAAGCGCTCGACCAGGCGCGAATCGAGTGCCGGATCGACGCGGCGCGCGGCGTCGTGACGCGCTATTTGCAGCGCCCGCTCCAAGAGCTCGTCGCGAAGCCGCAGGTGGGCGGCCGCGCGCGCACGCTCCAACTCACCGCCGGCATCGCGCAAGGCGCGTTCGCCGGCCTCGGTTGCGTCTTTGAGGATCGTCTCGCGCTCGCGTTGGGCGTGAAGCTCCGCTCGCTGCTCGATCAGTTCGGCATCCCGTCGCGCACCGTCGATCTCCTCGCGCAAAGCGCCAAGGGCACCTTTAGCCTCGCCGCGATGGCGCTCCGATTCCGCGATCTGCGCGTTGCTGCGCTCCTGCGCGGCCATAACGACAGGCAATATCCACTTGTTCCAGACAAAAACGAGCGCGCCGAGAAAGAGAATCGACGAAGCGACCTGACTCCAGATCGAGATCTCGAGATAAAGCCGTTCTTCGTTCATCCCGACGCCTCCGGAATAACTCGATCGAGCATAAAGTCCGCCACTCTCCGCGCCGCCTCCGATTCGCCGCCGCGGGCTTCATCGAACTCGCGTTGCGCGGTTTGCTGCGCGTCCCCTACGACGCTTTGGACCCGTTGCGAATAGCGGGTCGACAGCTCCGCCGCCTCGTTGGACGCTTGAGCCCGCGCCGCCCCGACGCGCTGCTCCGCTTTGAGCCGTGCCGAAGCTCGAACTGCCTCGGCCTGCTCGCGTAGACTCCGCGCCTCCGCTTGGTGCTCGTCGTAATCTGAGACCAGGCTATTGATATACTGACGTCTCCGCCGAATCGCCGACGAGACCGGTCGTAAGAAAACTACATTCAAAATCGCGAAAAAGATCACGAAGTTGATCAGCTGTACGACCATGGTCCCTGGGGGCCAAATCGACAAAAACGACATGCGGCCTATTTAACCAACGCGGTAATGATTGCCGGAACCTTCGCGACCACGAGCAGGATATAAAACGAGAGGGCAATCGCGATAAACGGCACGGCCTCCAGCACTCCGACGCCCAGGAACATGAACAGAAAGATGTTGGGCCGCGCCTCGGGCTGGCGAGAGATCGCTTCGACGGCTTTTGCGGCGACGGTACCGTCACCGACGGCCGACCCGAATGCCACGCCTGAAATGATGATGCCGAAACAGATCAGTGCTGCGGCTGCGATTAATGCTTCTGGATTCAAGGACGTTCCTTTCTAATGTTCGTCGGCAAGCGCTAGCGAGAGATAGACGATTGCCAGCAGCGTAAAAACGAAAGCTTGGATCGTTCCAACGAAAAAGTTGAAAAACTGGATCAGGAAAGGCACGACTGCCACGCCGAATGAGAGATTGAAGGCTCCGATGCTGATCCGCGCGAGGATGATCGACGATACGATGATGAAGAGCAACTCCCCGACGAAGATGTTGAAGAAGAGTCGCGCGGCCAGCGTTATCGGGCGAAGAATCTCGTCCAGAACGTTTATCGGGAAAAGGATGGGGAACGGCTTAAAGACGTGGCCGAGATATCCCAGCCCCTTCTTGCGGAACGCCGCAATTTGAATCATGCAGAAAACTAGGAGCGCCATCGGAACGACGGTGTTGAGATCGGCGGTCGGCGAGCCTCCGAACGGCAGACCGAACTCCTTGAGGGGCACGATGCCGAACTGGTTGAGCAAGAAAATAAAGAGAAAGAGCGCGACGAAAAACGGCACGAACGGTTCTCCGCCTTCTCCGAGAACGCTCGTAACCAGGTCCGCCATGTAGTTGAAAACGGCTTCCAAAACGGCTTGGCGTTTCGTGACGTATGGCGACCGATAGCTGGCGCCGATCCACCCGAAGAAAAGCAAAGCGACGATCATGACGAGCCAGGTCGTCACAATGGTGTCGGCATGCACCGGTCCGAGCACCGGAAGCTGCCAAAGGTGATGTTCGCCGATCTGTTCGTGCACTGATGTTTGGTCCGTTAAGGCTTCGGTCGAAAGGCTCGCGGCGCACTCCAGGCGTACGCGGCGAGCGGAATAAAGAAACCGGCAAGAAATGGCCCGAGCGACCACCACGGTCCGCGGGCCGCTAACGCCGCGGCTACTATACTAAAGGCCGCCAGCCGCGGTAAACTACTTAACCCAAAGAAGACGGCGCTGCGCGTTTCCACCAGTCGCTCGCTCCCCCGCATTATGGCAAGCATGTTGGCAATCCCGCACGTGGTTCCGATCAAGAGCGCGAGACCGGCATACCAAACGAACGGAACCAGCAACAGCGCGACGACCGCAGCAACCGCGAAGGATCCGGCGGCCACACGCCATCTGAGACGGTAGTAAGCCGCAAGAGCCATATCCTTCCCGCCGCCGGTCGCCGGCATCATTCCATGGACTTCGCCAGCAACGCAAACGCTGCGTAGCCTCCGACGATCAACCCAAGCGTCAAGCCGGCGGGAGCAAGCAAAGGTACGTTCAGTCGCTGGGTCGCCACGATTCCCAGCAGGAGCCCGAGTATCGCCGCACCGGCAAAACTTCCACCGGCAAAGAGCACCGGCAGAATGGCTCTCACGAGCCTTGCGCGGGGATCGCTTGCGCGAAGGGCTCGGGGTACTCCCCCCCTCGCAGACGCGCGGCCAGCCAACGCACGATTCGCGAGGCCGCGTGGCCATCTCCATAGGGATTACGCGCGTGGGCCATCGCCGCGTAGGCACTGCGGTCCTCGAGCAACCGGCGCGCCGCACCGACGATACGCTCGCGGTCGTGACCCACGAGGGCGAGCGTTCCCGCGGCCAAACCCTCCGGGCGTTCGGTCTCCTCGCGCATAACGAGCACCGGTTTGCCGATGCACGGCGCTTCCTCTTGCAGACCGCCCGAATCGGTAAGAACAAACGCCGATCCTCTCACGGCGGCGACCATCTCGCCGTAATCGACCGGATCGACCAAAACGACCCCGGGAATCCCCCCGAGGATTTCGCGCGCGATGGGCGCGACGCGCGGCGACGGATGCACCGGCCAGTAGAGCTGGGGCCTCGACGGGAGCTCGGCAATAGCGCGCAACGACTCGCAGATCTCCCGCATATGGTCGTGGTTCTCGCGGCGGTGCGCGGTCACGACAATCGCCGGCGCCCTTGAATCGAGCTCGGTCCACCGGGGAGGGAGGGAAAGATCGTCGCGTGCCGCCGTCTCGAGAAACGCGTCGATGACCGTATTTCCGGTCACGACGACGTCGTCGGCCGCGACGTTCTCTGCGAGCAGGTGTTCCCGAGCCAAGAGGGTCGGGGCGAAATGGTAGGTCGCAATCGTCGCCGTCAGGCGACGATTCATCTCTTCGGGATACGGCAGCCAACGATTGCTCGTGCGCAATCCGGCTTCGACGTGGCCCACGGGAATCTGTCGATAGAACGCGGCGAGCGCCGCGGCCGTACTTGTCGTCGTATCACCGTGAACCAAAACGACGTCGGGACGTGCCTCGCGCAGCGCCGGTTCCATACCGATCAACACGCGCGTCGTGATCTCCGTGAGGCTTTGATCCTCGGTCATCACGTTGAGATCGTAGTCTGGTGTAATCGCGAAGAACTCGAGGAGATCGTCGAGCATTTGGCGGTGCTGTGCGGTAACGCAAACGCGCGCAACGATATCCGGATGGGATTGCAAAGCGCGTACGACGGGAGCCATCTTGATCGTATCCGGGCGCGTCCCGAACACACTCATCACACGTAACGCGTTCGTCATTAGCTACGTTGCGTGCCGAAAGACGTGCGTGAACTCGCCGGAGAAGAAGAGCGCCACCGCGCCCAATGCCAAGCAGACGGCATAGAGGACGAGCACCGCCTGGCGAACGTTGAGGCCGAAGCGGAAAATCAGCTGATGGTGAAAATGGCCGCGATCCGCTTCGGTGATGCGTTTGCCGCTCCTGGCGCGACGCACGATGGCCGCCGCCGTATCGAGCACCGGGAGCGCCAGCACGAGCAACGGCACGACGACGCTGACGGCAATTGCGGTCTTGCTCGCGCCGATGATCGAGACCGTACCGAACACATAACCGATGAAGAGCGATCCCGAATCGCCGAGGATGATTCGCGCGGGATTGAAGTTATAGGGCAGAAAGCCGAGGGCCGCGCCGGCCAACGCGATCACGACCAGCGCGACGACGGGGTTTGCGTGCAGCACCGCGATGACAAAGAGAAAGACGCTCGAGATCGCGGCGACGCCGGCAAGCAGACCGTCGAGGCCGTCGAGAAAGTTGATTGCGTTCATCATGCCGACGTACCAGAGGAGCGTAATCGGAACTCCCACCCACCACGGAAAATCGATCCAGTTGGTGCCGGGATTGTGGTCGAACGGATTGGTGATGCCCGGAATGATGAAGCCGTACAACATCGAGATCAATGCCACGACGATCTGCGCGACGAGCTTGTTCCGAGGGCGCATCTGCATCACGTCGTCCCAGACGCCGACGCCGACGATTAATAAGCTTCCAAAGAGCAGACCCACGAGCCGGTGGACCGCATCGAACTGATCGGCCGCCGGCAGCAACCGAACCGGCGACGTCATCGACACTCCCAGAACGGCGAAGAGCGCAAATGAGAAGCCGAAGAAGACTGCAATTCCGCCCACGCGCGGCTTTGGCGTGTCGTGCATTCGCCGTTCGCCGGCGTCCCGGTCGACGATTCCCAGACGATTGGCAAGCCGCGCGACCAGCGGCGTTGCCAGCAAGCTTACCACGGCCGCGATGGCAAAGGCCGTGGCATAAATCGTGCCCGCAGTGAGCAAGTGGCGGCTCAACCGCGGACTCCTTCGAGCGCGGAAAACGCGACCAGCGCCACTCCGGCTTCGGCCAACAACTGACTGCCGACCGGGTCGGGATACGGCCGATCGTAAACGATTCTCGTCACGCCCGCGCTAATGAGCAGCTTCGAACAGTTCACGCAGGGCTGGTGCGTGCAGTAGGCCGTGGCATCTTGCAGGCTGACGCCGTGCAGCGCGCCCTGCACCACCGCGTTGGCTTCGGCGTGCGTCGCCCGAAGGCAATGCTCGCCGATTAGCGTGCAGCCGACCTCCGTGCAGTGAGCGACGCCGCGCGGCGCCCCGT